>CAZJCW010000035.1:0-24434 GCA_964544365.1 uncultured Alsobacter sp.
GATGATGTCGTCCTTGCGGCCGACGAAGTACAGGAACCCGTCATCGTCGGTGCGAAACAGGTCCCCCGTGTAGAGCACCTTCTCCCACGGGAATGGTCCCGGCTTCAGGGCCCGGTCCGTGGCGGCCTGGTCCTCCCAGTAGCCCTTCATGACATGGGCCCCGCGAATCACCAGTTCGCCGACGACGCCGGGTGGAACGCGGGCTCCCGCGTCGTCGACGACATAGGCTTCGGTGTTCGGGATGGCGATTCCCACCGATCCCGGCCGGTTGGCCAGTTCGGCCGGCGGAAGCCATGTGCAGCGCTTGCACTCGGTCAGCCCATACATCGAGTAGAGCGTGACGTGGGGAAAGATCTCGCGCAGGCGCATGATGTGCGCCGGCGGAAGTGCAGCCGCCGTGTTGGTGATGTAGCGCAGGGTCGGGTAGTCCTCCCCTCGCAGTTCCTTCATCTGCAGCAGGAGGGCGGCCATGGTGGGAACGAGCGGGAAACCGGTCGCGCCTTCCTTGACGATCTTCTGCAGGACGGCGTGCGGGAAGGTGAAGTTCTTCTCGAGGACGAGCGTCGCGCCCATCTTGAACGCCATCAGCAGCTGGTAGAGGCCGTAGTCGAACGACAGCGGCAGGGCGCTGAGAATGATGTCTTCGGCCGTGTTCTCGAGATAGGTCGTGATCGACGTGGCCGCCGCATCGACATTGTCGTGCGTCATCATCACGCCCTTGGGAAAGCCCGTCGATCCCGACGTGTAGACGAGCATCCCGAGGTCCACCGAAATGCCCGGATCGCGGGGCGGCTCCTGGCCGGCGTCGATGAGGTCCTGCCACTGCAGGAACCCGTCCGCCCCGCCCTTGGCCTCTCCGGCAAGAACCTTGATGCTCACCGACGGCGTGGTCTCGATGGCGGCAAGGGCCACCTCGGCCAGCCGCCCCTGGGTCAGCAAGGCGGTCGCGCGGCAGTTGTTGATCACGTAGGCCAGCTTGTCGGCCTTCGTCGATGGATTGATCGGGCTGAAGACGCCGCCGGCCTTCAGGACGGCGAAAATGGACACGACGGCCTCGACCGCATTGTCCATGAAGATCACGGCCCGGTCGCCGCGGGCGAAGCCGTGCGCGACCAGCGCTCCCGCAAGACGGTCCGTAAGCTGGTCGATCTCGCGATAGCTGAGCCGGACCTGTCCCGCCACGAGGGCGCACTTGTCGGGATGGTGCTTCGCGCTCTGCGTCAGGAACGTCTCGATACGCATCGAACTTCCACTCCCGGCTGCGTTCAGGCTGCCTTGGCCGCAAGCTTGGCGGTGACGAACCGCGCGATCGTGTCGATGGAGTCCAGGTTCTCCGGAATGATCTCGGCATCGCCCACGCTGATGCCGAACTCGCTCTCGACGAAGGACACCAGTTCGAGAACCGCGGTCGAATCGATGATCCCGGCCTCGATCAGCGATGTCTCGTTCGCAAGGTCGCCGCCGTCGGCCTTGAACAGCAGGTTCTCTGCGATGAAGGTCCGGATGGCGAGGGTAACGTCTTGGGACATGTCGTATCTCTCAGGAGGGCGATGTTTCGAGTTGGGCGGCCGGCATGCGCGCGGGGGTCTGGAACGACCTGCGCCATAGCAGCGTCGACACGATCCCGACGAAGGCCGTGTTCTGGCGGTTGCCGACGAAGCGGCCGCCGCGGCATTTCTGGTGGAGCATCCGCACCGCCGACGGATCGAAGAGGCCGTCTTGCCGGATGCTCTGTTCGCTCAGCAGGTCCGGGATGTAGGCCGGTTCGGCATCGCCGACGAAGGATTGGCTGTCCGGTGCGCGGTAGGGCTGCTTGGTCCGCTCGGCAATGGCATCGGGAAGCAGGCCGCGCGCGCATTCGCGCAGGATATGCTTTTCGCGCAAGACCTTGAGCTTGAGCGTGGTTGGCAGCTTCGACGCGAACTCGACGACGCGGTGGTCCAGGAAGGGGAAACGACCTTCGACGCCATGCGCCATCGCCATCCGGTCGCCCTGCGAGCACAGGATGTAGTTCGGCAGCAGGTGCGTCGTCTCCAGGTACTGGGCCTGATTCAGGGGATGCCACCGCATGAAGTCGGCGGGCAGGCCATCGCGCATGTCGGCGAGGGGGTCGTATGCGCCGATTGCGTCGCGCAGGTCGCGCGAGAAGAAGTCCTTGGCACCGGCCGTCGACTTGAACCGCGGAACGAGCGCGGACAGAGGGTCATCCGCGTCGTTCGAACCGACGCCGAAGAAGCTCTCGAGGTAGCGCTGGGGCTGGCCGCGGAAGGCCGGGAGATACGGGTAGAGCTTGCGCAGCAGAAGCGGGCGGAAGGCGGAATCCGGCTGACGAGCGCAGAAAGAGCGGATCTTCGCTTCCTTGAAGACGTCGTAGCCGGCGAAGACCTCGTCGGCTCCTTCGCCGGTAAGGACGACCTTGTATCCGCTTTCGCGCACAGTCTGGGCCAGACGGTAGAGCGGGGCCGGTGCCGTGCGCAGGATCGGGCGTTCGGTGTGCTCGATGACCTTCGGGAAGAAGTCGCCGATGTCGCGGGCGCGGCAGAGGACGGAGGTGTGATCCGTTCCGAGCGCGGCGACCATCGCCTGCTGCTCGGCGCTCTCGTCGAACTCGGGGTTCTCGAAGGTGACCGAGAAGGTCCTCAGGCGATCGGACACCTCGCGGCGGGCCAGGGCCGACACGAACGACGAATCGAATCCGCCGCTGAGATAGCTTCCGATGGGAACGTCCGCGCGCAGCCGGATCCGGGTCGCGTCGACCAGCAGGTCGAGAAGCTCGTCACGCAGGCGGCCGGCCTCGGCATCCCCCGGCACGCGGTCGTCGGCTGCGTCGGGGAATTGCAGCCGCCAATAGGGCTTCACCGTCGCCGCGTCGTTTTCCCAGACCAGCAGATGGCCCGGCGGCAATTCCTTGACGCCCTTGAAGGCGGTGCGCGGCGGCAGCGGCGCCCAGGTCGTGAAGATCTGGCTCAGCGCGACGGGATCGATGTCGGCGGAGATAGCAGGGAGGGCCAGCAGTGACTTCACCTCCGAGGCGAAGGCGATGGCGCGGTCCTTCACCGCGTAGTGGAGCGGCCTGACACCCATGCGGTCGCGGGCCATCAGGAGGCGCCGACGACGGCGGTCCCAGATGACGAAGGCAAAGTCGCCGTTCAGGGACTGGACGACATCGATGCCGTCCCGCTCGTAGAGGGCGATGATGACCTCGGTGTCGGACGTCGTCCTGAACCGGTATCCCTCCGCGGCGAGCTCCTGGCGCAATTCGACGTAGTTGAAGATCTCGCCGTTGAAGGTGATGCAGACATCGCCCGCCGCATTCGTCATCGGCTGCGTGCCCGACGCGAGGTCGATGATGCTGAGGCGGGCGTGCGCGAAGCCGACGTCCTGGTCCGTCCACGTCTCCTGGCCGTCGGGACCGCGATGGCGCACCCGCATGATCATGCGGGAGAGGAGGGTCTCCGCCGAGGCCGGATCGTCCGCGAAACCTTTGAAACCAGCGATACCGCACATGGACCTAATGTAACCTATCGTTTAGCAAACCTGCTAGCAGGCCGGCCCAGTTGCCTGCAATGATCGACATCAACCTTAATTTAACTTCGATCTCAATCGGATGGCTTGCGACGGGCCGCGACGACGCGTGGGCTGCCTGTCTCGTCATTCTTCAGCTGCGGCGTCTCGTAGGCGCCGGCGCGCTTGAACAGCAGCTCGAGCTGGCGTCCCTGGCCCTCGCCGAACTCGAAGGCAAGCCAGCCGCCCGGCTTCAGGAAGTCGAGGGCCTCGCGGATCACGCGTTGGTGGATCGAGATCCCGTAGGGGCCGCCGTCGAAGGCTTCCCTTGGCTCGTTCTCCAGCAGGTAGGCCCGGTCACCCGCCAGCCGCGCCGCCGAGATGTAGGGCGGGTTGCACATCACGACGTCGACCTGTCCTTCCAGGCCGCGTCCCTGCAGGCCAGCGAAGACATCGCCCTGCGCGACCGTGAGCCGGCCGTCCAGCCGCAGGCGCTCCGCGTTCCGGCGGGCAAGGCCGACCGTGTCATCGGTCAGGTCGCTTGCCCAGACCACGGCGTCCGGCACCGCGGCGGCGATGGCGCAGGCCAGGTTTCCCGACCCGCAGCACATGTCGACGACAACCGGGCGGGGCGGACCTTCTGCGAGAAGCTCGAGGACCGTGCGGCCCAGCAACTCGGTTTCCGCGCGGGGCACGAGCGCGCCCGGCGCGATCACCAGTTCGATCCCCAGAAATGTGCAGCGTCCCTCGGCATCGGCGGATTGGGTCATCGAAATCTCCAGTTCACCCGGTGGCGACCGCCCGAGGGAGTTGCGGCGCTGTCGTCGGCCTGCCCCCGTCCGGCGGCGCGGACGAGCCGCCCTGGCGCTCCGTCACAACAACCCGGATTGCAGGCACGGGATTCTCATCAGCGGAGGGGGAACCGGCCATGTCAAGTCAGTGCTTTCAATCATAAATGACGAATGTGATTAACCTTGATCGGCTGATCGGTGTCCCTATGCTGTCGCCTCCCGGGTATGACCCGCGGATCCTGCTTCCCCCGCAGGTGCGTTGTGCTTGCGAGCCAGTCGGCGCCGAAGGAGGCTTCGTTGACGGACGGATTGTTTACGGTGGACGGCCAGTCGATCACCGTCAGAAACATCCCTGAGGCGATCGACGCCATCCTCGCTCAAGCCGGCACGGGGAAGTCCTTTTCGGTCTACACCCTCAACCTGGACCACGTCGTCAAGCTTCGCAGGGACCCGCAGTTCCGCGCCGCCTATGCGAGCGCGGACATCGTCACTGCGGACGGCTTTCCCATCGTCGCGTGCGGGCTGCTGCAGGGGTGTGCGGTGGAAAGGACCACCGGTTCGGACATGTTCGTGCCGGTGTGCGCGGCCGCCGCCAGGGCGGGCCTGCCCATCTTCCTGGTCGGATCGTCGGAGGAGACCCTCTCGAAGGCCGTCGCCCGGTTGAAGGAGGACTGTCCCGGCCTCGACGTGCGCGGGTTCAGGGCGCCCTCGCGCGGGTTCGACGCGTTTTCTCCCGAGGCCGACGCGCTGATCGGGACCATCGCGGAGTCGGGTGCGCGTCTGTGCTTCATCGGGCTCGGTGCACCGAAGCAGGAGCTTTTCGCGGCCAGGATCCGGGAGAAGGCGACGGGGGTCGGCCTCCTGTGCACCGGCGCGGCCAGCGACTTCATCGCGGGGGCCCAGAGAAGGGCGCCTGTCGCATGGCAAAGGCTCGGCATGGAATGGCTCTGGCGCCTGGTCCACAACCCGCGCCAACTGTTCATGCGCTACGCGCGCTCCTTCGCCGTCATGCCCGGGCTTCTCGCCGAATCGCTGCGGCTGCGCCTGTCGGGCGCCAACAGGGTCGAACGTCACCCGTGACAACCATTCTCCTGATCCATCCGCTCGACCCTCGCGGCCAGAAGGTCGGCGGCATCGAGACCCATGTCCGGCAGTTCATCCGGAATGCGCGGGCCGGCGTGCGGGTCATCCACGTCGGGATCGACGATACGGGGCGGCTTCCGCTGGGGCAGTTGACGGTGGCCGAACTCGACGGCGAGAGCTTCGAGTTCCTGCCCTTGCTGCACTTTCCGGGGGAGGCGCTGCACACCGCGGCCCGCAGCATCACGGGCTCGCTCACCTTCAACTTCCTGTTCGCGATGCTGCGCCATGGCGGGACGCTGCGCCGTCTGGCGCGGGAGACCGGAGCCAGCGCCGACATCCAGCGCGTCGAGTTCGCATGGGCCTGCCGGCTTCTCGGCATTCCGTTCGTGCAGATGCTGCATGGCGAGGGCGACCCGACGAAGGCGATGGATTCGCTCCTCAAGCGCTACTGGTTCATCCACGATGTTAGCGAGCGTTTCTCCGTGCGCCACTGCGTGCGCTTCTTCTGCGTCACGGAGAACGGATCCCGCCGTGTCCGGGCGGCCTATCCTCGGTTCGCCGACAAGGTCGAGACGCTGACGGTCGGCGTCGACACGAAAGTGTTCCGGCCGAAGCCCTTTCAGGGCCTGGACGGACCGCTCAAGCTGACCTTCATGGGCCGGCTCGACCTCTTCAAACGTCCGCAGATGATGGTGCGCGTGACCCGCCTGCTGGACGAGGCGCTCGATGGACAGGTGGAGTTCCACTATGTCGGCAAGAGCGATCCGAACGAGATCGAGGGCTTTTCGGCCGTCGCGGACAAGTGGGTGCTGCACGGATTTCGCACCGCACGCGAGATTGCGGAACTTTATGCTGCAATGCACATTGGCGTTCTGACGTCCGAATTCGAAGGAACCCCGGTGTTCGTGCTGGAATGCCTTGCGGCGGGGCGGCCCGTCGTTTCCGTCCAGCTTCCGCAACTTGCGCATCTGATCGCCTCGGGCGAAAGCGGAGAGATGCTGGACTTCAACGAGGAGTCGCCCCGCATGGATCGGGCCTTTGCGGATGTCTGCCTTGCCGTGTGGTCTTCCATACGCCAGGGCGGCATGGATCCCGACCGCATTTCACGGGCGATCGCGGGGTCCACGGTCGAGGCTCTGCTGGGTCGTCTGTACGACGTTCATGCCGGCATCCAGGGTCGGGCGACAGGTCATGCGGCGGCGCCGGGCGGGCCTGCGTGATCATCGTCGACCACACCCATCTCGGCCGTCACGTGACGGGAATCGAGCGTGTCACGCTCGGGCTTTTCTCCGCGCAGGCGCTCCAGGGGCTCGACGCCCGCTTCGTGACGTCGCAGGGAACGGCGTCCCTGATCTGGCAGCAGATGGTGCGGCTGCCTGTCATGGCGCTGGCCAATCCGGCTTCCCTGATCCTGTGTCCGGGGTTCCCGCCCTCGATCCCGCTCAGCATCGCGGCGGGGGCGAGGGTGGTTCCCTACATCCACGACCTTTTTCTGTTGACCCGGCGAGACACGCTGAACCCGAGGGCGAAGCTCTACATGGCGCCGGCGCTCGGATTCGCCGTGCGCCGCTTGACCCGGTTCATGGTCAATTCGCGCTGGACGGAGGCCGAGTTGCGCCGGTTCTGCCGGCCCGATGCTCGGATCCTGATGTGCCGGCCGCGCGTCGACAATGTCTTCGGGCTGGCCCCGCGCGAACGCGACGACCGCACGGACGTGCTGAAGATGGTCATGGTCGGCACGATCGAGCCGCGCAAGAACTATCCGGCGGCCGCGGTGATCCGCGACGCGCTCGAGGCGAGGCTGGGCCGAACCGTCGAGCTTCACGTCATCGGCCGACAGGGATGGGGCGAGGATGCGGCCCTTCTCGCCGGTCGCAAGGGCGTTGTCCTGCATGGCTATCTCGACGCCGCGACCGCGCGGGCCGTCATTGGGGGAGCGGACCTGTTTCTCTCCACGTCGCAGGACGAGGGGCTCGGTCTTCCTCTTCTCGAGGCCCAGTATGCGGGCTTGCCGGTGGTGGCGCCCGACCTCCCGGTGTTCCGCGAGGTTCTGGGCGAGACCGGCACGTTCATCCGATGCGAAGATGCGGCCTCGGCGGCCGAGTCCATCGCCGGGCTGGTTTCCGCCGGTCCGCCGCGCGCTGCTGCCGCGGCCCTTGCTCTGGCCAATCTCGAGCGCTGGAACGAGGCCGCCGACGCCGACAAGGCGACCTTGACGGCAACCTTGCGCGACTGGAGCCGGCAAGCGACCCCGCGGAATGCCGGCAGCGGCGGACCGTCGTGAGCCAGACGCCGTGGGCATAGACTCTCCCGAAGGTCAGGACGTGGCCCGCGACACCGCCGCGGAGGCCCGGACCGAGCGCCGCAACCGCCTCGTGCCGCTGGTGTCCCATGCGCTCTATTTGGCCGCGACGGGGTTCTCGCGCGGCAGTTCGCTTCTTCTGGTCGTGGTGCTCACCCGGTTGCTTCCGGTTGCGGAGTACGGATCCTTCGTCCTGGTGATCGCGGTGGGCGAAGTTCTCGACTCGGTGTTCGGTAGCTGGATCCGCACGGCTCTCGTGCGAGATCTCAGCGCCCAGGCCCGCTCGCGGTCCCTCGTGGGCCCCGCCTTCATGCGATTGTGCGTCCTGTCGCTTGCCGGCACGGTCCTGGCGCTGGCGGTCGCGCCGCTGCTCGCCCTGGGGCTCGGCGTGTCGTCGCCATGGATCTTCACGCTGGCGACGGCCATCTACCTGGTTGCGAACGGCACGGCGAAGTTCGGGCTCACGCTCGTCCAGATCAAGGGTGAGGACCGGCGCTATGCCACCATCGAGGGGGCACGGGCGGCCGCCTCGGTCATGGCCGCGACCGCGGCCGTCCTTCTGTTGCCCACGTTCTGGGCTGCATCGCTCGCCGCCAGCGTCGTGACATTCGCCGTCGGCGTCTGGATCCTGTTCCGCTCCCTGGCAGGGGCCGGCGGCTGGCACGTTCCCCGCGACGGCTATCGCGAAGACCTTCGGCTCGGCCTGCCCAACGTCGCGAACTCGTTCCTCTTCTATGGCGCCAGCCTCACCGACCGCTTCATGCTGCAGGCGATGTTCGACGCGCAGGCGGTGGCGCTCTACGCCGCAGCCTACACGCTGGGTCGCCAGCCCGTGGAGGTCGTCGGCGTCGCCGTGAATGTCCAGGGCTTTCCGGCGTTGTCGCACGCCTATGAGCGGGGCGGGGATCCGGAAGCGAGCAAGACCCTGGGCGCGTGCCTGACGCTGCTGCTCCTGTCGGCAGGCTTCGTGATCGCGATGTTCATCGGCGTTGGACAGCAGGCCGTCACGATCGTGCTGCCGCCGTCCTACCACGCGGCGTCCCTTCAGCTCATTCCCCTGATCATGGCCGGGACCTTCCTGTTCAGCGCCATGGCCTTCGGGTTTACCAATGTCCTCCACGTCTCCAGGAAGCCCTGGACGCTTCTGCTCACGACGACGGCGTCCGTGGTGGCGACGCTGATCCTCTATGTCGTCCTGATCCCTCGGTACGGACTCCTGGGCGCCGCGCTTGGCTATGCCGGCGGAGCGACGTTCGCGATGCTGATCACCTACGCGGTGGCGCGCCAGTTGATGGTCTTCACGCTGCCCTGGGGGCAGTTCCTGCGCGTCTTGGCCGCGCTCGCCGTTGCAGCCGGCGTGTCGTGGTGGGTCGGCCAGCTGACGCTCCCGTGGGGCACGCTCGTCAGCTTCCTGGCCGGAGGCTGTGCCGGAGCGGCGGTCTACCCGTTGGCCATCTGGGGCGTCCGGCTGGACTTCACCCGGATCGCCAAGGCTATCGCCTGAACGGGCGGGAGCAAG
The DNA here is from genome assembly GCA_964544365.1 of uncultured Alsobacter sp. GTDB lineage: Bacteria > Pseudomonadota > Alphaproteobacteria > Rhizobiales > Beijerinckiaceae > Alsobacter. Next base: position 9,200 of record CAZJCW010000035.1, read on the forward strand.
GCACCGCTTCGGCCGGCGTGTGATAGGGACCCGAGCCCTTGGGTTCTGGTCGAGGGCTGGCCTGACCAGACCTCAATCCTGGTCGCGACCTGATGCGAGCGGTTTCGACCGGGCCAATGCCAGCCCTGCGAAGAGGGGAGACCGGCGGACCTTCTTGGCAATCTTCCAGGCGGCGACCGCGAGCCAGCCCGCCGCGCTCAACGGCAGGCGGGCCTCGAAAAGCTTCGAGACCTGGGGGTTCCACTCCGCCTTGTAGGGCTCGTCACCGATGGTGAGATCGAGAACTGACTTGCCGCGACCGCATGCCCATTCGAGCGTGTCTTCGAGCAGCATGCGTCCGACCGAAAACTGCGCCCATTCGCCGGCGGCGAAGGTCGGCAGCAGCCAGTAGACGACCCGGCCGTGCTCCGCGCCGAAATGCGTGGCCACGATCGTGGTGCCGACGCTCAGCATCGAAACGTGGGTTACGCCCTGCCGCCGGGCGACCGCCTTGTAGAACGCCCTTGCCGGCTCGAAGTCGAGGATGTTGCCTTCCCAGCCGACCGTCGCCGCGCGTTCGCGCCGCTGCACGACGGCAGCCTCCAGGGCGCGCTCGATCTCGGCGGGTTCGACGACGACCTTGAAGGAGACCGCACCGAGTTCGGCGAGGCGACGGCGTTTGCGGCGCATGGTCGCGCGCCGTGACGTCGAGGCCGTTCGGGTGAAGAACGCCTCCCAGTTCGGCTCCAGCTGGACCGCGTAGCTCTTGAAGTCGAGCCGGGTGTGCGGAAACGCCAGAAGGGGATTTTCGAGGCTGCCGTTGATGATGGGCCGGATGCGCCGGAAGATGGCGATGTCGGCCGGGGGCAGGGCCGCCCTCAGCGCCTTCATCGCCCGTCCGACGGCATCGATGGACAGCGGTTGCTCGGCCGTCATGATCGGCGCGACGTAGTCGGCAACGCCGCCGTCCGGAACCTCCAGCACCCTGAGGCCTCCGCGCCGCAAGCGGACGATCGGAAGGAGGCAGGCGGAGGCGCCCGAGGGGTCGAGGACTTCGACCACGAAAAACTCGGCGCCGATCGCGGGACCGATCGTGTCGAGCCATGTCTCTGTCCAGGGGAGGCTCTGGAAAACGGTGGAATTCCCCCTGGCGTCCGCCGCCTGCCATACCGCGCGCACCGGCTCGACGCCGCGGTGAAGCCGACCGACGTAGGATCCCGACGCGACCGTCCCTGCCGGTTGGCGGGCGGCGGTCATGTCCGGCCCCGGGGCTGCGCTCACGCTACCGAGCGTCATGAACCACGTGCCTCCAGCCCGAAAAGCAGGTCTCCGCCAAGGAAAGCGGAGGCTGTTTCCATGACATCCTGCGTCTGCCTGTCGCGCGCCTTGATGAGGGTCATCCCCCGGTAGCCGAACCGGGCTCCATGGCGGAACAGCGTATCCATCAGGTGATGTTGGACGGAACCGCGCGCCGCCGCAAACCCCCTGTCGAAAACGTGACGGAGGAGGGCCTGCATGACCATGTCTGCCGTCCGGGGACGCGTGAACACCTGGAGGACGCGCGCCTCGCCGGGCGGGGAGCCCGAATACAGGAAGGCGCCGAGCAAGGCGCCCTTGTCCGACAGGACGGCGCATTGCTCGATTGTTCCGAAGGTTCGCGCCCGGGCGAGCAGCCAGTCGAAGCAAGGCCTGTCCCACGCCGGGGCAACCCGGTGCTGCGCCGAGAATGCCTGGGCCATTTCGAACAGCTGGTCGTCCGTGCACGGCTGGATCACGATATCGTCATGCCCGGCGAGAGCGTCGAGCTTCAGCCGCTTCCCGAGCGCCCTCGAGAGAAGCCGGTCGACGGGTCCGGCCAGACGTCCGGCGACGGGAGCTGCCGGCCCCAGCTTCGCGGCGACGCGCGCGGCGGGGCGAAACGTCCGGACCCAGGACAGGCTCTGCAGATGGGCGACCTTGCCACCGAGACTTTTCCACATGGCATGTGCCACGGGCGTCGCCGTATCGCTTACGGCCAGGGCCGGTGCCGCCTGCACGAAGTTCTTCAGCAGTTGGGCGCCTACGGTTCCCGGCGAGCCGTCCGGGTCGGACAGCAGGGGGCCGCAGGCCGCGCAGAGGCTCGGTTGTCCGTCTACGGTCATCCGGATCGGAAGCACGCCGATGAATCCGACGACGCCGCGGCTGTCATCGACGCAGACCTTCGAAGACGCTTCGCTGCAGGCCCAGGGATGGCCGAGATAGACGGTGCGGAAATAGTCCGCGGCCTCCGCGACTCCGACATTGCGAGGGCGCATGAGCCGGACGAAAAGGCCGGCGACAGCATCCGCGTCGTTCGGTTCGAAGGCCCTCACTGCAGTTCCCATCGGTGCGGGATCTCCATGGGATGACGGCAGCACCGTCGCGCCTTGCGACAGGCGGTTGCAACGCTGGCGATGTGCTTCTCAGGATGTTAAATCTAGCCAACGATCTTTAGTTGGTGTCGGGTTACTCATCTTGAGGTTAATGTGCACCGGTTAAGTCTCGAAAGTCACGTGCAGCGGCGCAGGGGCGTGGCCTTCACCCTGGCGGCCCTTCTTTGCACGGGGCTACTCGGGTTGTCGATGGTCGTCCTGTACGACCTTGGCTACATGTACATCGCCGAAACGGGTTCGGCCTACGAAAGGCTCCATCCGACCACCTATCTCGTCGTGCTGGCGTTCGGAGTCCTCCTGCTCAAGGACGGACATCCCGGCTTGAAGATCGACCGATGGATTTCAGAGGTTCCGGACGTCATCCTCTACCTTGTTCTCACGTCGACCGTCTTTGTGTACGGGCAGATCGTCGTGGGCACCTACGCCTCGCACATCATCGACACGTTCATCGCGCCCGGCATCGTCGTGCTCCTCCTGCGCGAGCTGGCCGGGCCGGACCGCCTCGTCCTGCGGCGGATCGTCGATGGTTTCTTCGCGGTCAACGCCCTGATCGCGATTGCGGAGTACGCCACGAAGTCCATGGTGACGACGCCCATCATCGAGATGTTCTGGGGGCCCGATGCGGGCGGATCATGGCGCTCCCAGGGATTGTTCGGGCACCCTCTGGTGAACGGCATCCTCGTTGCGCTCTATATCGTCTTCAACCTTGCGCCGAAGGCTTCCTTCGCGTTGACGCCGATGCGGATGGTCATCGTCGTCCTGAACCTCGTCGCGCTGCCTTGCTTCGGCGCGCGCGTCGCCACGGTGGTGACGTTGGTGTTTCTGGCCATTTTCCTGGTGGTCCGGTTCGCGCAGCTGACACGGGGCGAGGGGGTTTCCCTGATGGCGCTTGCGCTTCTGGCATGCGTCGTTTCGGTCCTGCCCGCCGTGGTGCTCATCGCCGTGCAGACGGGCTATCTCGATCCCCTGATCGATCGCTTCGTCAACGACCAGGGCAGTGGCGATAGCCGGTTCATCGCGTTCGAAATGTTCGCCATGACGGACTGGCAGAGCATCATCTTCGGCGATATCGACCGCCAGCAGATGCGGATCAACCGGTTCTTCGGCATCGAGATCGGGATCGAGATCTCGTGGATCTCGCTGATCCTGACGTACGGGGTCATCATGACCGGGCTTCTCATGCTGGCCATGATCGTGTTGGCCCGGCGTCTCGTCATCGACTGCGGGCGACGGGTCCTCTGGCCTGTCGCCGCGTTCTTCCTGATCGACGTGTCGGCCATGGGGATCGGAGCGAAAGGGACCGGGGTGTCGATCCTCGTCCTGCTGGCCTACGTCTTTGCCGACCTTCGCGACGATCCCGTGAAGGAAGACTGGCCGCCCCGCATTGCCGCCGCCCCGGCGGACGCGCTCGTGTTGCACCGCTAGGGTCGCACCGCATCGTGCGACCGACCCATTCCAACGAGAGGTCTGACTGATGATGTTGAGCCGTCGTGCGGCGATCGGGACTTTGATGGGCGCCACCATGGCCGGGACAGGCGGATCGCTGGCCCAGAACGGGGCCGGCGACGGTGACCTGAACCTGGGCAGGCTCGCGGCCGAGATCGGCATCCTGTTCGGTGCCGCGATCGACGTCGAGGTCGTGCGGGTGCCCGCGGCTGCGGATCTTTACCGCTCGCAATGCCGCATTTTCACGGTCGACCACAGCATGAAGTTCATGTCCGTGCGGCCGACCCGCGACACCTTCGCCTTTGCCTCGTCCGACCAGATCCTGCGCTTCGCCGACGCGGCGGGGACGCCGCTCAGGGCCCATACGCTCATCTGGAACGACTGGACGCCCGATTGGCTCAAGCCGATGACCGCGCGCGAGCGCGAGGCGGATCTGCAGCTGCACATCGAGACGGTGATGTCGCGCTATGCCGGTCGCATGTTCTGCTGGGATGTCGTCAACGAGCCGGTCTGTCCGTATTGCCCGGGCAACGACATGATGCGTGACGGCGTCTGGTTCGAGGCGCTCGGCGTCCGCTACATCGACCGGAGCTTCCGCGTCGCCCGGTCGGTCGATCCGAAGGCAAGGCTCTGCCTGAACGAGACATGGATCGAGCGCGGTGACCGGTTCGGCGAGATCGCGCGCACGCGCTTCATCCGGCTTCTCGACGAACTCAGGGACAGGGATGTCCCGATCGACATCATCGGGCTCGAGTGCCACATCGACGGCAAGGCGGGCGTCGCGGTGGAGCCGTTCGAGAAGCTGCTCGCCGACATCGCCGCACGCGGCTTCGAGATCCATATCACCGAGCTCGACGTGGTCGACACCGAGCTGCCGCTGCCCATCGACCAGAGGGACGCGATCATCGCGGACCTCTACACGAAGCTCGTCACGGCGGCCGTGGCCCAGCCGGCGGTGAAGGCGATCCTCACCTGGCAGCTGTCGGATCGGTTCACCTGGCTGAACGACCTGCCGAAGCGGTCCAACATTCCGGCCCTCGGCCCCCGGCCGCTGCCCTTCGACCTCAACCTCCGGCCGAAGCCGGCCGCCCGGGCCATGGCACGGGTCTTTCGCGACAAGGCGGCGAGGCGATGATCGTGCCCCGGCCTCTGGGCGCTATCGCACGACCCCCGACAGCGCCGAGCGCTGTCCGTAGAGATCCACGAATGTGAAGCCGCCTGCCAGCGTGGCCGTGTGAAGTCCGGCCAGGCCCGAGCGGGCCGGGGGCTTTATCCGTTCGACGACGGTCTGCGCATAGGGCTCGTCCGGGTTGAGCCGATCGACCCGGCAGAGCGCCAGGCCTTCGCCGTAGCCGGTCTCGCAAATCTGGGCGTGCCGGTACAGCTGGCCGTCGACCACGGTCATGCAGCCGCCCGGCCTGGCGCCGCCGGCATCGATCAGGACCGGGTTCGCCGCATGGGGCGTCCAGGGCCCCATGGGCGAGGGGCCGTGATAGAGGCTCAACGCATCCCATGTCGAGCTGTCGCCATGCGCGCTGGCCGCGAACATCCACCAGCGTCCCTCATGCTCGACGAGCGTGACGTCCGCCAGGCTGACGTCGGAGAGCATGACGCCTTCGAGGCGCCAGGTGTCGGGAAAACCGTGGCACCGATACAGTTCCACCGTTCTGCGGCCGCTAGTTTCGGGGATCATCCACAGTTCGCCGCCATGCTCGAAGACGAACGGGTAGGAGAGGTGGCATTCGAGGTCGAGAACCAGACGCGGCTCCCCGGTGCGCCCGTTGTCCAGCGACGCAACCGAGATCAGCCCCTTTTCCTGGGCGATCGGGTAGTCCTCGAAGAACACGTGCAGACGGCCATCCCGCTGCAGGACGAAAGGATCGGCGTAGAAGCGGTCCGCGGGCATCGGCATGATCGTCATCCCGTCCGCGGGCCACCCTCGCATGAGCGGCGCGTCGCCCGACGGGAACCATCCGATCCCCCACGTCAGGTCCACGCCCCGCAACTGGTCCAGCCGCCGTCTGACGCCGTTGGCGACGGACGTGAGGACATAGGCCGCGCAGGTCGGCCACCCCACCGCGGGCGCCCCGCCGTGCCGGATCTCGCCGTCGACCCGTCGGGTGAGGTCGAGGACGGCAACCGCCAGGAGATCCTCGCACCGCGCAAAGACGTAATCGAGCGCGCGCGACAGGGCGCGCCGGTCCTCGATGGCGGGTCGACCGGACGCGATGATCGTGTCCGGGTTGGACAGCGCGACCGCGATGGCAGGCGTTCGACCCGCGAGGACCGCACCGAGCGCTGCCGCCTCGTCGGCATAGCCGTCGAACAGAAGTCGCAGCACCGGCCCGGGCAGTGCCTCGGGGATCCCGGCAAGATCGATGGTCACGTCGGACACGACCGGCGCGCGGTTCACCCAAAGGGTGAAGGTGTCCTTCGGGAGCAGGGTGTGGGCGCCTTCGGGCGGCATGCGATAGAGGCGACGTTCGAAAGCCGCGAGCCGCGTGAACTCGTCCGGCCACTGGCTCCTCGCGATGTGGAAGGACACGGTCACGGCATGATCCGCCGCTTCGAGCCGCTCGATCAGCCGCAACATCCAGGTGCGGCACCGGCCGACGGGAAGGATGATCGTCAGGTTCATGACCAAACGCCGCTTTGGGGCCCGGCGGGTTGCAAAGTTCGTCCCGCTGGGCCAGACGAGACGAGACCATGCGAATTCTGATGTACATCCACGGCCTGAGTTCCGGCGGAGCCGAGCGCGTCTTCGCGCTGCTGGCAAGCGGGCTCGCACGGCAGGGCGCGGAGGTCACGCTCGTCGTCGACCGGATCGCCATCGAAAATGCAGCCTATCTCGATGCCGCGGTCGATGTCGTCGCGCTGGAGAAGTCTCATGCCGGCGCGGTCGTCGCGCTGGCGCGGATGCTGTCGGGCGGACGCTACGACGTGTCGCTCTCGGCGATCGGCGCCTCCAATCTCAAGCATGCCGCCGCGGCCGTGCTGGCGGGGCGGGGAGGGCGGGCGGTGCTGTCCTGCCACGGCTTCTTCGACGTCGAGCGGCAGCGACTCTCGCGCCTCGGCAATGCGCTGACGCCGCTCACGAGCCGATTGACCGGCGCCACCGTCTGCGTCTCCGAGAGCCTGAAGCGCTTCGTGGCCGCCAAGGCGCGGGGCGCGGCCGGCAAGGTGTGCCGGATCTACAATCCCGTCGAACTCTCGAAGGATCCGCCGCCGACCCGCGACATGCTGCTTGCGCGTCCGCGAACGATCCTCGCCGTCGGACGGCTGCATGAGGCCAAGCGCTTCGGCGTGCTCGTCGAGGCCGTTGCGCAGCTTCGTGACCCGTCCGCGAACCTCGTCATCGTCGGCGATGGTCCGGAGCGGCCGGCTCTGGAGAGCCTCGTCGCCAGTCTCGGCCTGGAGCGGCAGGTGCGTCTTGCCGGTCACGTCGACGACCCGTCGGGCCACTACCGCGCGGCGCGCGTCTTCTCGCTCCCGTCCCGCTCGGAATCGTTCGGGAACGTCATCGTCGAGGCCCTGTCGTTCGGACTGCCGGTCGTCGCGACGCGGTGCGGGGGGCCGGAGGAAATCCTGGCCGAAGGCCGTTACGGCACGCTGGTCCCGGTCGATGACGCCGAAACCCTTGCCGTCGCCCTGCGGACCCTGCTCGACGAGCCGGGCGATCCCGCACCGAGAGTGCGCAGGGCCTCCGAGTTCGACCTGGATACGTGCGTCGGCCACTATCGTGAGCTCTTCGAACGTCTTGCGGGATAATGGACGCCGGGGCCGGTGTCAGGCTGTCGGCCTGCGAACCGTCCCCCCTTGGCGTCCACGCGTCTGATCGATCCTAGCTGTTGTGTCCGTAATAGTGAGGGTAGCGCTTGGCGTAGGCCCGGCTGCCATACGTGTCGTGGTGATGCGACTTCGTCACGTCGATCTTGTTCAGGACGACGCCCAGGATCTTCTGGCTGAAGGGGCGGATGTGCTTGACCGCCTCCTGGACCACCGAGCGGGGGGTCTTCTTCCACTCCACGATCAGGATGATCTTGTCGACGTGCTCGAACAGGGCCCGCGCGTCGATCACCGGCACGAGAGGCGAGACGTCGAGCACGATCAGGTCGAACGATGCCCGTGCTTCCGCCAGCAGGTTCGCCATCGGCCGCGACGACAACAACTCCGACGTGTTGATGATCTTGCTGTCCTGGACGTGGGGGATGAACGTCAGGTTGGTGCGCTCGTTGACGCGCTTCACCTCGTCGAAGGTGGCCTCCTCCAGCAGGATGTGGCCCAGGCCGCGGCCTGCTTCCGGCGTGTACATCCGGCTCAGCGCCGGCCGCCGAAGGTCGGCATCGATGAGCAGCGTCTTGAGGCCGAGCGACGCGGCGTACTCGGCGAGGTTGACGGCCGTGGTGGTCTTGCCCTCGGCCGGCAGCGCGGACGCGACGGCGACGACCTTGGCGGGTCCCGTTCCGCCGCTGAAGGACACCGCCATGCGCAATCCGCGGATCGCGTCGGCATAGGAGGACAGCGGCTGGTCGAGGACCACCCGTGTCATGTCCGCGACGGCACGCTTGACGAGCGGAACGCGGGCCAGCAGCGGGAGGCCCAGCGCGTGTTCCACATGCTCGCGGGTTGCGAACGTGTCGTCCATGAATTCGGTGACGAACGAGAGCGAGATCCCGACGAAGGTGCCGAGCATCAGGGCCAGGCCCAGGATCAGCGCCGTACGCGGTTCGCTGGGCTGCCGGGGCCGTTCGGCCGGTGCGAGGACGCGGGCCTCCGAGGCCGGGACGCCTTCCTGGACGCTCGTTTCCTTGAAGCGGCTCAGGAACGTCTGGTAGAGGGTCCGGTCGGAATTGGCGTCGCGCTCCAGTTCGCGGAGCCTGACCTGCGCCGCGTTGTTGGTCGCGGCACGCGCCTCGACCTCCGCCATGCTGCGCGCCAGCGACTGCTCGCGCGACAGCGAGACCTCGTATTCGTTGCGCAGGCTCTGCGCCACGCGGCGCAGTTCGTCCTGGATCAACGCCTGCGTGTCGGCGAGTTCGGCCTGGGCGTTGCGCACGGCAGGGTGCGCCGTTCCGTAGCGTGTCTGCAGGTCGGCGATGCGCCGCGAGATGTCGCTGTACTGGATCTTGAGGCGGTTGATCGATTCGTTCGTCAGCGCCTCGGTGACTGCGCCGGGATCGCTGCCGCGTGCAATGATTTCCTGGGCGGTTTCGAGGCGCGCTTTGGTCTCGGCGACGCGGGCGCGGGCAATGACCAGCTGGTTGTTGATCTCCGTGACCTGCTGTTCGCTGACGAGCCGCCCACCGGCGCTGATCAGGTTGTTCTGCGCCCGGTACACCTCCACCGCGCGTTCCGACTCCTGCGTCTTCATCCGCAGTTCGTCGAGCCTTTCCTCCAGCCAGGTCGCGGCGCGGCGGGTGTTCTCGAATCGGGTCTCGTAGGCGTCGGTCAGGTAGGCTTCGGCGAAGGCGTTGGCGATGCGCGCCGCATTTTCGGGAGACTCGGCCGAGAATGCCACGGTGATCACGTGGGTCGGGCCGACCCGCGCCACCGTCAGACGTTGCTCGAGCTTGGCCGCGACGGCCATCACCTTCTGCTCGTCCGTCATCCGCTTGATCTCGTCGGGATCCGCGTCGACGAGAAAGGAGGGAACGGCCCAGTCGCCCAGGGTTCCGGCGATGCTGGATGCCACCGCATCCCGCATGACGATCAGCTTGCGCTTCCGGTTGATGCCGAACTCTCGGTCGTCGACCAGATTGAGCTTGCGGACGACGCGGCGGGCGACGGGTGGAGACCTGATGATCTGCACCTGGCTCTCGATCATCGCGGCTTCGGTGCCGAACGCCGGCAACGGGGACTCCGTCGAGACCACGGACTGCCGGCGGGGTTCGATCAGGATGGTCGTCTGGGCGGTGTAGGCCTTCGCGGCCGTAAAGACGTAGATCGCCGCCGGGATGAGCAGCAGCAGCATGCAGGCCAGGATCAGCAGCTGGCGCCGCCGGAGGATCATCCAGATTTCCCGGAGGCCGACGAGCTTCGCCGCGCTTTGGTGAACCTCGGCGAGCGGGACGCCTGTGCCTGCAAAGTTCGGGGTCCGCTCGAACATTAAATCCACCTTTTGCCGGGCGCTGAGCCGGGCGGACGATTTAACTGCATCTTGCAATTGTACGCTCCGACGGCCATGCGCGCCAGTTTGGCGCGCGGGTGGACCGGGCCGGCATCACCGGCCCGGTTGAGTTTTCCCTGCCAAGATCGGCAAAATGCCATCGGTCCCGTCAATCATCCCCCAGCGAGCGGACGCCCTCAGAAAGCTTCCTTCTGGAACATCAGCACCTGCACCGTCTTCAGGATGATCTTGATGTCCAGCGCCAGGCTCCACTGCTCGATATACTGCAGGTCGAGGCGCACCCTGGCGTCGATCTTCTCGGGCGTGTCGGTCTGGCCGCGGAAGCCGTGGACCTGGGCGAGACCCGTGATCCCGGGCAGGATGTTGTGTCGGCGGGCATAGCCCTCGACCACGGACACCCACTCCTCGTTGTGGGCAACCGCATGGGGGCGCGGCCCGACGATCGACATCTCGCCGATGATCACGTTGAAGAGCTGCGGAAGCTCGTCGATGCTCGTGCGGCGCAGGAAGGCCCCGACCCGTGTGACCCGCGGATCGTTGCGAACGGCCTGCCGCACGGCGTCGCCGTCCTCGGCGACCCGCATCGAGCGGAACTTGAAGATCCGGAACTCCCGGTTGTTGAAGCCGTGCCGGCGCTGCCGGAATATCACCGGCCCGGGGCTTTCGAGCTTGATCGCTATCGCGGCGAACAGCAGGACCGGCCACAGCACCAGCAGCGCGGCGAGAGCGATCACGATGTCGAGCGAGCGCTTCATCAGCAGGTCGGAGGGACCAAGCGCCGCCCGCTTGAGTTCGAAGGTCGGCAGGGATCCGAGCTGCACCGGGCGCGAAATGTAGCCGACGCTTTCGATGTCGGGCAGTAGCATGACGGGAAGCGCCTGCTTGCGCAGTTCGGAGACGGCCGGCCCGATATCCTTCATCCTCGACCACGGCAGCGCGATCAGGATTTCGTCGATAAGTCCGGCCTGGCTCAGGTTGATGGCCTGCTGCACGCCATCCCGTACGTTGCCGTCATCGGGGATCGGAACGAACGCGACGACGTCGAGATGCGGATCCTCCGCGATGCGCGAGCGCAGCATGGTCTCCGTTTCGGCGGTGGCGCCGATGACGGCCAGGCGAGAGGGTTGCAGATGACTGGTCTCGATGGCCTGCAGCATCACCCGCGCCACGACGTGCCGCCCGGCGAGGAGCCCGACGAAGCCGATCGGTGCCAGGACGAGGACCACGCCGCGGGAATAATAGGCCCCGGACTTGAACAGGAAGGCGATCACCAGGAACAGCGTGATGGAGACGGCCCACTTCGTGATGACGCGCGCGCTGCGGGGAAGCGCAAGGCTGCGCGTCCGGTAGGACCCGTCGCGGATGCACAGCGTGACGAAAAGCGCTGCGATCACGAGCGCGCTTTCGCGGGAACGCGACACGTCGACGCTCACGCCGGACACCGCAGCATAAAGGACCGTTGCAACCGCGCTGCTCGTCACGATCACGCCCACGTCGACGATGGCCGTCAGGGCGGAAAAGAGAAGGGCGACGCTGCTGCTGCGGGAGGGGGAATGGCTGTAGGCGCCGACGGAAACGCTTCGCTGTCCCGCATTGTCGTACAGGGCCATCGATTGCTCCGCCTCTAAGTTGCTTAACGAAGCATTAAATCAGCAACCCTGAGTTGTCAATAATTGTTGCAACAAATCGAGCCTTTTTGAGCCGTATGATCTAAATCAACGGCTAGCCGGATTGAGCGCAGAGTGAGACTAGGCCCATGGTCTTAGTGCTGAGGTGAGTTTGCGCTGTCCATGTGCCACGAACACTGATTCGCGTGGCGCACTCTGCGTCTGGTTACCGCAACTGGTCTGGTAAAAACTACAGTAGAGCCGGTCAAGATTATGCGATGCGGTACGTTGGCGCAGTGTCGAAACGCACCGAACGGTCGGTTGTTCCGTTTAACGAGTGTTTCCGATTCGCTTAATTTTTGCATGTGCGAGAATAACCCTCGGGGCCGTTGACCCGCAGGGTCCCGAAACTCGCACTTGATTGAGCGCGCAGCGCCGCCCGACCGCGATCGTGTCGCTATTTCGATGGACGCAGGAATGACGAGAGCACGCCGGCGAAGACATAGGTGGCGTGGAGCGTGACCACTGCGGCCATCAGGGCGAGATAGCCGATCGTGCCCTTCGCGACGAGGGCACCAAGTCCGACGAGATAGAGGCACGTCACAAAAAACAGGCCGACGACGCTCAGGCGAACGGCCGCCGCGAATCCGACAAGCGCTGAAAACAGGATGATCGCAGACAGCATTCTGCTTCCTGGCGGTAGGGGAAAGACAAGACGGTATCTTGGGCATCGGCAGATGGCCAAATAATGTACCTGCGCTGTCGCGATTGCAGAAACCGATTGCCTTTTATGGTTTCAATTGTGGCTACGACGCGTTGCCCCGTCTCCTTCCCGTGCCGGACGCGCCGGACGTCGACAGACCTTGGTCATCACATCACGGCCGCTCAACTGGACACCACCGCGAAGCTGCGGCACTAGACGGGGTGGGTGTCATGAGCCGGACTGGCCAGAGTGAGCGCGCAACCTTGATCTCGAGCATCGTGTCCCGCGTCCTGTCATGGCTGGAACAGGGGCACATCCGCGCCGTCGCCCTTCTCCTGGCGACGTGCCTCGCCTTGTTCATTCCCGGCTTCACGTCGCTTCCGCCGATGGACCGCGACGAGCCGCGATTCGCCCAGGCCACGAAGCAGATGCTCGAGACGGGCGACTTCGTGGACATCCGGTTCCAGACGGAGGCGCGGCACAAGAAGCCCGTCGGCATCTACTGGATGCAGTCCGCCGTCGTGTCGACCGCCGAAGCGCTCGGCGTGCCCGATGCCCGCCGCTCCATCTGGATCTACCGGCTGCCCTCCCTGCTGGGCGCGATCCTCGCCGTCCTGATGACCTATGCCGCGGCCGTCGTCCTGACGACCCGTCGCGCCGCCTTCATCGCCGCCAGCCTGTTCGCAGCCACGATCCTGATCGGCGTGGAGGCGCGTCTCGCCAAGACGGATGCCGTCCAGGCCGCGACCATCGTCGCCGCGATGGCAGGCCTCGCCCGCGTCTGGATGGCCCGCGAGGATCCCAGGGCGACCTTCGGTTGGGGCTGGTGGCTCGTCTTCTGGGGCTCGATCGGTGCCGGTGTCCTCGTCAAGGGGCCCATCACGCCGCTGGTCGTGGCGCTCGCCGCCGTGACGCTCGCCGCGCTCGATCGCTCGATGGGCTGGCTGGCCCGTTTGCGTCCGCTGCGGGGTGTCATCCTCGTTCTTCTGATGGCCGCGCCCTGGTTCGTGGCGATCATGCTGAAGAGCGGAGGGGCCTTCTTCGAGGAGGCGGTCGGCCAGGACATGCTGGGAAAGGTCGCCGCAGGCCAGGAATCGCACGGGGCGCCGCCCGGCACCTATCTCGGCGCGTTCCTCGGCACGGCGTGGCCCATGGCCCCGTTCGTGCTGCTGGCGATCCCGTTCGCCTGGCGGCAGCGCTGGCGCGACGACGTTCTGTTCGTGCTCGCCTGGGCCGTGCCCATGTGGGTGGTGTTCGAGCTGGTGCCCACCAAGCTGCCGCACTACGTGCTGCCGCTCTATCCCGCGCTCGCGATCCTGGTGGCCATCGCCGCCGAGCGCCGCTCCCTCGCCGTCACCGGACGCACGCCGCGTCTGGCGATGGGCCTGCTTCCGCTGCTCGTCCTTCTCCTGGCGACAGCGGCCACGGCGGCGCTGTGGATCCTTGATTCGGCGATCCCGTTCGTCGCGCTGCCGCTGTTTGCCGTCGCCGCCGGCGTCGCCGTCCTGGCGTGGCGCTTCGTGTTCGCCGAAATGTTCGGGACGGCCGTGGTGATGGCGGTCGTCGCGTCCGTCGTGGTGGCGGTCGCCGCCTATGGCTGGACGGTCCCGCTGCTGCGCTCCGTCGCCATCAGTCCCCGGCTCGCCGAGGCCGCCCGCGCGGTGGATTGCCCCGTCGAGGGCTACGCCACGGTCGGCTACCGCGAGCCCAGCCTCGTTTTCCTGACCCGTACCGATCTCGTCATGACCGACGGGGCCGGAGCGGCGCAGTTCCTGCGCGCGGGATCCTGCCGCGTCGCCTTCGTCGAGAGCCGTCAGGAGGCCGCCTTCCTCGCCGACATGGCCGGCGCGGCGCCGCCCCGGCTGGTGTCGCGGGTGCAGGGCCTGAACCTCAACGGCGGACGAAGGCTGGACATCGGGGTCTATCGTGGTCCATAGGGCCGCGCATGTCCGACGCGTCTTCTCCCATAGCCCCGCGGCTGCCACTGGTGACGGTGGTCGTCCCCGTCCGTAACGAGGCCGGCAACGTCGCCCCCCTCGTCGGCGAGATCGAGGCCGCCCTCGCGCCGCTGGGGCCGTTCGAGGTCGTCTATGTCGACGACGGATCGACCGACGCGACGCCGCAGGTCCTCGAGGGCCTGCGCGCGGATCGGCCCTGGCTCAGGCAGCTGCGGCACGAGCGGTCGTGCGGCCAGAGCGCGGCCGTCCGCACGGGTGTCCGCGCGGCGCGCTCGCCGGTCGTCGCGACCATCGACGGGGACGGCCAGAACGACCCGGCCTACATCCCGGCTCTGCTTGCCGCCCTGGAAGCGGCGGGGTCCCGCGCCGGGATCGCGGCGGGGCAGCGGCTCGGCCGCAAGGACACCGGCTTCAAGAAGCTTCAGTCGCGGATCGCCAACGGGGTCCGCGGCTGGGTGCTCAGGGACGGCACGCGCGACACGGGCTGCGGTCTCAAGGCCTTCCCGCGCGATGTCTACCTGTCATTGCCCTACTTCGATGCCCTCCACCGTTTCATGCCCGCCCTCGTGCGGCGCGAGGGCCTCGACGTCGTGCTCGTCGACGTGATCGACCGGCCGCGCCTGACCGGCGTGTCGAACTACGGGTTCTTCGACCGGCTGTGGGTCGGCATTCTCGATCTGGCAGGCGTGTGGTGGCTGATCAGGCGCCGGCGGTCGGTGCCCGTGGTTCGGGAGATCGCCTGACATGCTCGTGGCCTTCTCCCAGGGTCTGGTCGACTATCTCTACGACGTCTTCGTCGCCCGCTTCGACTTCTGGCTGGCCTTCGGGATCGTGGCGCAGCTGCTGTTCACGGCGCGCTTCCTGGTCCAGTGGCTCGCCAGCGAGCGGGCCGGGCGCAGCGTCATGCCCATGGCCTTCTGGTTCCTGTCGATGGCCGGCGGAACGATGACGCTCGTCTACGGCCTGATCCGGCGCGAGCCGATCATCATCATGGGCCAGGCGCT
>CAZJCW010000036.1:0-24040 GCA_964544365.1 uncultured Alsobacter sp.
ACGCCCCCTTCACGCTCGACCGGTTCCGCACCGGCCGGCTCATCGACGAGGCGGCCGCCGCCGCCGTCGCGCACTGAGGTCGTCGCGATGCTCCTGATCCGTTGCCCCTACTGCGAGATGGACCGGCCGGAACTCGAGTTCCGCTACGGAGGCGAGGCGCATGTCGCCCGCGCACAGGATCCTTCCGCACTGTCCGACGACGCCTGGGCCGACTTTCTCTACATGCGCACCAACCCCAAGGGGTTGCATGCGGAGCGCTGGCGCCATGCCAGCGGCTGCGGCCGCTTCTTCAACGCGATCCGCCACACCGTGACGGACCGCTTCGTCGCGACATACAAGGCCGGCGAACCGAGGCCCGACCTCGAGGCGCTTGCCCGCGACGCTGTGCAGCACGGTCCGAAGGAGACCGCGCGATGACGACCGACTTCCGCACGGCGGCAGGCGGACGGATCGACCGCGCGCAAACGATCCGCTTCACGTTCGACGGCACGACGTATCCAGCCCATCCCGGCGACACGCTGGCATCGGCGCTGCTCGCCAATGGCGTCCGGCTGATGGGCCGGTCGTTCAAGTACCACCGACCGCGCGGCGTCCTCGCCGCGGGAGCCGAGGAGCCGAACGCTCTGGTCACGGTCGACCGTGGCGGCGGGCGCCGGACGCCGAACCTGCGCGCGACGCAGGTGGAACTTCACGACGGCCTCGTCGCGAGCAGCCAGAACCGCTGGCCGTCACTCTCTCACGACGTGGGTGAGGTCAACGACCTGGTGCCGCCCGGCGTGCTGGCGGCCGGCTTCTACTACAAGACGTTCATGCAGCCTGCGAGCGCCTGGACGGCACTCTACGAGCCCTTCATCCGCCGGGCCGCGGGGCTCGGCCAGGCGCCGACGCAGGCCGACCCGGACCACTACACGCACCGGTACGCGTTTTGCGATGTGCTGGTCGTCGGCTCGGGCGCCGCCGGCCTGGCGGCGGCGCTGGCGGCGGCCGAATCTGGCGCGCGCGTCATCCTGTGCGACGAGCAGGCTGCGTTCGGCGGCGGTCTTCTGGCTGAACCGGACGTGCTGATCGATGGTGTCGCCGCCGGCGACTGGGTGGACGGAACGCTCGCGGCGCTCGCCGCTGATCCGCGTGTGACACTTCTGCCTCGCACGCAGTGCTTCGGTGCCTATGCTCAGGGCTTCTTCGGCCTGGCCCAGCGCGTGACCGACCATCTCGCGCATCCTGACCCGCGCGCACCGCGCGAGCGCCTGTGGAAAGTTCGAGCAAGGCAGGTGGTGCTTGCGACAGGTGCCATCGAGCGGCCGCTTGTGTTCCCGGACAACGACCGTCCTGGGGTGATGCTGGCGGGGTCCGCCCGCACCTTCCTCAATCGATACGGTACCAAGCCGGGCGACCGCGCGGTGGTCTTCACGGCCTGCGACAGCGGATATGCCGCTGCCCTGGACCTCACCGCCGCGGGCGTCGTCGTGTCCGCCGTGGTCGACATGAGGTCCGAGCCTCTGGGACCGGTTGTCGCCAGCGCCCGGGAATCCGGGCTCAATGTGCGCACGAACACCGTGGTGACGGGGGTCGACGGCCGCCTCGCCGTGCGGTCGGTCCAAGTCGCCACTGTTGCGGGCAGCGGGCTCGTAGGGCCATCCGAGACGATCACCTGCGACCTCGTGCTCATGGCGGGTGGATGGACCCCGGCGGTGCATCTTCACTCTCAGATGCGAGGAAGGCTTCGCTTCGATGCGGACCGCGAGATCTATGTGCCGGCGGAGCCCGTCGAAGGCGCTCGCTCGGCCGGCGCCTGCAATGGAACCTTCGGCATCGCCGCGGCCCTGATGGAAGGTTTCGCCGCCGGTGCGGAGGCGGGGAAGGCGGCGGGCTGCGGAGAGGCGGACCCTGACCGGTCGCCGCCCGTCGTCTCGGGAGAGGTCGTCCCGGCCGGGGGGTTCCACGGGGCCGTGCCGCACAACCGCGACGTGCAGAAGGTGAAGGCGTTCGTCGACTTCCAGAACGACGTCACCGAGAAGGACATCCGCCTCGCCGTGCGCGAGGGCTTCCGCTCCATCGAGCACGTGAAGCGCTACACCACCACCGGCATGGCCACCGACCAGGGCAAGACGTCCAACATGAACGGCCTTGCCATTGCCGCCGGTTCGCTTGGCAAGCCGATCCCGGAGGTCGGCCTCACCACCTTCCGGGCGCCCTACACCCCGGTGACGTTCGGCACCTTTGCCGGCCATTCCCGCGGCGACCTGTTCGATCCCATCCGACGCACGCCGACGCACGACTGGGCAGTGGCGCAGGGAGCGGCGTTCGAGGACGTCGGCATGTGGAAGAGGGCGTGGTACTTCCCGCATGCGGGTGAATCCATGCACGCCGCCGTGCTGCGGGAATGCCGAACGGTGCGCGAAACCGGCGGCCTTTTCGATGCCTCCACGCTCGGGAAGATCGAGGTCGTGGGTCCGGATGCCGCGGAGTTCATGAACCGTCTCTACACGAACCCCTGGTCGAAGCTGGAACCCGGGCGTTGCCGCTACGGCCTGATGCTGAACGAGGCTGGTTTCGTGATGGACGACGGCGTCATCGGCCGCCTTGCGCCGGACCGTTTCCACGTCACGACGACAACCGGGGGCGCGCCCCGCGTGCTCGCCCACATGGAAGACTACCTGCAGACCGAGTTCCCTGAACTGAAGGTCTGGCTTACGTCGACGACAGAACAATGGGCCGTCTTTGCGGTTCAGGGTCGCAATGCGCGAAAGGTCCTGGAGCCGCTGGTCGCCGGCATCGACATGGCGGCCGCCGCCATGCCGCACATGAGCGTCCGCGAGGGCACGATCTGCGGCGTCCCGACGAGGCTGTTCCGTGTGAGCTTTACGGGGGAACTCGGCTTCGAGGTCAACGTGCCGGCGGAGTACGGCCCGGCGGTCTGGGAGGCGATCTGGACGGAGGGCCGGAAGCATGGCTTCTGCGCCTACGGGACCGAGGCGATGCACGTTCTGCGGGCCGAGAAAGGCTACATCATCGTCGGCCAGGAGACCGACGGGACCGTGACGCCGTACGACCTTGGACTGGACTGGGCCGTGGGCAAGACGAAGCCGGACTTCGTCGGCAAGCGGTCGTTGGCCCGGCCCGACATGCTGAAGACGGACCGCAAGCAACTCGTCGGACTTCTCACCGTCGATCCGGCCGTCGTGCTCGAGGAGGGCGCCCAGATCACCGCGGAGGCTACGCCGGTGCGGGGCACAGGGGCCCTCGGCCACGTCACCTCGGCCTACGACAGCGCTGCGCTCGGCCGTTCCATCGCGCTTGCCCTCGTTGCGGCAGGGCGCTCGCGCCACGGCGAGACGCTCTATGTGCCGATGCCGACCGGAGCCGTCGCCGTGACGGTGGTCGAACCGGTGTTCCTCGATCGGGAAGGGAGCCGACTCGATGGCTGAGATCACCCGCCGTCCCGCCCTGCCGGCCGTCGCCGACCCATCGCCCGGTGGCGCGGTGACGCTGCGCCCGCTGCCGCCCGCCGCACGGTTCGTGCTGCGCGGCAATGCGGCCGTCGCTGTCGCTGCCTCGGGCGCCTTTGGTGTTGTGCTGCCAGAGCGGATCAACACAGCCACCACCCATGGCCCACGCTGCGCGTTCAAGCTCGGTCCCGATGAATGGCTGCTCGTGGCAGACGACGCGGCGTCCATCGAAGCGACGGCCGGCCTGGCCGATGCCATCGAGACCGCCGTGGGCGCGACGCCGCACAGCCTGGTCGACGTTTCGCACCGCCAGACGGCGATTGCTGTGGAAGGGCACGAAGCGGCGCTTACGCTCAATGCTGCCGTTCCGCTGGACCTCTCCGACGAGGCCTTCCCTGTGGGAATGGCCACCCGGACGATCTTCGAGAAGGCCGAGATCGTCCTGTGGCGGACCGGCCCGCGAGCCTTCCGGATCGAGGTGTGGCGATCCTTTTCGCCCTATGTCATGGCCCTGCTGTCGACCGTGGCACAGGAGAACGTCGCCGGGTGAACCCGGGAGACGACCAACGCCACCTCAGAGCCACGCCTTGATCCGACGCGCCACCGCCTCGGACGAAATCCCGTAGCGATCGTGCAGCGTCGGCAGCGCGCCGGCGTCGAGGAAAGCGTCGGGAAGCGCGATCTGCCGGAACGTGGGCGTCACGCCGGCGCGCAGCAACGCTCCCGCCGTTGCCTCGCCGAGGCCGCCGACAATGGTGTGGTTCTCGGCTACGACGACCAGTCGACCGCCCTTTCCTGCCTCGGCGACGATGGTTTCCACGTCGAGCGGCTTGATCGTCGGCACGTGCAGCACCGCAGCGTCGACACCGTCTGCCTTGAGCGCCGTGGCCGCCTCGAGCGCACGCATCGTCATCAGGCCTGTCGAGATGACCAGCACGTCGCGTCCATCCCGGATCAACTTCGCCTTGCCCAGTTCGAAGCGATAGCCGTATTCATCGAGCACAAGGGGCACGTTGCCGCGCAGCAGACGCATGTAGACGGGCCCCTTGTGGGCCGCGATCGCGTGGGTCGCCTGCTCGATCTCGTGCGCGTCGCAAGGATCGAGGATCGTGATGTTCGGCAGGCCGCGGAAGATGGCCAGATCCTCCGTTGCCTGGTGGCTCGGGCCGTAGCCGGTGGTGAGACCGGGGAGGGCGCAGACGATCTTCACGTCGAGACCTTCCTCGGCGATGGCCATGCAGATGAAATCGTAGGCCCGGCGCGAGGCAAAGACGGCGTAAGTCGTGGCGAAGGCGGTGAAGCCCTCGCGAGCGAAGCCTGCGGCGGCGCCCATCAGCACCTGCTCGGCCATGCCCATCTGGTAGAAGCGGTCGGGATAGGCCTTCGCGAAGACGTGCAGGTCGGTGTATTTCGACAGGTCGGCCGTGAGGCCGATCACGTCCGGCCGTTGCGCGGCGATCTCGACAAGCGCATGGCCGAACGGCGCCGCCTTTGTCCGCTGGTCCGGCCCGGCCAGCGAGGCGATCATCGCCGAGGTCGTAAGCCTGCCGCCTGACCCGGCGGGTCGGACGGGCCGGTCGTATTTCGAGCGCCTCATGGCATCCTCCCGGCATCCAGGATGGCGATGGCCTTCGCCCACTCGTCGGCCTCCACCCGGAGGAAGTGGTTGCGCTCGCGTTCCTCGAGAAACGGCACCCCCTTGGCCATCTTCGTGTCGCAGATGACGATGCGCGGGCCCGGATGCGCGCAACCGCGCGCCGTGTCGAACGCCGCCACGAGGGCGGCGATGTCATTGCCGTTCACGCGCTGCACGTGCCAGCCGAAGGCCTCGAACTTCGGCCCGAGCGGCTCGAAGTTCGACACCTGCGTCGACGGCCCGTCGGCCTGCATGTTGTTGACGTCGACGATGCCGATCAGGTTGTCGAGCTTCCAGTTCGAGGCCGCCATCGCCGCCTCCCATACTGAGCCTTCGTCGAGTTCCCCATCGGAGAAGAGGCAGAATGCGCGGCTCTCCGAGCGCTTGCGCTTCAGGCCGAGGGCGACGCCGACCGCGACAGCGAGGCCCTGGCCCAGCGAGCCGCCCGTGATCTCCATTCCGGGCGTGTAGGCAGCCATGCCCGACATCGGCAGGCGGCTGTCGTCGCCGCCATAGCTGTCGAGTTCGTCCTCCGGCAGGATGCCCGCCTCGATCAGTGCGGCGTAGAGCGCGATGGCGTAGTGGCCGACCGACAGCAGGAATCGGTCGCGCCCGTCCCACTCCGGCTCGTCCGGCCTGAAGCGGAGAGCGTGGAAATAGGAGACGGCGAGCACGTCGGCGACCCCGAGGGCCTGGGCGATGTAGCCCTGTCCCTGGACCTCACCCATCTGCAGCGCATAGCGGCGGATCCGGTAGGCCCGTTCCTCGAGACTGACATTGCCCGGCGGGCGCGGCGGCGATGCGAGGGTCATGGCGTCCTTCGGCCAGGGGCGGGTCAGTGAGCGTCGTGTCAGTGAATCAGCATGCCGCCGTTCACGTCGATGACGGCACCGGTGATGTAGGCGGAAAGATCCGAAGCCAGGAAAAGGTACACGCCCGCGACATCCCGCGTCCGGCCCAGGCGGCCAAGGGGGATGCCCTCGATGATGCGCGCCTTCATGTCGGGCGTGAGCTTGTCGCCGGTGATGTCCGTCTCGACGAGGCCCGGGGCGACGCAATTGACCCGGATGCCATCGGGCCCCAGCTCCCGCGCCATGGCCTTGGCCAACCCGAGCACGCCGGCCTTGGCGGCGGAGTAGTGCGGCCCGCCGAAGATGCCGCCGCCGCGCTGCGCCGAAACCGAAGACATGCAGGCGATCGATCCGGCGCGCTGGTCGCGCATGGTTGGAATGACGGCCTGGGTCAGGTGGAGCACGCCGGCCAGGTTGACGTCGACGATGCGCTGCCAGCTCGCCGCATCGATGTCCATGGTCTTGACCGGCTGCGTGACGCCGGCGTTGTTCACGAGCACGTCGATCCGCCCGAATGCAGCCGCGACCTTCGTTGCCGCCTCCGTGCAGGCGATCCGGTCGACCACGTCGCACGCCAGCCCGAGATGGCCTTCGCCCAGCGACCCTGCGGCACGTTCCGCGGCTGCCGCGTCGAGGTCGAGGATGGCGACGCGGGCGCCGTTCTCCGCAAACAGGCGTGCCGTGGCGAGCCCGATCCCGCGTTCCCCGGCCGCACCCGAAATGATGGCGGTCTTGCCCTTCAGAAGCATCGGCGTTTCCACTCACCTCTGGCAGGTCCGCGCCTGCCTTGTCGCTAGAATGGACCAGGATGCGTCGCCTGCAAACCCGTCGTTACCCCGCCCGGGACGAAGCGCCTGCCCGCTAGCGGTCGATGCGGAAGCCGGCCAGTCGCGCCGGCAGCCCGGACAGCGCGTCCGCCTCCGCGTTGGCGAAGGCGATGCGAAGGTGCCCGTCCTGGCCTGGGCCGAAATAGCCGCCCGGAAGCGCCAGCACGCCGCGCTCGGCAGCGAGCCTCTCGGCGACCGCCGGAGCGGGAATGCCTTCGAACGGGTGCTTCACGAAGGCGAAGTAGGCACCGACGGAGTCGACGCGCCAGCCATGGGCCTGCCCCATGGCAGAGGTGAAGGCGCGTGCGCGCCTTTCGATCTCCAGCCGGTTGCCGTCGCGCCATCCGGCGAGAGCCTCGATCCCCCAGGCGACCGCGGCCTGCGCTGCGCGCGGCGGGCAGATCTGCACCGTGTCGAGCACCTTGCCGATCTGGTCCAGCATCGTGCGCCCTGCGACGATGGCGCCGAGCCGATGCCCCGGAACGCAGTAGCTCTTCGAGAAGCTGTAGAGGCCGATGACGCCGTCGCGCCAGTCCGGCGTATCGAGCACGCCATGCGGGCGCGCGGCGCCCCTGGGCAGGAAGTCGCGGTAGGTTTCGTCGAGCACGAGCCAGATGCCGCGCCTGCGGCACACTTCAGCGAATCGCTCGATCGTCTCCGCTGGATAGACTGCCCCGGTGGGGTTGTTCGGCGTCACGAGCACGATGGCCCGCACGCGCTCGTCGAGCATGGCCTCTGCCCGTGCCGGATCGGGCACGAAGCCGGCCGCCGGGTCGCAGGGCAGGGGGCGCGCCTCGATGCCCGACATCGTCAGTGCCATCTCGTGGTTGAAGTACCACGGCGCGGGCAACAGCACCGCGTCCCCGGCCTTGGCGATTCCCAGCATGGCGACGAAGAACGCCATGTTGCACCCAGCGGTGATCGCCGTTTCCGTCGATGCGACGGGTGAGCCATAGACCTGCGACACATGCGCCGCATAAGCCGCGCGCAGGACGGCATCCCCCTCGATCGGCCCGTAGGATGCGGTCGCCGCGTCTGCGGTCGCCAGGGCGATCCGTTCCAGCAGGTCGGGATGCGCCGGATAGCCCGGCACGGCCTGCGACAGGTCGATCAGCGGGCCGAAGGCGCCGGCGTAACGTTGCGCCCACGCCTTCGCTTCCGGGATCGGAGGCGTCGCGGTGTCGAGCAGGCGGGGGTTGACGATCGCCACGGAATGGCTCCCTTGCAGGCCGGCGACTTGCCGGGCGCGCGTCATTCCTACAGGGTTCGCCCCGCCGGTCCAGCCCCGCTCGGGGGCGCTTCGACGGGAGGCATCACGATGGACGAGATCAAGCTCAAGGCGCTGCGCGAGCGCTATGCCGACGCGTCGGGCGGCCAGATGTACGATCCGGAATTCGCCCGTGTCGCCGCTGGCCAGTTCAGTGGCCAGCGGCGGCGCTGGCCCTTCGCCGATCCCGGCACGCTGCTGGGCGCTCCATATCGTCCCGACGCGGCGAAGGAGAACTTCTCCGATCTCGATGTGGCGTTGGTTGGCATTCCGATGGACCTCGGCGTGACCAACCGGGCCGGCGCGCGCAACGGCCCGCGCGCCGTGCGAGCCATCGAGCGTGTCGGCCCGTTCGAGCATGTGCTGCGCCGAGCCCCGATGCAGGCGTTGCGGGTCGCCGACGTCGGCGACATCCCGCTGTCGAGCCGCTACAGCCTGGCCGATTGCCACGCCGACATCGAGGCCTTCACCGCAGCCGTGGTGAAAGCCGGGGTGGTGCCGTTGTCCGTGGGCGGCGATCACTCGATCAGCTACTCCATCCTGCGGGCGGTCGGCGCCGGTCGGCCCGTCGGGATGGTGCACATCGACGCCCATGCCGACACGTCTGGCCCCTACGAGGGGTCGAAGTTCCATCACGGCGGACCGTTTCGCAATGCAGTGCTGGACGGCGTGCTGGACCCTGCCCGGACCATCCAGATCGGCATCCGCGGCGGTGCGGAGTATCTGTGGGAATTCTCCTACGAGAGCGGCATGACCGTGATCCACGCGGAGGAGTTCGCAGCGATGGGTCCGGAGGCGGTCATCGCGAAGGCGCGCGAGGTGGTTGGCGAAGGACCGACCTACGTGTCGTTCGATGTGGACAGCCTGGACCCCGCCTTCGCGCCGGGCACCGGCACGCCCGAGGTCGGGGGCCTGACGACACGTGAAGCCCTGCAAGTCCTGCGCGGGCTGGCGGGCATCGACGTCGTCGGTGCCGACGTCGTTGAAGTCGCACCGCAGTACGACCCCACCACGAACACCGCCCAGGCGGCGGCGCAGGTGCTGTTCACGCAACTATGCCTCGTCGACATCGCCCGGAACGCGTGACGCGGCGCAGCCCGCGCCGCCTCGCTTTTCGCTCTGCCGCGCCGGACGGCGCGTCGCTCCTCCAACCACGTTCGTCATCCGAGATCGGGATACGCCATGACCACGCCACTGTTGTTCCAGCCTCTGCACCTCGGCGCCCTTGCGCTGCCAAATCGCATCGCCGTCGCGCCGATGTGCCAGTACGCGGCCGATGACGGCTCGGCCACCGACTGGCACCTCCAGCACTGGATGAACCTGGCAATGTCCGGCGCCGGCCTCGTCGTCGTCGAGGCAACTGGCGTGGAGCGGCGCGGCCGCATCACCCATGGCTGCCTCGGGCTCTACACGGACGCCAACGAGCGCGCCATGGCGCGCGCGCTGGCTGCGGCCCGGGCCGTGGCTCTTCCGGGCACCACCTTCGGCATCCAGATCGCCCATGCGGGGCGAAAGGCCTCCTCGCAGCGCCCCTGGCAGGGAGCGCGCGCCCTCGGTCCGAAGGAGGATCCGTGGCAGACCATCGGCGCCTCGGCCATTCCCTTCTCCGAGGGCTATCATACGCCACGCGAGATGACCGAGGACGACTTCGCCGACGTGCAGGCCGCCTTCGTCGCCGCTGCGAAGCGCGCGGCGCGCCTCGGCTTCGACGAGATCGAACTGCACTACGCGCATGGCTACCTGATGCATTCCATCCAGTCGCCGCTGTCGAACAAGCGCTCCGATGCGCGCGGCGGCAAGGGGGGCGTGTCGTTCCTGCACGAGACCGCGCAGGCGGTGCGCGCCGCCGTACCCGCCTCGATCGCGGTCGGCGCCCGGATCACCGGCTCCGACTGGGTTGAAGGCGGTCTCGTCGCCGCCGATGCGGTCGCCCTGGCCGGCGCGTTGAAGGACATCGGCCTCGCCTTCGTGTGTGTCAGTTCCGGCGGAAATTCGCTTGCCCAGAAGATTCCGACCGGGCCCGGTTACCAGGTTCACCTCGCCGAGGCCGTGAAGAAGGGCACCGGCATCGGCACGCGCGCGGTGGGCATGATCGTCACGCCGCAGCAGGCGGAGGAGGTGCTGCAATCCGGCGCCGCCGATCAGGTCGCCTTCGGACGCGCCTTTCTCGACGACCCGCGCTGGGGTTGGCATGCCGCCCAGGCGCTGGGCGTCGACCTGCCTCGCCCGCCGCAGTACGAGCGTGCCAAGCCCGCCCTCTGGCCGGGCGCGGCGATGGCCCGCTGAGCGGGCCAGGGACGCAGAACGGGCGGGGTTTCCCCCGCCCGTCCGCATGTCCGTGCTGGCGTGGTCCGCCCGATCAGCGCGGCGAGGACCAGCCCTTGTAGTCCTTCACGTTGTCGCGCGTGACCAGCTTGGACTCCATCAGCGTGACGGTCTGGGCAGGCTTCTTGCCGTTCAGCGCGTCGATGCCGAGGCGCACGGCGAGCTGCGCCATGGCGTAGGGATCCTGGCTGGCCGACGCCTGGATCTGCGGGCTGGCCGGATCCTTGAGCGACGCCTCGATGTCCGGCGCGCCGTCGACGGCCGTGATGATGATGCCCGAGCGGTTCAGCTGCTTGGCTGCGAGGTCCGTGCCGATGGCCTGCGGGTCGTTGATGGCGAACACCGCGTCGATCTTCGGGAAGCGGGTCAGGTGGCCCTGCATCACGGCGAGGCCGCCGTCACGCGAACCCTTGCCGTCCTGGTCCGACGACAGGACCTTGATGCCGGGCGCCTTCGCGAACACGCTCTTGCAGCCGTTGACGCGATCCACCACGGCCGAAACCTGCGGACCGTTCTGGATGATCACGTCGCCCTTTCCGCCGAGCTTGTCGACGATGTACTGGCAAGCGATCTCGCCGGCCTGGACATTGTTGGTGGTGACGGTGAGGTCGGCGCCCTTGGCGGCGGTGTCTACCGCGACGACGAGGATGCCGGCCGCCTGGGCCTTCTTGATCGCCGGCTCGAGCGCATTGGCGTCGCCCGGATTCAGCAGGATCATGTCGACGCCGGCGGCGATGAAGTTGTCGATCTGCGTGAACTGCTTGCCGAGGTCGTAGTCGAAGCCGACCGCCGTCACCTTGACGTTCGGGTTGACCTTGCGGGCCTGGTCCTCGGCGCCCTTGGCGAGCGCGACGAAGAACGGGTTGCCCATCGAGCCGAGCGAGATGCCGATCGACTTCAGTTCCTTGGCCGAGGCGGCGCCGGCGGACAGGGCGAGCGCGGCCGCGGCCGCGAGCAGGACGGATTTCATGGAAGTTCCTCCACGGTGTGTTCGGTCTTGATGGCTGGACAGGGCTCGACCGTTTACCCCTGTCCCGTCGAAGCCGGCCGCGACGTGACGGCCGGACGTGCATTGCGGTCCGGCGTCAGGTCCGGGCCGATCCCTTCAGGCGGTAGCGGTCGAGCGCGACCGCGCCGATGATGACGAACCCCTTGATGATGAACTGCCAGATGTCCGACACGCCGGTCAGGATCAGGCCGTTCGAGAGGACGGCGATGATCAGCGCGCCTATCAGCGTGCCCCAGATGGAGCCGATGCCGCCGACGAAGCTGGTCCCGCCGAGGATGACCGCGGCGATGGCGTCGAGCTCGTAGGACTGGCCGAGCTGCAGGCCGTTGGCCGCGTAGAGACGCGCAGCCGACATTGCCCCGCCGAGGCCGGCGAGCGCGCCGGAAACGCCGTAGACGAACAGCAGCACCACCCAAACCTTGATGCCCGACAGGCGCGCCGCGTCCGGATTCCCGCCGACGGCGTAGATGCGCACGCCGAGCACCGTGCGCCGCAGGATGAACCACGACACCAGCACGACGGCGAAGGCGATGATGACGAGCCAGGGCACGCCGAACAGGTTGCCGTTGCCGATGAAGGCAAAGGGCAGCTGGGGATTGAAGACGGTCTTGTCCTCGCCCAGCAATCGCGCGAACCCGCGCACCGCCGTGAGCGATCCGAGCGTGACGATGAAGGGAGGCAGGTTGAAGAAGGCGATCAGCGCGCCGTTCAAGAGCCCCAGCGCCAGCCCCATGAGGATGGCCAGCGGTACGCCGATGAGGCCCCACTCCGGGATCTTCGAGGCGATCACCGCGACCATCGCCGAAGCGGCGAGGATGGAGCCGACCGAAAGGTCGATGCCCCCGGTCAGGATCACGAAGGTCATGCCTGCGGCAAGCACCGTGTTGATCGACGCCTGCTGCGCGACGATCGACAGGTTCTGCCAGGACAGGAACCGGCCCTCGGCCCATGCATTCGCGAAACTTCCGGACTGCACGTAGCCGGACAGGATCTGGAACAGAATGGCGAGCAGGATGAGGATGGGCAGCATCCCCATGGCCTGCAGCGCGGCGCGGAGCGCCATCCTGTTTCGGGCCTCCTGGCCTGCGATGTCGACGCTGGCGGTCATGGTCGTCCTCCGTCGGCTGTCTGTCAGGCGGCGAGGCCGCTGCTGGCGCCCGTCGCGATGGCGCCAATGTTTTCCTGGGTAATCGGCGGGCGCCCGTCCCCTCCCACCTCGCCGGCGATGACGCCCTCGCGCATCACCAGCACGCGATCGCAGATGCCCACGACCTCGGGCAATTCGCTGGAGATGACGATGACGCCGACGCCCTTGCGGGCGAGTTCGTCGATCAGTCGGTAGATCTCCGACTTGGCACCGATGTCGACACCCCGCGTCGGCTCGTCGAGGATCAGCACGCGCGGCTTCGTCTCGAGCAGGCGCGAGAGCAGCACCTTCTGCTGGTTGCCGCCCGAAAGGGCGCCGACATTGACCGCGTCAGTCGGCACCCGGATGCCGAGCGCTTTCACCGCCGCACCGGACCGGCTGCGCCCGAGCGCCAGGTTGAGGATGCCGGCGATGCGACTGTCGCGCGCGATGACGCCGAGATTGATGTTCTCGCGCACCGTCATGTCGAGGAAAAGTCCGAGATGCTTGCGGTCCTCGGTCAGGTAGACGAGGCCGGCGCCGATCGCTTCTTCAGGCGTGCGCGGCGTGATCTCGCGTCCATCGAGCGTCACCGTGCCGGACACCCGCCGGTCGGCGCCGTAGATCAGCCGGGCGAGTTCGGTGCGTCCGGCGCCGACAAGACCGGCGATGCCGAGCACCTCGCCTTCGTGAAGGTCCAGAGAACATGGCTTGACGCGCCCGCCGTCCGCGACGTCCCGCACCGAGAGGATCACGGGTCCGCGGCTCTGGTGGGCGTCATGTTCCTTCTTGTAGAACGAGGACAGGTCGCGCCCGACCATCATCCGGACCAGCGCCTCTGCGGACAGCTCGGCGCGCGACAGCGTTCCCACGAAGGATCCGTCGCGCAGCACGCTGACACGATCGGCCAGTTCGTAGACCTCGGCCATGCGGTGGCTGATGTAGATGATCGCCATGCCGTCCGACCGCAACTGCCGGACGAGCGCGAACAGAGCTTCCGTCTCGCGGGACGAGAGCGACGTGGTGGGCTCGTCCATGACGAGGATCCGTGACTTCGCGTGCAGGGCCCGCGCGATCTCCACCTGCTGGCGCTCTGCCATCGAGAGCGAGGCCACCGGGGTACCCGTTCCGAACCGGACGCCCAGTCGATCGAGGATCGGCGCGCATTCCCGCGCCATGGCGCCGCGATCGACGAACCCCGCGCGGGCCGTCTCCCGTCCGAGGAGCATGTTCTCCGCCACCGTGAGGTTCGGGGCGAGCGCAAGCTCCTGGTAGATGATCGAAACACCGAGTTCGCGCGCCGCCTGCGGCCCCGCGATGACGGCGCTTTGCCCGCCGATGCGGATCTCGCCGCCGGCGTCCGCCTGGTAGGCGCCCGACAGGATCTTCATCAGGGTCGACTTGCCGGCGCCGTTCTCGCCCATGAGTGCATGGACCTCGCCGGGCCAGACGGTCAGCTGGACGTCCGAGAGCGCCTTTACGCCCGGAAAGGTCTTGGAGATGTGCCGCATCTCGAGCACCGGCGCGCGGCCGGAAATGTCGTGCAGGGTGGCCGTCGGACGCTCGGTCATGCCAGCACCTCCATGAAGGCCTCGGGTGTGTCGCCGGTGAGCAGCTCGCGCATCGGGCTGTAGCTGACATGGACCGGCAGGCTCGCTGCTCCCACCGCCCCGGCATCGCGGCCTACTCCGCCGACGAGGATCGCCGGCGGCTGTCGCGATTCGGCGACAAGTGCAGCGCAAGCCAGCGAGAGACGCTCCGCGAGGGGGGAGAGATGCTCAGGCGAGAGGTCGCCCGCCAGCACCACGTGGTCGACATCCAGGATGTGCGCGCCGGTGAGGACCGGGCAGGCGAGCGCGTCCGCTGCATCCTCGACCCATTCCGCAAAGGCCAGCGGGGCGCCGTCGATGGTGCCGTCCAGATCGAGCGTCGAGCGCACCGGCACGCCATGCCAGCGCAGGTGCCTTGCCAGCGCTGCCAGCGAGGCCCGCGCCATCAGCGGCGTCTGCGGCCCGCGTGGCGGCGGGGCGGAAGGCAGGCTCGACCGGCCGACCGGCACCACCGCGAGGTCGCCTGCGTTGGCGTTGCGGCCGCGCAGGTAGTTGCCGGCGAGGACGACCCCGCCGCCCAGCGCCGGGCCGATGAAGAGATAGAGGAAGTCGTCGATCTCGCGCCCGTGACCGTGCAGCAGTTCGCCACAGGCCGCGGCGGAGCCGTCGTTCTCGATGACGACGGCGAGGCCCGTCGCCTGCTGAAGCGCGCCCTGCAGGTCGAAGCCGTCCCAGGTTCGCAGGGTTTCGGTCTGCAGGCCGAGTTCGAGCAGCCAGCTTCCGAGGTTGTAGGGCGTCGCCACGCCGAGACCGGCCAGCCGCGCCGCGCTCGCGCCCAGCCGCTTGCGGAAGCGCCGCACATGGCCGGCCAGCGCCTCGACTGCGTCGTCGGGCTCCGGGAGGCCGTCGATCACCACCCGCTCGATGATGTCGCCCTGCAAGTCGACGAGCACGGCCTCGATCATGTCGCGGTCGATGCGCACGCCGACCGAGTAGGCGCCTGACGGATCGAGCTCCAGGACCGTGGCCGGCTGTCCGCGCCCGCCGTAGCGCTTGCCGACGGTGCGAACGAGGCCGTTGTCCTCGAGCTTGCGGACGATCATCCCGGCGGCGTTGTTGGTGAGACCGATCCGACGGGCGAGGTCGGCCTTCGACGCCGGGCCGAAGCGGCGCAGGGTGGACAACACGACACGCTCGTTGAAGTCGCCAACGAGGATCGAGTTTGACCCATGACCTGTTGCGCGCGCCTGTCGCACGATCGTCTCCTCCCGCTGTCGTCCGTGACCCGGACGTATTTTGTCATTCGCTATTAATAATCGTGCCGCAGTTATTCGTTGTCGTCAAGCGGCGCCGACGACCTTTCGGTCACCCCGAGCACGGCGGGGTAAACACGCCGGCTTGCCGTAGCGCACGATAGGTGTCGCGATAACGCTGCAGCGCCGGCCCGTAGGCCTCTGTCAACCGGGCGACGGGCTCGTGTTCGTCGAGCACGTCGGGCGGCAGGGCGATCGCAGAGGCAGGCTGTCCCGTCAGGGCCATGCGGGCCAGTCGCGCGGCTCCGAAGGCCGGGCCCTTCGCACCGCCACGGTAGCGGCGCAGCCGCACGCCCAGCACGCTGGCCAGGATCCGCATCCACAGCTCACTGCGGGCTCCGCCCCCGATCACTGCGGCATCGGAGAGGGTCGTGCCGCCGGAAGCGAGGGCATCGCGCGCATCGGCGACGCTGAAGGCCACGCCTTCGAGCACCGCCTGCACGAGGTCCGCCCGCGTCGTCGCAGGCGTCATGCCGAGGAACACGCCGCGCGCGTCGGCGTCGTCGTGCGGCGTGCGTTCCCCCGTGAGATAGGGCAGGAACACGACGTCGCAGGGTCCGCGGTACCGAGCCTCCACCTCCGCCAGCAGGACCTCGATCGGCGCGCCGAGGAGCCCGGCGACGAAAGCGAGGCAACTCGCCCCGTTCAGCATCGCGCCCATCTGGAACCACAGGCCCGGCGCGGCGTGGCAGAAGGCATGCACGGCCTGCCCGGGCGCGGGGCGATAGCGCGCCGTGCTGACGAACAACTGCGCCGAGGTGCCCAGCGACACGAAGGCGTCGCCGTCGCCCATCGCCCCGATGCCGACCGCTCCGGCTGCGGCATCTCCGGCCCCGGCAGCGACGACGACACCCGCAGGCATGCCCCAGCGCGCCGCGAGGGCCGGACGGAGAGTGCCGGCCGGATCGGGGCTTTCGAGGAGCGGCGGCAGGACGGCGAAAGGCAGTTCCGTCGCCGCGGCGGCGTCCGGCGACCACGCGCGGCGTTCCTCGTCGAGCCACCACGTTCCGGCGGCATCCGACATGTCGGTGGCGACCTGCCCGGTGAGTTGCAGGCGGACATAGTCCTTCGGCAGCATCACGACGTGGATGCGCTCCACCAGTCCGGGCTCGTTGGCCCGCAGCCAGGGAATCTTCGGCCCCGTGAAGCCGGGCATCGGGGGCACCCCGACCACCTGCGCCAGCGCCGGGAACCGCTCGCGCAGCAGCGCTGCCTGCGGTGCCGCGCGACCGTCGTTCCACAGCATCGCGGGACGCAGCGGCCGCATGTCCCTTCCCAGCAACACCGCACCGTGCATCTGGCCCGACAGGCCGATGGCGCGGGTGCCTGACATCAGCGATGGCGATTCGGTCGCCAGCATGTCGAGCACGCCCGTCACGGCCGACCACCAGTCGTCCGGATTCTGCTCCGACGCGTTCGGACCGGGGCGCTGGATCGCCAGCGGCGCCTCGCGTTCCGCCAGGACCATGTCCGCCGCGTCCGCGACCACCACCTTGACGGCCGACGTGCCCACGTCGATCCCGATGTACAGCGCCATGTTCTCCTCCGTTTTCGACAGGGTGAGAGGAAGCCATCGCCATCGCAAGCGCCACCGAAGGCAGGAGCGGCGCGTCATGTCGCGGTTGCCAATCCGGACGCGGACCACTAAGTCCGCCGGATGCAAGTCACCGAGAGCCCCTGCATCCACGTCTGCACCGTCGATCCCGTCTCGCGGCTTTGCGTGGGCTGCGGGCGTACGCTCGACGAGATCGGACAGTGGGCTGTGATGAGCCCGGGCGAGCGGCGCACGGTCATGGCGATGCTGCCGGCCCGCCTGGCCGCGCTCGACCTGCCGGCGCCCCCGCCGCGGGTCCGCACGGGTCGGCGGCGCCTTCGCGCCCTGGACTGAGGGTTCCGCTACCGGCGGCTGCGAACGCGCGCTAGTCTGCCGCGCAGGCCAGCTCCGGAGATCTCCCGTGTCGCAGAAAACCCTGGTGACGCCCGGCAAGGGCATGAAGCTCGACGACCTGGACCCGCGCGACGCGTCGGCTTTCGCCAACGAGGAATGGGCTCGCGCCCAGCTCGCCGAGGATGCCGCCGCGATCGACGCGTTGCAGGATCGGCTCTACGCGGAAGGCAAGCGGGCCCTGCTGGTCGTGCTCCAGGGCATGGACACGTCGGGCAAGGACGGCACGATCCGCGGCGTCTTCAACCAGACCGGTCCCCTCGGCGTCTCCGTGACGGCCTTTCGGGCCCCGAGCGAGGAAGAACTCGGCCATGACTTTCTCTGGCGCGCGCACCGGGTCGTGCCGCGGCGCGGCACCATCGGCATCTTCAACCGCTCGCACTACGAGGACGTGCTGGTGGTGAAGGTGCGGCGCTTCGTGACGCCCCGCGAAATCGAGAAGCGGTACGACCAGATCAACGCCTTCGAGAAGATGCTTGTCGAGAACGGCACGACCATTCTCAAGTTCATGCTTCACATCTCGAAGAAGGAGCAAGGGGAACGGCTGCAGGAACGCCTCGACGACCCCCAGAAGAACTGGAAGTTCAATCCCGGAGACCTGGACGACCGGAAGTTATGGGCCGACTACCAGGCGGCTTATGAGACCATGCTGGAGAAATGCTCGACGGAGTGGGCTCCTTGACATGTCGTGCCGTCAGACCGCAAATGGGTGCGCAACGCGACGATCGCGAAGATCGTTCGCGCCACGCTTGAGGACATGAACCCCCGCTACCCCAAGGTGACGTGGGATCCCAAGAGCTTCCGGATCGAGTAGGGCCGGCCCCTCAGGCGCGCACCTTCGCGCTCTCCGCCGCGGCGTCGATATGGGCGACGAGCTCCGGGGAAAGGGCGAGCTGCTCGGCCAGCGCGGAGAGGAACGCCGTCTCCGTGGGATGGTCCGGATCGATGGCGAGGCGAGCCGCCGTGTAGATCTGCGCCGCGGCTTCCGGCCCGGAGGCCACCGCCGCAAGGTCGATCGGGGTCGCCGGGCGGGCAAACTCGCCCTCCAGGAATCGTGCCGCGTCGGCATCGAGGCCGATTTCCCGCAGGCCGCCGACGATGCGTGCCCGTTCGTCGTCGTCGATGGTACCGTCGGCCGACGCGGCCGCGATCATGGCGCGCAGCATCACGATGGCATGGGCCTGATCCGCACTCGCATCGCCGCTTTCGCCAAAGCTGCTGGCGGCGGGCGGCTGCGGCACCGCTTCCGGCGAGGGCAGCCCGACAGGTGCCTGGCCCGACTGGTAGTTCTTGAAGGCCTGGTAGGCGAGGCCGCCGATCAGCGCGAGCCCGCCGAGCTTGGCCGCATCGACCGCGAGACCCCGACCGGCCTTGCTGCCCAGGAAAAGGCCGGCCAGGCTGCCCAGCGCCGCTCCCGATGCGAACGGATTGTCCTGCGCGACGCCCTTCGCCCGCCCCGCCATGTCACCGACCGGGCTGGCGCCGATACGGCCGAGCAGGTCGCCGACCGCCTTGGTCGCGCCACTGTCGCGGCCCGCGTTCTGCAAGCCCTGCGTCGCCTGCCCGAGAACGGCGCCGACGATGCTGCCGAGGCCGCCCAGTCCGCCAGCGGAGCCGCTCTTGCCGGAACCGCTCTGCTGGATCTGCGACACCACGCTGCCGAGCAGGTCACCGAGCCCGCCGCCAGCCGCACCACCGACGGCCGGGACGCCGCTTCCGGCCCCGCCCCGGCCGCCGGTGGCGGACGGGCTCTGGCTGGCGGTCATGAGGGCATCGAGAAGCTTCTTCGCATCGAACATGATCGGCCTCCTCCGAATTCCCGTGGACTGATTCACCGCAATTGCGGTGAGGACATGACGGGGATCAGCCGCGCAGGTTGCAGGCGTCACGCGACAGGCGCGTGATCGTGTCCCAGTCCCCCGCCCGCATGGCGTCGGCCGGCGTCACCCATGAGCCGCCGACGCACACGACATTGGGCAGTGCCAGGTAGCTCTTCGCCTTGGCCGCGTCGATTCCCCCGGTCGGGCAGAAGGTCAGGTGGGGCAGGGGAGCCCCGAGCGACTTGAGGTAGGGCACGCCCCCGGCCGGTTCGGCGGGGAAGAACTTCATGACATGATGGCCCATCTCGGCCATGGCCATGGCCTCGCCCGCCGTCGCGACGCCGGGGAGAAGCGGCACCGGGCCCGCTGCGGCGGCTTCCGCCAGCCGGGTGGTGGCGCCGGGGCTGACCAGGAAGGTTGCGCCCGCTGACGCGGCCTCGTTCACCTGGGAGGCCGTGAGGACCGTGCCCGCGCCGACCACGGCGTCGGGGACGTGCCGGGCTATCGCCTCCATCGCCTCGAGAGCGACATCGGTGCGCAGCGTGATCTCCAGCACCCGCAGGCCGCCGGCGACCAGGGCCTGGGCGAGCGGGATCGCCTGGTCGAGGCGGTCGATGGTCAGGACGGGTACGACAGGTGCCAGGCGCAGCACGGCCAGAAGGCTGTCGTTGCGGGAGACGGACATGGGGGCTCCTCGAGGCTGGAGTCGTCTATGCGGAGGCTGGAATGCGGTGTGCACCGTCGCATCCCCCGCGTCAACGCGCCTCGTCCGGGAACCGGCCCGCGTGCCATTCGCCGGTCGCGGGGGATGCGCCGACCGGCCCTGGCCCCGGACCGACCCGGTGCGGACGGCAGGCCAGGCAAGCCCCGGATCCTGACGTGGAGCGGAACCGGCGGTCGATCAGCCGCGTTGACCCCCCGTAGGAAACAATCAGGACGACAGGGCAATGGGACGTTCAGCTCTCCTCTGGCTGCTTGGGGTCCCGATCCCGATCATCCTCCTTTTGTGGTTCATCACATGACGATCATGCTCACGACTCACAGGTTCAAGGTCGGCCAGGCGGTCCGGATCGTCAGTTCGACCGATCTCCGCCTGCAGGTGAAGCGCGAGCGCTTCATCATCCAGCGCCTGCTGCCCGAAACGCCGGAAGGCGAGCCCGGCTATCGCATCAAGAGCGAGCAGGAAGCCTTCGAGCGCCTGGTCGGCGAGCGCGAGATCATCGCCTGCTGACGCGACCGCAGCGCAGATCGACGGGAGCAGATCCAATGCCGAGCCGGAACGACAACGCGATGCCTGGCGCGGCGTTCGAACGCCGCCTGTCCGAAGCGGCAAGGCGTGGGCGGGCCGATGCGGCCGCCGGCGTGCCGGCGGCGAGGCGAAACAAGCTCCTTGCCGCGGTCACCGAGGTTGCCGGCCCGTCGCCGCCGGGCGAGCGGAGCCGAATCTACCAGGAGTACATGCGGGTTCACGGTCGCGTGGAGGCCCGCGAGGAGCTTGTCGACGCCGGCTCGGAGATGTCCTTTCCCGCGAGCGATCCGCCCTCCTACATGGGTGGCGCCTCGACGGCGGGAGGGCCGTCCCGCGAGGACGCCGACGTGCCGGCGGAAAAAGCGAACACGCGCGTCAGCGACCCGTCCGAGGTGAGGCCCGCCCGCGACGACATGCTCAACCCGGGCAGCAGCAACCGCCCCGAAGACGCGACGAAGCGGCGCCGCTGAGGAGGAAGGGGCGGCTCGGCATCGCCCGCCCCTCTCCAATCATTGCGCCTTGAAATCCCGTCAGGCGTCGGCCTCCGGCCCGAGCACGTCACGCACCCAGCGGAACGCCCCGTTGGCGGCCGGCACGCCGGCATAGATTGCCGTCTGGATCAGCAGCGCTCGAAGTTCATCCACGGTCACGCCGTTCTTCAGGGCCGGGCGGACGTGAAGCTTGAACTCCTCCTCGCGACCCAGCGCCACCATCATCGCCAGCGTGACCAGCGAGCGCGTCTTCCACGGAAGCGTCGGGTCGCCCCAGACCTCGCCCCACGCGGCGCGCGTGATGAAGTCCTGCCAGGGCATGGCGAAGGAGCCGGCATTGGCCAGCGAGCGCTGCACGTGCTCGACGCCGAGCACCGCCTTGCGGTTTGCCAGGCCGAGGCCGAAGGCCTCCGCCGTGTCCGGATCAGCGGCCGTTTCGCGGTCGAGGAAGTCTTCCAGCAGGGCATTGGTCTCCGCGGGCTTTTCCACGACGAACAGATGTGCCGAATCGGGCACGACCTCCAGCCCCGCCCCCGGAATCGCTCCGGCGAGGCTCTCGGCCATGGCGACGGTGGTGACCGGATCGTCGCCGCCCGCCACCACGAGCGTGGGCGCGCCGATCCGGCCCAGATGCGGCCGCAGGTCCATGGCCCCGATCGCCCGGCAGCACGCGGCGTAGCCTGATGGATCGCAGGCCAGGAAACGGCCCCGCAGATGCGACAGCGCCGGAGCGTTGGTCTGTGACATGGCGGGCGTGAACCAACGCGTCATCACCGCGTCGACGATGGCGGGCAGGCCCTGCGTCTCGACCGTCGCGGCACGCGCCTCCCAGCCGTCCGCCGGCGGCAGGTGGGGCGCCGTCGCCATGAGCACGAGGCTCGCCACCCGTTCGGGGTGGTGGATGGCAAGCGCCTGCGCCGTCATCCCGCCGAGCGACAGCCCGACGACGTGGGCCCTGTCGATGCCGAGCGCCGCGATCAGGCCCGCGAGGTCGGCCGCAAGGCGTTCGATCGACAGCGGGCCTGCGACGGCCGGCGAACGGCCGTGGCCGCGCGTGTCGTAGCGGATGACGCGGTAGCGGCCGGCGAGCGCCCGCACCTGCGCGTCCCACATCTCCACCGTCGCGCCGAGGGAGTTGGAGAAGACCACCGCCGGCGCATCGGCGGGGCCCGTTTCTTCGTAGAACAGCGACGCGTCGTCGACGGCGACCATCGGCATGGGGGCACTCCTCGTCAGGGCAGGGCGATCCGGCCGCGCACATCGGCCGCATGGGCAAGGGCGCGGTCGACGAAGGTCGCTGCGGCGGCGACCGCGGGCGCCACGTCGAAGGCGGGGGCCAGCAAGGCCCGGTCGGCACCTGCGGGAAGGTCCGCGAGCGCGAGCAGGGCCTCGAGCAGCGGCGTCCCGTCGTCCCGCACGACGCCGGCGGCACGCTCCACGATGGCGTGAGCGGCCTGCCTGCCGCACAGGGGACTCAGCCTCGCCGCGGCGGCGTCGGCGAACAGAAGCCCCCGCGTCATGCCGAGATTGCGCTCCATCCGGTCCGTGTCGACCTGCAGCCCTTCGGCCAGCCGCCGGGCCTCGGCCAGCGCGCCGGCCGCAAGTCCGAAAAGCTGCGGCAACGCGTGCCATTCCGCGTGCCAGGCTCCAGCCGGGCGCTCATGCGCGGCGACCATCGTGGACATGACCACGCCGGCGAGTGGCGGCGCGGCGCCGGCGGCGGCGAGGATCACCGTCGCCGAGACGGGATTGCGCTTGTGCGGCATCGCCGACGATCCGCCGCGACCGGGCATCGGCGGCTCGGCGACCTCCCCGACCTCGGTGGATGCGAGGTTCTCAACGTCCGCCGCCATCTTCCCCAGCGCCCCGCAGAGCAGGGCGAGCCAGCCTGCCGTCTCGGCGACGGCGGCGCGCCGTGTGTGCCACGCGATCGGCGGGGCCGAGAGGCCGAGCTCGCGCGCCATTCGCTCCATCACGGCCGGGCCGTCCGGCCCGAGCGCAGCCAGCGTGCCCACGGGACCGCCGAGCGACACCGCCAGCGAGCGTCGACGCACGTCCGGAAGCCGGTCGGCGACGTCGGCCAGGCCGGCAAGCCAGACCGCCGCCTTGAAGCCGAAGGTGACGGGTGCGGCATGCTGCCCGTAGGTTCGCCCGGCGCAGGGCGTCAGCCGATGCTGGAGGGCGATCCGCGCAAGGCCGTCGAGCGTCGGCAGGAGGTCTTCCCGCAGCGCGTCGAAGCCGTCCCGCATCTGAAGCACCAGGGCCGTGTCGGCGATGTCCTGCGTCGTCGCGCCCTTGTGGAAGGCCGGCTCGAGGGCCGGCGGAAGGCGCTGCTGGACGGCCTTCACGAACGGAATCACCGGGACGCCGGCCACGCCCGTCTGCGCCCCCAGCCGGACAGGATCGAGCGATCCGGGATCGATGGCGGCGATGGCATCGGCGAGCCCCGCGGGAACAAGTCCGAGCGAGGCCTGCGCGCGCGCCAGCGCGGCCTCGGCGGCCAGCATCGCTGCAACGCGAGCGACGTCCGAGAACACCGCGCGCATGCGCGCGGTGGTCGTGAGCGGGGAGAGGATGTCGCTGTCGAGGGCGGAGAAGGCCATGTCGCCAGTGTAGCGGCGGGGCCGCGGTGAGTCGCCAGTCGAAACGCCGGAGCGCGGCCCTATGCCTCGAAGAACACCGTCTCGCCGTCTCCCTGCAGGCGGATGTCGAACCGATACACGCCCGGCGCTGTGGCTTTGGCGACCAGCGTCCCGCGCCGGTCCGCAGGCACGAGCGCCAGGATCGGATCACCCGCGGTCGCCGGTTCGTCGTCGAAATAGATGCGCGTCCGCAGGTGGGTGAGGACCCCGCGCGAGAAGACGGTCAGGCTGACGTGGGGGGCCTGCACGGTGCCGGCCGGTCCCGGCGTGGCGCCCGGCTTCACCGTGGTGAAGGCGAAGCCGCCGTCCGGCGAAGTCGGCGAGCGGCCGAAGCCGGTGAAGCCGGCGTTCCCCCTCGTGCCGGCATCGGCCGGATGCGCGTAGCGGCCCTGCGAGTCGGCCTGCCAGATCTCCAGCATCGCGTCGCCGACGCCCTCGCCCGCGCCGGCCAGCACGCGGGCGTCGAGTCGGGAGCGCGCGCCGAGCGCTGCCTGACCGGCTAAGTCGGGCGAGGCGAGAGCGCGGACGCAGAGGACCGAG
>CAZJCW010000037.1:0-23785 GCA_964544365.1 uncultured Alsobacter sp.
GGTGACGCTGACGGCCGCGCCCTAGGCCCGTTCGGCCAGACCCAGTCGACAGAGAGGCCCTGGCCGGCGTTGCGCTGGCCGGGAGGCCCCCGGCTTCTGCCGGGAGCAGCCTTGCCTCGGGCCGCCGTGCCCGCCGCACGACGAAACCTCCGGGTTGCAGGCCCGTCGGCGACCATGGCGACAGGGCATCGCGCACGCCCTAGAATGACGTCATGACAGAGCCGACCAGGCCGACGGACGGCGTCGCGCCCCGCTCACCCCGGTGGTCGGGCAGTCTCGGTTTCGTGCTGGCCACGATCGGGTCGGCGATCGGCCTCGGCAGCGTCTGGAAGTTCCCCTACGAGGCGGGCGCGAACGGCGGCGGCAGCTTCGTCATTCCCTATCTCCTCGGCCTTGCCCTCGTCGTGCTGCCGCTGCTGCTGGCCGAGTTCGCGGTGGGCCGGGCCGGCAGGGGCGATGCCGTCAGGAGCATCGAGACCGTCGCCGCCCGCGCCGGCGCGTCGCGCGGCTGGGGGCTGATCGGCTTCCTCGGAATCCTGACGGGTTTCCTGATCCTCAGCTTCTATGCGGTGATCGGGGGCTGGACCCTGGCCTACGCCTGTGACGCCGTCGTCTCCGGCACGGCGGTCGCGACCGCCACGGATACGCAGGCCCGCTTCGACGCGCTCCTGTCGTCGCCATGGCGGGTCCTCTCCTTCCATCTCCTGTTCATGGCGATGGCGACGGCCGTCGTCGCCGCCGGCGTCGAGCGGGGGATCGAGGCGGCGTCTCGTCTGCTGATGCCCTGCCTGTTCGCGACCGTCTTCTTGCTCGCCTGCATGTCGGTCGCGGTCGGCGACTGGCGGTCGGCGCTGACCTTCTTGTTCGGCTTCGACCTCGAGCGGATGCGGCCGAGGGCGTGGCTCGATGCGCTCGGCCTCGGCTTCTTCTCGATCGGGGTCGGCCTCGGCTCCATGATCACCTACGCGGCCTATGTCGGCGAGGAGGTCGATCTGAAGCGGACCGCCGTGCTGACGATGATCGGCGACACCACCGTCTCCATGCTCGCGGGCCTTGCGATCTTCCCCCTCGTCTTCCGCTTCGGTCTGGATCCGGCGGGCGGACCGGGCCTCATGTTCGTCAGTCTTCCGCTCGCCTTCGCCCAGTTGCCCTTCGGCTCCGTCGTCGGCTTCGCGTTCTACATCCTCCTCGCCATGTCGGCCCTCGCCTCGGCCATCAGCCTGCTCGAACTCTCGGTGGCGTGGCTGGTGACGCGGGGCTGGTCGAGGCAGGCGTCGGCCATGACGGCAGGCGCGGCCTGTGCGCTGGCCGGCCTGCCCACCGTGCTCTCGTTCAGCCTCTGGTCCGGCTGGAAGCCTCTGGCGACGATCCCCGCATTCGCGAACGCATCCGTCTTCGACCTCATCGACTTCGCGACGTCGGACGTGATGCTGCCGGCGACGGGCTTCGCGCTGTCGATCTTCGCGGGGTGGAAGATCCCCACGGCAACGCTCGGCCGGGAACTGGGCCTCTCCGGGGCGGGACTGGCCGTCCTCGCTGCGTTGCTCCGCTTCGGCGTGCCGCTGCTCGTCGCCGTCGTGGCGCTCGCGCCCTGGGTCCTGTGACCGGGCCGAAGGCGCGCCGCCGGGAAAA
Source organism: uncultured Alsobacter sp. (assembly GCA_964544365.1). Lineage (GTDB taxonomy): Bacteria > Pseudomonadota > Alphaproteobacteria > Rhizobiales > Beijerinckiaceae > Alsobacter. The sequence goes on from CAZJCW010000037.1 coordinate 1,633, forward strand.
AACGACGATCAGCTCATCGCTTCTTGACGAATTCCGCGCGCAGCACGAGGCCCTTGATGCCCTCGTAGCGGCAGTCGATCTCCTGTGGATCGCCGGTGAGCCGGATGGACTTGATCAGGGTGCCACGGCGCAGCACCTGCCCGGCGCCCTTGACGTCGAGGTCCTTGATCACGGTCACCTGGTCGCCGTCCGCAAGGATGTTGCCGACGGAATCCCGCACGACGACCTCGTCCGCCTTGGCCGCGGCCGCCTTCTTCGCCCGCAGGTCGGCGGCAGACATCCATTCGCCGCTGTCCTCGTCGTAGACATAGTCGTCGTCGCTGCTCATGGCTCTCTCCGATGCGGCCGGCACCCTATACCCCGTTCGGCCGGGTGCGAAAGGGAACCGTCGGACAGGGCGCCACCCGCCGTCACGCGGCGTGGCGGTTCTCCGTGACCGTCGCCGCGGCGAGACGCCTGAACAGCCGGCGATTCCGATCGAGCGGGATCCAGTCGTAGAGGAAGATCTCGGCCGGCCGCCAGATCGCGACCCAGCCGACGATGACCAGGCTTTCCTGCGCGATCCGGCTGACCGGCGTCGTGGCGCCCTCGGCCAACCGCCAAGACACGATGAGGCAGGTAGCCAGGATCGCCAGTCCGATCCCCAGCGCTGAACGACCGTCCCCGAACAGGTCCCGGATCGCCCGGGCTTCCGCCTTGGCACGCCCGGCGAAGAAGCCGCGGATCGCATCGCCGATGTCGATGCGCGGGCCGGGCCCCGTGGCGTGGTCGGGCACGTGGACCGTGATGGAGATCGGGCTGCCCTTCGGCAGTTCGCGACCGCAGGAGATGATGTACTCCTCGACCTCGGGAGACAGGTCGCCTTCCCGGAACGGCAGTGGATCCAGCCGATGGAACAGCTGTTCGAGGGAGCCGAGACGCAACTCGATGACGGCGGCCGGTGGGGTGGCATTCATGGCGGCCATGGTCTCCCTCGATAGCCGTTCACGTTCTCCGTGCCGTTATCGGTCGCGCGGGGCGATCTGCCAAGGTCGCGGCCGGCAGGGCGCTCGCCCGTCCGGTCTCGACGTGCCATAGGGACTGGAGCGTTCCGGGACTTGCAGGGGAGGGTCGTGGACATGGCGGACAGGCCTTGGCGTCGATGCCGATGAACCGGACACCGGCCGTGATGGTCCAGGGGACAGGGTCGAACGTGGGCAAGTCGACCCTGGTCGCCGGCCTGGCGCGTGCCCTGGTGCGGCGCGGGCTCCGCGTGATGCCGTTCAAGCCCCAGAACATGTCGAACAACGCCGCGGTCACGGTCGACGGCGGCGAGATCGGGCGCGCGCAGGCGGTCCAGGCCATGGCGGCGCGCGTCGATCCGACCGTCCACATGAATCCGGTGCTGCTGAAGCCCGAGACCGACACGGGCGCGCAGGTGATCGTGCAGGGCCGCCGCTCCGGAAGCCTTCAGGCCATCGACTACGGCACCCGCAAGTCGATGCTGATGGCGGCCGTTCTCGACAGTTTCTCGCGGCTCGAAGCGGCGGCGGACGTGGTTCTCGTCGAGGGCGCCGGCAGTCCGGCGGAGATCAACCTTCGCGACGGCGACATCGCCAACATGGGTTTCGCGCTGGCCGCAGACGTGCCGGTGATCCTTGCCGGCGACATCGACCGGGGCGGCGTCATCGCAAGCCTCGTGGGCACCCATGCCGTGCTCGAACCCGACGAGCGGGCCCTGATCCGCGCTTTCCTCGTCAACAAGTTTCGCGGCGATGTCCGCCTGTTCGACGGCGGCGTGATCGAGATAGAGCGCCGGACCGGATGGCCGAGCCTCGGTGTCGTGCCCTGGTTCGGCGACGCCCACCGCCTTCCGGCAGAGGACGCGCTCGATCTCGAACGGCGGGGCGCGGGCAGCGGCAGGTTGCGGATCGCGGTCCCGATCATTGCCCGGATCGCCAACTTCGACGACCTCGACCCGCTTGCACAGGAACCGGACGTCGACCTGCGGCTCGTCCCGCCCGGCGAGCCGCTGCCCGGGACGGCCGATCTCGTCATCCTGCCGGGGTCGAAGTCGACCATCGGCGACCTCGCCTTCCTTCGCGCGCAGGGCTGGGACATCGACCTCGCGGGCCACGTGCGGCGCGGCGGCCGGGTGATCGGCCTGTGCGGCGGGTATCAGATGCTCGGCCGCAGCATCGCCGATCCCGACGGCGTGGAAGGACCGGCCGGCATCGTGCCCGGTCTCGGCCTCCTCGACGTGGACACCGTGCTGACGGCCGACAAGATCACGGCCCCCGTCACCGCCCTGCATGTCGGGAGCGGCGAGCGTGTGGAGGGATACGAGATCCATCTCGGCCGCACCGACGGTCCGGACTGCGCCCGCCCGGTCCTCGACATCGGCGGGCGGCCGGACGGCGCGGCGAGCGCGGACGGAAGGATCGTGGGAACCTATGTGCACGGACTGTTCGGGTCGGACGCCTTCCGGCGCGTCTTCCTGGCGGACTTCGGCCGGTCGAGCCGGCTCGCCTACGCGAACACGGTCGACGCGACGCTCGATGCCCTGGCGGACCATTGCGAGCAGCACCTCGACGTCGAGGCGATCATCGCCATCGCGCGGCAGCGCCGGGAACGGTGACGTCGTTCGGCGGGGCGGTGACCGTCAGGGGCGATCGGCGCGGCGCGGCGTGAGGCGCCGGATCTGGTCAGCGAGCAGGCGCATCGCCTCCGCAACCATCGGGCCGCCGCAGACCGTCAGCTTCTCCGGGACGACGAGCCGCCTGTCCGGCGGAAACAGGTCCTGGATGGCCGGATGAAGCAGCATCGCCCTGCCCTGGTCTTCCGCCCGGTCGTCGTCGCGTGAAATGAGGATGGCATCGGGGCGAAGACGAACGATGTCCTCGAGGCCGACGAAGCCGCCCGCGTCGAGGCCGATCTCTCCCGCGGCATTGTCGAGCCCGGCCATCGCCAGGAGATCCGACATCAGGGTGCGGCGGCCGGAGACCCAGCCGCGCCGCGAGAGCGGGAGAACCCTCACCCGGCTTTCGAGCGCTGCGGCCTTCAGAGCGGTCTCGGCGTCCTCGATCTCGGCGATGCGCTGGCGCGCCTTCTCGCGCGCACCCGTGATCTCGCCGAAGCGCGCGATCTGCGCCTTCGTGTCGGCGACGCTGGCGACGACGTCGAACTCCTCCACCGGAATTCCCCGTGCGCGGATAAATTCGCGTGTCGCCCGGGCTGTGAAGCGACCGGCCACCACCAGTTCCGGCCGGATGACCATGACCTCCTCGGCGGTGCCGGAGAGAATGGGAAGGTCGCCCGACCGTGCAGCCGCCCACGACATCGACGGGTTCCCGGCGTAGGGGCTGAGACCTGCGATCTGATCCGGCCGCGCGAGGTCGAGGAGGAGCTGGTCGGTGCACATGTTGAGGGACACGACACGGGCGGGCCGGTCCGCGGCAGAAGCCGGCGAGGCCGCGTACAGCGACACCAGCAAGGCGGCAAGCATGCACGTCGGACCCGGTGGACGACGTCGTCCGCGCCCCTTCGACGGCCGTCCCTCGCCCTCGCTCAAGCAAGGCTCCATGGCAGGATGAGCGTCTCGTCGCCGACCGTCCGTCGGACGGCTCCGATCCCGTAGACGCGCGCCAGCAGGTCGTCGGTCAGCACATCGGCCGGCGTGCCATGAGCGACGACATATCCGCCGTCGATGACCACGAGTTCGTCGGCCAGCCGCGCCGCCAGCCCGAGATCGTGCGTGACTGCGATGACCAGCGTCCCGCGCCGGCTCTCGGCCTTCAGGTCCTGCATGACGACCAGCTGGTGTCGAGGATCGAGCGAGGCCGTCGGCTCGTCCGCGAGAATGATCCGGGCGCCCACCGCGAGGACCCGGGCCAGCATCACGCGGGCCCGCTCGCCGCCGGACAGCGCAAGCACGCTGCGGTCGGCGAAGCGGAGCGTATCCGTGCGGGCCATGGCGTCGTGGACGGCGTGGGCGTGCTCGCCGCCGAGCGCGACGGGATCGGCCAGGCCGTGCGGGTATCGCCCGAGCGCGACGACGTCGCGCGCTGTCAGGGACCAGTGCACGGTCTGGCCCTGCGGGAGGTAGGAGACGCGTCGCGCGGCGTCGCGCCGTGGCATCGCGGCGAGGTCACGCCCCTCGATGGCGATCCGGCCGGTCGCGGGCAGGACGCCGGCAACGGCCTTGAGCAGGGTCGACTTGCCTGCCCCGTTCGGCCCGACCACGGCGACCAGCCGCCCGCCCTGCAGGTCGAGGTCTGTGGGGGCGACGATCCGGCGCCGGTCGAGCGTCACCGAGACCCCGGACAGCGAGAGGACCGACGGACTCAAGCGACGCCTCCCGCCAGCGTGCGCCGCTGGCGCAGGATCATGCCGAGGAAGAAGGGCACGCCGATGATGGAGGTCAACACGCCGACCTTGATGTCGCTCGTCGAGGGAATGATCCGCACGGCAATGTCGGCGGCGAGCAGCAGGGCGGCACCTGCCAGCGCGGACGGCAGCAGCAGCCGCGCCGGGTCGTGGCGCACCAGCGGGCGCATCAGGTGCGGCGCGACGAGGCCGATGAACGCGATGGAGCCGGCCACCGCGACCGAGGCGCCGACCCCCAGCGCCACGCCGAGGATCACCGCCGCACGCAGGCGGTCGACGTGGACGCCGAGGCTCGTCGCCGCTTCCTCGCCGAGCGACAGGACGCGGAAGCCCCCACGCTGCGAGAACAGCAGGACGCCGGCTGCGACGATGAAGGGCAGCGCCAGCAGGACATGGCGCATGCTGCGGTCCTCCAGCGATCCGAGCAGCCAGAAGGCGATCTCCAGCGCCGCGAACGGGTTCGGCGCAAGGTTCATGGCGAGCGCGGTTCCCGCGCCGGCGAGACTGGACACCGCGAGGCCGGCGAGGATCAGGAGCAGAAGCGAGGCGTTTCGACCGGCCACGGCGAGGAGCAGGAACACCGAGATGAAGGCCCCCGCGATCGCCGCCACCGGAAGGCCCCAGGAGAGCGTGTCGGTCCATCCCATCGCGATGGCCGCCACCGCGGCGAACGCCGCCGATTGCGGCGCGCCGAACAGCGACGGCGCGGCCAGCGGATTGCGCAGCAGGCCCTGCATCGCCGCGCCCGACAGGCCCAGGATGCCGCCGATGGCGAGCGCGAGCACGGCACGCGGCAGGCGGATCTCCCGCACGATCACCGCGTGCGGATCGGACGACGACGCGAAGAGCCCCTGCGTCGCCGCCAGCGGCGAGAGCCGCACCGGCCCGACGCCGAGCGACACGACGAACAGCAGGGCGACCAGCGCGAGAAGGACCGGCAGGAGAAGCCGGTCCAGCCCCGCCGACCGCGCGACCGGCATCGTGTCGGCTGCGGTCACCATGCCGTCGTCACCATGTCGCCGTCAGTCCCGCGTAGAAGGCCCGCCCCGTCGTGCCGAAGTTCCGGACGTCCTGGTACTTCGCGTCGGTGATGTTCTCGACGCGACCATACACCTTGAACGTCTGGTTGAGGGCGTACTCCGTGTAGACGTCGAAGCGCGCGTAGGGCGCGAGCCGGCCGGTCTCGTTGTTCCCCGAGAAGCGCTCCGACGCGCCGATGACGGAGGGCTCGATCAGCCAACCCGGAAGCGGCGTGATCTGGAAGCCGAGGCGTCCCACGTTCTGCGGCCGGCGCGCCAGCGTCAGGTCCGTCACGGCGTCCTTGGCATGCAGATAGGTGTACGCGACGTTGGTCGAGAGCAGGCCCTCGATGATCGTCAGTCCGACGCTCGCCTCGAGGCCGGACGTCTTCGCCTTGTTCACGTTGAGAAAGCACCCCGTGCCGGCCTGGGCGGGCGGGCATCCCGGTCCGAAATCGTAGTCGATCAGGTTGTCGATGCGGTTGGCGAAGGCGGTCAGCGAGACCGTGCCGCGCCCGGCGAGGATCGACTGGTCGATGCCGGCGTCGACCCCGGTGCTGCGCTCGGGCGAGAGCCCGGGCGTGCCGTAGATCGAGAAGCGCTGGTACAGCGTCGGCGCCTTGGCGCCGGTGCCGGCGCTCGCACGCAGCTTCGTGGCCGTCTCGGGAATGGCGTAGGCCGCCGTGGCGCGCCACGTGGCGAAGCCGTCGATGTCGGTCACCTTGTCGTAGCGTCCGCCGAGGGACAGGGTCAGCCGCTCGCCGACCGGCACCTGCCACAGGGCGAACAGCGACGAGGTCGACTGGTCGGACGCCTGGTCGCGGAACCGCGGTCCCGGCGGAACGAGGGACCGGTTGAAGGTGTCGATCGATTCCTTCTCGTAGCGGGCCCCGGCGATCAGCGAGCCGAACTGCGGCAGCCGCCAGAGCGCCTGGTATTCGACCCCGTAGCGGTCGCCGACATAGTCGCCCCGGTCGGACGGCGCGGCGCTGCGCGAGTACGAGTTGAAGTACTGGCGCTCGGACCGGTTGGCGAAGAACAGCAGCGTGTGGGTGAGGGCGTTCGAGAACGTGTCGACCTCGGCCTTGCCGCTGACCTGGGAGAACCGCTCCTTGCTGAAGCTCAGGGTGTCCGGCGACGTCCCGAAGCCGGCGTCGTAGTCCGATCGCTTGCCGGCTCCCACGGCGGCGAAGTCGAACCGGACGCCCGTCCCCGCGTCGTAGCCGACGCGCCCGAACCCGGCGATCCGCTCGACGCCGTCCGCCTCCAGCGTCCCGAGAAGGCTCTCGATCCGGCCGATGCGGTAGCCGTAGCGGGAAAAGCCGTCCGTGCGCTGCCCGGTGATCGAGGCGGCGTAGCTCCAGGGACCCGTCGAGCCGGAGATCGAGCCGATCGTCGACAGGGTGCCATAGCTGCCCGCCTCGACCTGGAAGCCCACCAGCGGAACGCCGCGCCCCTTCTTCGTGATGATGTTGATGACGCCGCCGATGGCATCGGATCCGTACAGCGCGGACTGCGGCCCGCGCAGCACCTCGATCCGGTCGATGAGGCCCGGCGCGATCATCGACGAGTCGAACTCGCCGCTGCCCTGCGAAGGATCGTTGAGCCGCACGCCGTCGAGCAGCACCAGCGTCTGCCCGGCATTCGCGCCGCGGATGCGGATGACGGCGGTCGCTCCCGGGCCCCCGTTCTCGCTGATGTCGAGCCCCGGCACGCGCCGCAGCACGTCGACCATCGAGACCGGGTTGGCGCGCTGGATCTCCTCGCTGCCGATGATGGTGATGGCGCTGCCGGTGCGCTGGATGGCCGTGGGCACGCGGTTGGCCGTGACCGTGATCTCGTTCGGCGCCGGCGGTGGCGATGTCTGGGCGAGGGCTGTGGATGCGGGAATGACGGCGCATAGCGCCGCGATGGCGGCCTGGGCCACCACGGGGGTCGGTCGGGTCATGGTTCACCGTCCTTGGCCCACCGCCAAGGTCTGGGGGTTGCACACGCTTCCGGCCGGTCTCCTGGCTCGCGGCTCTGCGCCCTGTCGCCCTTCCCGGTCCATGCGTGGACCAGTGGTGATGCGACACGGGCTCGCCGCTTACAGTTGCGGGGGCAGCCGTCGCCTTGGAGCACGCTCCGCACGACGTTCCCGTTTCACCTCTCCCTGACGAGAGGCACCGAAAGCGCGGTTAACGTGACATGGGCGCCGGCAGACTTCAAGGCACGGAATCACGGTTCCGTGACCCGACTTTGGTCGTCGAGGCGCGACGGCGGGGATCGCGCGGGCCGGGACCGAACGGGGGGTGGCACGCGCGCAAAATGAATACTACGCTGCGCTCCGGGGAAATATCCGCCGCATCGGCGGATCCAAGAGACGACCAAAAAAGGGGACCACGACGATGAAACACACACCGATCCGCCATGCGTCGCGCCTGCTCGGCGCCGCGGCCTTCGCCGCGCTTCTGGCCGGCACCGCCCTCGCCGCCACGCCGAAGGACACGCTCGTCGTCGCCTGGGCCATCGACGACATCATCACCATGGACCCGGCGGAATCCTTCGAGATCTCGGCCGGCGAGATCATGGGCAACAGCTATGACCGCCTGCTGCGCTACGACGTCGCCGATCCCTCGAAGCTGGTGCCGGATCTCGCCACGTCGTGGACGGTGTCTCCCGACGGCAAGACCTTCACCTTCAACCTGCGCCCGGGCATGAAGTTCGCCTCCGGCAACCCGATCACGGCCGAGGACGCGGCCTTCTCGATCCAGCGCGCCGTGATTCTCGACAAGACGCCCGCGTTCATCCTCACGCAGTTCGGCCTGACGAAGGACAACGTGAAGACCAAGGTGAAGGCCACGGGCCCGCTCACCATGACGCTGGAGACGGACCAGACCTACGCGCCGAGCTTCGTGCTCAACTGCATGACGGCGAACGTCGCCGCCGTCGTCGACAAGGCGCTGGTCATGTCGAAGGAGCAGAACGGCGACCTCGGCTACGGCTGGCTGAAGACGAACTTCGCCGGTTCCGGCCCGCTCAAGCTGCGCGAGTGGCGCGCCAACGAGATCGTCGCGCTGGAGCGCAACGACAACTATTTCGGCGACAAGTCGAAGCTCGCCCGGGTCATCTACCGCCACGTCAAGGAAGCGGCGACCCAGCGGCTTCTGCTCGAGAAGGGCGATGCCGACGTCGCCCGCAACCTGACGCCGCAGGATCTCGACGCGCTGGCCTCCAACAAGGACGTCAAGACGACCGGGACGCCCAAGGGCACGGTGTACTATTTCAGCCTCAACCAGAAGAACGCGAACCTCGCCAAGCCCGAGGTGCGCGAGGCCTTCAAGTGGCTGGTCGACTACGGCGCGATCGGCGACACGCTGATCAAGAACATCGGCGTCGTGCACCAGAACTTCCTGCCGGTCGGCCTGCTCGGCGCCTCGACGGAGAACCCCTACAAGCTCGACGTCGACAAGGCGAAGGCGCTGCTCGCCAAGGCGGGCCTCGGCAACGGCTTCAAGGTGACGATGGACGTGCGCACCACGCAGCCGGTGCAGGGCATCGCCGAAGCCTTCCAGCAGACGGCCAAGCGCGCCGGGATCGACGTCGAGATCATCCCCGGCGACGGACGGCAGACGCTGACGAAGTATCGCGCGCGCCAGCACGACATCTATATCGGCCAGTGGGGCGCCGACTACTGGGATCCCCATACCAACGCCGATACCTTTGCCCGCAATCCGGACAATTCGGACGATGCCAAGTCCAAGCCGCTGGCGTGGCGCAACGCCTGGGCGATCCCGGAGCTGACGAAGAAGGCCGATGCCGCCGCCCTCGAGCGCGACACCGACAAGCGCAAGGCCATGTATCTCGACATGCAGGCCGAGTTCCGCCAGACGAGCCCGTTCGTCATGATCTACCAGATGAACGAGGTCGCGGCGTACCGCGCCAATGTCGAGGGCCTGAAGATCGGTCCGACGTCGGACGCCACCTACATGTTCAAGGTGTCGAAGCAGTAAGCGCATCTTGAGCCACGTCTCTCAACGCACCGGAGGCGGGCGCCGCGGCGCCCGCCTCATTCGTGCGGCCGACACCGTCGGCCGCTTTCTCGTCGTGATCGTGCTGACCTATCTCGGCCTGCTGGCCGTGACCTTCTTCATCGGGCGCGTCATCCCGATCGATCCCGTCCTCGCCGTCGTCGGCGACCGGGCTCCCGAGCATGTCATTGCCCGCGTCCGCGAGGAGATGGGGCTCAACAAGCCGCTCTGGGAACAGTTCTACATCTACATCCGCAAGGTGCTGCAGGGCGACTTCGGCGTCTCGGTGCTCACGTCGAACCCCGTGATGCAGGACATCCGCCGCGCCTTCCCCGCGACCATCGAGCTGGCGACCCTGGGAACGATCCTCGGTGCCGGCCTTGGCGTTCCCCTTGGCGTCTGGGCCGCCGTGCGGCGGGGCGGGCTCGCCGACCAGGCGGTGCGGGTGATGGCCCTCATCGGCTATTCGGTGCCGATCTTCTGGCTCGGGCTGATGGCGCTGCTGGTGTTCTACGCGAGGCTCGGCTGGGTCGCGGGGCCGGGGCGGATCGACGTCGTCTACGAGTTCACGCTGACCCCCGTCACCGGCTTCATGCTGCTCGACACGGCCATGGCCGGCGAATGGGAGGCGTTCCGCAACGCCTTTTCGCACCTCATCCTGCCGGCCTCGCTTCTGGGCTATTTCTCGCTCGCCTACATCAGCCGGATGACCCGCTCCTTCATGCTCAACGAACTGAACCAGGAATACGTGGTGGCGGCGCGCGCCAAGGGGCTGTCCGAGACGCGGATCATCTGGCGGCATGCCCTGCGCAACGCGATGGTGCCGCTCGTCACGGTGATCGCGTTGTCCTATGCGGGCCTTCTGGAGGGATCCGTGCTGACGGAAACCGTCTTCGCGTGGCCCGGCCTCGGCCTGTACATCACCAACTCGCTGCAGAACGCCGACATGAACGCGGTGCTGGGCGGCACCATCGTCGTCGGGTCCATCTTCATCGGCCTCAACCTGCTGTCGGACGTCCTCTACCGGCTGCTCGATCCGCGCACGAGGTCCCGATGAGCAGCGTGGAGACGCCGCGCGAATCCTTGCGGGACTGGCTCCTGTCGGAACGCCCGCGCTCGCGCCGGCAGGCGGCCCTCGGTCGCGCCTATGCCGGCTGGCGCACCTTCGCGCGCAACAGGCTGGCCATGCTCGGGCTGGGCATCGTCCTCGCGCTGGTCTTCGTGGCGATCTTCGCCGACCAGCTCGCGCCCTACCACCCCTACATCGGCGACCTGCGCACGACGCGGCTGCTGCCGCCGTCCTCGACCCACTGGTTCGGCACGGACGACCAGGGCCGCGACATCCTCTCGCGCATCATCCACGGCTCGCGCATCACGCTGTTCGTCGTCGTGCTGGTGGCCGTGCTGGCGGCCCCCATCGGCCTCGCGGTCGGCACGGTGGCGGGATATTCCGGAGGCCTGGTGGATGCCGCGCTGATGCGCATCACCGACATCTTCCTCGCCTTTCCCCGGCTCATCCTCGCCCTGGCGTTCGTCGCCGCGCTCGGCCCGGGCATCGAGAACGCCGTGATCGCCATCGCGATCACCTCGTGGCCGCCTTATGCCCGCATCGCGCGGGCCGAGACGCTCACCATCCGGCAGGCCGACTACATCTCCGCCGTGAAGCTCGTCGGCGCGTCCCCTTGGCGCATCGTGCTGCGCCACATCATGCCGCTGTGCGTCTCCTCCGTGATCGTGCGGGTGACGCTGGACATGGCCGGCATCATCCTCACCGCGGCGGGCCTCGGCTTCCTCGGGCTCGGTGCCCAGCCGCCGACCCCGGAGTGGGGGGCGATGATCGCCAACGGCAGGCTCTACGTGCTCGACCAGTGGTGGGTCGCCGCGGCGCCGGGCGCGGCGATCTTCGTCGTCAGCCTCGCCTTCAACCTGCTCGGCGACGGCCTGCGCGACGCGCTCGATCCCAAGGGGGTGAAATGAGCACCGCGTCCGGCCCGGGCGACCTTCTCGTCGTCGACGATCTGCGCGTGGCCTTCCCCAACCGCGACGGCGGCATGATGGAGGCCGTGCGGGGCGTGTCCTTCACGCTGGGCCGCGAGCGCCTCGGGATCGTCGGTGAATCCGGCTCCGGCAAGTCGCAGACGGGACGGGCCATCCTGGGCCTGACGGCGCCGGAAGGCCGGGTCACCGCACGTCGCCTCGCCTTCGACGGCATCGACCTCCTGACCTGCCCGCCGAAGCAGCGGCGCGCGCTGCGCGGCGGGCGCATCGCCATGGTCCTGCAGGATCCGAAGTTCTCGCTCAACCCGGTGATGACGATCGGCGCGCAGATCGTCGAGACGCTGGACGCCCACGCCAGCGTCTCCCGCCGCGAGGCCCGCGAACGGGCGCTGGACACCCTGCGGCAGGTTCAGATCGACGACCCGGCCCGGATGTTCGACCTCTATCCCCATGAGGTCTCCGGCGGCATGGGACAGCGCGCGATGATCGCGATGATGCTGATCGCCGACCCGGAGCTGCTCATCGCCGACGAGCCCACGTCGGCGCTCGACGTCACCGTGCAGCTGCAGGTCCTGGCGATCCTGGACAAGCTCGTCTCGGGGCGCGGCATGGGGCTGATCTTCATCTCCCACGACCTGCGGCTCGTCTCCACCTTCTGCGACCGCATCCTCGTCATGTATGCGGGAAAGGTCGTGGAGGAGGTGTCGGCCGGACGGCTGCACGAGGCCACGCACCCCTACACGCGCGGGCTGGTCAACTGCCTGCCGCGGCTGGGAGAGGACCGCCATCCCCTTCCGACCCTGGACCGGAGGCCCGAATGGGCGCTGTGAAGTCCGGCCTCGCCATCGAAGGTCTGCGCGTCGTCTATGACGACTTCGTCGCGGTCGACGACGTCTCCCTGCGCGTCGAGCCCGGGCAAAGCTTCGGCATCGTCGGCGAATCCGGCTCGGGCAAGTCGACGGTGCTGCGGGCCGTCTGCGGCCTCGCCCCGCGCACGGCCGGGACGGTATCTCTGATCGGCGCGCCGGAGTTGCCCGAGCCGGGCACGAAGGCGTTTCGCCGCACGCTGCAGATGGTCTTCCAGGATCCCTACGGATCGCTGCATCCCCGCCAGACCGTCGACCGGATCCTCGCCGAGCCGCTCGCCATCCACGACATCGGAGACGCCGAGGCGCGCATCGAGCGGGCACTCGACGAGGTGGGGCTCGGCACGGGCTTCCGGTTTCGCTATCCGCACCAGCTCTCGGGCGGCCAGCGGCAGCGCGTCGCCATCGCCCGGGCCCTGATCCTCGAGCCGCAGATCCTGCTGCTGGACGAGCCGACATCCGCGCTCGACGCCTCGGTCCAGGCGGAGGTGCTCAACCTGCTCGAGGACATGCGCCGTCGCCACGGCCTGACCTTCATCATGGTCAGCCACGACCTCGCCGTCGTCACGCACATGTGCGAACGCCTCATGGTGATGCAGCGCGGGCGCCGGGTCGAGGAACTGTCGGCCGCCGACCTCGCCAGCCGCAACGTCGCAGACCCGTACACGAGGCGGCTGATGGAAGCCTCGGACGGCTTCCGGCGGACGGCCTGACCGGGACAGGCGCGGCGCCGAATTGCACGGCCGTCATCGCGGGCGGTTGTCCCGCCCGGCGTTCCTCGCCATGATCCGCGCCGAACACAGGGGGCCGTCGTGGAAACAGTCGAAATCGCACCGGGCTATCGCATCTCGCGGATCGTCAAGGGGAACTGGCAGCTTGCCGAGCGCCACGGCCCCTCCGTCGCCCGCGACGAGGCCGTGGCCGGCATGCGCCGGTTCGTCGAGGCGGGCGTGACCGCGTTCGATTGCGCCGACCACTACATCGGCGTCGAGGAGACCATCGGCGCGTTTCGCCGCCAGCATCCCGACCTCGCCAGCGGCGTGAAGATCCACACCAAGATCGTGCCGGACCGCGACCAGCTCCCCGTGCTGCGGCGCGACGACATCGTCGCCCTCGTCGACCGCTCGCTGGACCGGCTCGGCGTCGAACGGCTCGACATGGTCCAGTTCCACTGGTGGGACTACGCGGTGCAGGGCGCCGTCGAGGCGATGGGGTGGCTCGCCGACCTGCGGGCCGCCGGCAAGATCGATCTCCTCGGCACGACCAACTTCGACACCGCGCATCTGCGGGCCTTCATCGAGGCCGGGCTCCCGGTCGTGTCGAACCAGCTGCAGTATTCCGTCCTCGACAGGCGGCCGGAGAACGGCCTCGCCACCTACGCGGCCGGCCACGGGATCGCGCTGCAGTGCTACGGCGCGGTCGCCGGCGGCTTCCTGTCGGCCCGCTGGCTCGGCGCCCCGGACCCGGAGCCGCCCTTCGCCAACCGGTCGCTCGTCAAGTATCGCCTCATCATCGACGAGTTCGGATCCTGGGAACGGTTCCAGTCCCTGCTCTCGGTGCTCGACCGGGTCGCGCGCCGGCACGGCGTCAGCCTCACCGCCGTGGCGACGCGCTGGGTGCTCGACCGGCCGGGCGTCGCCACCGCCATCGTCGGCGCGCGCACCGCCGAGCATCTCGCCGACATCGTCCGCATCGCGTCGCTGCGGCTCACGCCCGAGGATCGGGACGAGATCCAGGCCGCCCTGTCGCCCGGCCCGCCCGGCGATTGCTACGCCCTCGAGCGCGAGACCGGCGGGCGCCACGCCAGCATCATGTGGACCAATCAGAACACGAAGGGCGCCGGGGCACGCTGAGCGCAGGTCGCTTCCGCGCGACGGGCCGGACGCGCGATGCCCTGGGGCATGGCGGTCCCGGGAGGACTCGAACCTCCGACCTTCGGTTTAGGAAACCGCTGCTCTGTCCTGCTGAGCTACGGAACCGCGCGCGGAACGCATTAGCACAGTCGCGGGTCGATTGCAGCCACCCCCGGCCGGGTCGGCGAGCACAACTTCCAGTCGCTGGACAGGTGCGGCGGCATCCCCGCGTGATGGTCGCCATGGCTGTCCTGGAGATACCGCGCCGCCTGCGGTCCACCGCCTGGCTCGGCGCCTTCCTGATCGCGCAGGCCCAGGCCCAGGAGGCGGGCGGGTCTGCCGCAACGGCCTGTGGCCTGTCGGGATCGACACCGTCGGTCGACCTCGCGATGACGCGCGAGGGAGACATCGTGGCGGGCGGGGAACCCGTCCGCCTGGCCGGCTTCGCGTGGCCTCCGTCGACGACCTCCGGGGACGGGCGGGCGGCGCTGGAGGCCTGGATCGCGGTCGGTCCGGCCCAGGTCCTGAAGCTGCCCGGCCCGCCGGACCGGTGGGGACGATGGGCTGTCGTGGCAGCCCGCGGCGGAAGACCTGCGACTGCGGACCTCGTGGCGACGGGCCTCGTCTTCGTGCGTCCCGACGACGTTCCGGCCCGGTGCGCGCGCGTTCTTCTGGCGCTGGAGGAACGGGCGAGATCGGCCGGCACGGGCCTGTGGTCCACGCCCCTGCCCCAGGCGGACGACGCCGCGGCAATGGCGCGGCTCGATGGGCGATACGCCCTCGTCGAGGGCCGAATAGCGTCGATATCGACAGGTAGCACCTTTCTTTACCTCAATTTCGGCACGTTCGGATCCGATAGCCTGACCGTCACCGTTCCGAAACGATCCTTGCGCAGATTCGAGGCTTCGGGCATGACGGTCGGCGCGATGGAAGGACGAAGGGTCCGCGTGCGCGGCATCGTCGTTGGCAAGGACCGCTCGCGAATGGAAGCGACGGTTCCGGAGGCGATCGAACGCCTCGATTAGGGTCGCGGTAGTGGTGAAACGCGAGACAGAACGGCGCGAAGACCTTCCGGGAAGCCGGGTCGGCAGGCGGTCGAAGGCGGTCCTGGCAGTCGGCCTGAGCCTTCTGCTGGCCGGTTGCGCGGCCGAGCGGCTCGGCCTCCCCACGGCGGGTGGTCCCGCCGTCCCTGCGTCCGCACCGCGCGTCACCGGGCTGGAAACCGCGGCGCAGCGCGAGCACCGGCGCCTCGTCGGCATGTTCGGCGGCGAGTATCGCTCGGCCTCGGCCGAGCGGATGCTCACCGACGTGATGGCGCGGGTCGCCAAGGCCGGCGACACGCCGGACCCGAAGGTCACGATCCTCAATTCACCGGTCGTGAATGCCTTCGCTCTGCCGAACGGCAACGTCTACGTCACGCGCGGTCTTCTCGCGCTGGCCAACGACACCTCCGAGATTGCCGCCGTGATGGCGCACGAGGTGGCGCACGTCACCGCCAACCACGCGTCGCAGCGCGCGGAACTCGAGCGGCGCTCGCAGCTCGTCAGCCGCGTCGTGGCGGAAGTCCTGGAGGATCCGGTCGCCGGCGAGGTCGTGCAGGCGCGCTCGCGGTACTCGATCGCCAGCTTCTCGCGCTCCCAGGAACTCGAGGCCGACCAGATCGGCGTCAAGACGATCGCCAAGGCCGGCTTCGATCCCTATGGCGCGGCACGATTCCTGGCGTCATTGGGCCGCCAGTCGAGCATGCGGGCGACCTTGATGGGGGACAGGTCCGGCCAGCAGGGCATGAACTTCCTGTCCACTCACCCCTCGACCCCCGAGCGCGTCGCGCTGGCGCTGGGCGCGGCACGGTCCATCGCGGGGCCGGGGATCGGCGAGAACGACCGGCGTGTCTATCTCGCGGCCATCGACGGGATCACGTTCGGCGACGACCCGGCGGAAGGCATGGTCCGGGCCAACCGCTTCCTCCACCCGCAGCTCGGGTTCACCTTTGCGGCGCCGGCTGGTTTCGTGCTGGAGAACTCCTCCGTCGCGGTTGCCGGCGTCGCGCCCGGAGGATCGCAGGCGATGCGGTTCGACAGCGTCAAGCTGCCGGAAGGGCAGACGCTGGCCACGTACATCGCGTCCGGCTGGATCGAGGGATCCACGGTCGGGCCGGTCGAATCCATCATCGTCAGCGGGCTTCCGGCGGTGACCGCGACGGCGCGGGGGGACGAGTGGAGCTTCCGCCTCGCGGCGATCCAGTCCGGCTCGGCCATCTACCGGTTCATCCTTGCGGCCCGGGTCCTGACCCCGGAGGTCGACCGGGCGTTCCGGGCCTCGATCGAGAGTTTCAGGCCGATGACGCCGTCGGAAATCGCTGCGGTTCGGCCGTTGCGGATCGGTCTGGTGGTCGCAAAGCCGGGCGATACCGTCGAGAGCCTGTCCGCCCGGATGACGGGACTGGACCGGCCGGTCGAGCGCTTCATGGTGCTGAACGGATTGGACCGGGGCGGTGCCCTGAAGCCCGGCCAGACCTACAAGATCGTGGTGGAATAGCCCCGCCAAGGCGCTTGCCCGGCGCCGGTTTGTCCGAAAAGTCGAACAGAACACGTCCAGGGGTTCGGCAAGACCCCGGCGAAAGACTGCAGTCGACCGGTCGTCGAGCCAGCCGGCGTCGTCAGACCATCGCGGCGGCGGCGTCGGGGTGACGCTCGAGCAGCGCGCGACGAAGCTTCTCGAGCGCGCGGCTCTCGATCTGGCGGACACGCTCCTTGGAGATGCCGAGCCGGTCCCCGAGTGCCTCCAGGGTGGCCGCCTCGTCGGTGAGGCGGCGCGCACGCAGGATGTTCAGTTCGCGGTCTGACAGGACCGTCAGGGCCGACCGCAGCCAGCGCACGCGGCGCTCGCTGTCGATGGCCTCGCCGACGGTCTCGTCCGGCAGGGGCGCCGTGTCGACGAGGAAGTCCATCCGCTCGGTTGCCCCGGTCGACTCGTCCGTCAACGGAGCGTTGAGCGACATGTCGCTCCCCGAGAGGCGTGCGTCCATCAGCGCCACGTCGTTGCGCGACACGCCGACGGCATCCGCAATGCCCTGGTGGATGTCGACGGTGTCATCGCCGGCCGCGGCCTGCGACAGGCGGGCCCGAAGGCGGCGCAGGTTGAAGAACAGCGCCTTCTGCGCGGAACTCGTCCCACCCCTCACGATCGACCAGTTGCGGAGGATGTAGTCCTGGATGGAAGCCCGGATCCACCATGTCGCGTAGGTCGAGAAGCGGACCTCGCGGTCGGGCTCGAACCGGGCGCCGGCCTCCAACAGGCCGACATGGCCTTCCTGGATCAGGTCGGCCATCGGGAGTCCGTAGTGGCGGAACCGCGCCGCGATGGCGATCACGAGCCGCATATGGGCCGCGGCGAGCCGGTGCAAGGCATCCTCGTCGCCGTTGTCCCGCCAGCGCACGGCGAGCGCATGCTCGTCTTCGCGGGTCAGGAAGGGGGCATCCATGGCCGCCTTCACGAACGTGCGCCGCACGCCTGCAATGTCACCCATGACCAGGAGCTCCCACGCGAACTGTGGAAAATACGGATGCCGCCCGGCCTTGGATCACCGTTCGTCCAAAAGGACGCTGCGATCGTCCACATCGCAAAGATGTTGATTGAACTTCCGGGTGGGCGCCCCATCCTGCGTCTGAAGGCGGGGCAGCCGCCTGCAACCCGCACGGGAAGGAACCGCAATGGCGCTCGATCAACGGATCATCGACCTTTACGACGAATACACTCACAAGCCGCTCCCCCGCCGCGTGTTCCTCGAGCGCCTTGGCATCATGGCGGGGTCGACGGCCGCCGCCACGGCCGCGCTCTCCGCGCTTGAACCGAACTATGCCCACGCGCAGCAGGTTCCCGAGACCGACCCGCGGCTCGCGGTCGAGCGCGTGAAGACCCAGGTCGGCGGCGTCGATCTCTCCGGCTACCTCGCCCGCCCGAAGACGGCCGGCAAGGTCGGCTCGGTGATCGTCATCCACGAGAACCGCGGCCTCAACGCGCATATCGAGGATGTCACCCGCCGCTTCGCCGCCGCCGGCTTCCTGGCGCTGGGCGTCGACTTCCTGACGCCGCTCGGCGGCACGCCGTCCAACGCCGACGCCGCCCGCGACATGTTCGCGAAGCTCGACGGCGAAGCCGTCGTGAAGCAGGCCAAGGCCGCGATGGCCTTCCTGAAGGCCGACCCCGCCAGCAACGGCAAGGTCGGCGTGGTCGGTTTCTGCTGGGGCGGCGGCATGGTCAACATCCTCGCGACGCGCGAGCCGGAACTCGGCGCGGGCGTGGTGTTCTACGGCGTCGCCCCGCCGACGGAGGCGGTCGCCCGGATCAAGACCCCGCTGCTGGTGCACCTCGCCAGCCTCGACGCCCGCGTGAACGGCACCTATCCGGCCTACGAGACGGCGCTGAAGGCGGCCGGCGTCAACTACACGGTGCAGATGTACGAAGGCGTGAACCACGCCTTCCACAACGACACCAGCGCCGAACGCTACAACAAGGACGCCGCCGACCTCGCCTTCAACCGGACGGTCGCGTTCTTCAAGGCAAACCTGAGCTGAAGCCCCCGCATTGGACAGGCCCTGTCGCTTCCGCTACACGCGGAACGCGACAGGAGCCTCGATGTTCAAGCGCCTCTACGACTGGACCGTCTCGCTTGCCGCCAGCCCCCGCGCACCCTACGCGCTCGGCGCGGTGTCCTTCGCCGAAAGCTCGTTCTTCCCCATTCCGCCGGACGTCGTGCTCGCGCCGATGTCTCTGGCGCGGCCCGACAAGGCCTTCCATTACGCCGCGATCTGCACCGTCACGTCGGTGGCCGGCGGCATTTTCGGCTACGCCATCGGGGCGCTTCTGTTCGAGAGCGTCGGCCTGTGGCTGCTGAAGCTCTACGGGCTGGGCGACAAGATCGAGTCCGTGAAGGCCTGGTACGCCACATGGGGCGCGATGTTCATCCTGGTGAAGGGCCTCACGCCGATCCCCTACAAGGTCGTCACCATCGTGAGCGGGGCGCTCGCCTACAATTTTCCGCTGTTCGTGCTCCTGTCGATCATCACGCGGGGCGCACGGTTCTTCATCATCGCGGGAATCTTCAACCGCTGGGGCGCGCCGCTGAAGGTGTTCATCGAGCGTCACCTCACGGCCGTGGCCCTGGTCAGCATCGGCGCCATCGCGCTGGGCTTCTGGCTGCTGACCAGACTGTTCTGACGTCGGACCCAGGCCCATGAGCCCGCCAACCGCACCCTCGCCACGCTTCGCCGTGCCGGATGCGCGCACCGCGGCGCTGGCGCTCGCCGCCGCGGCGGTCGCAACGGTGGGCGGCGCGCTCTTCATCGAGCACGGGCTCGGCGTGAAGCCGTGCGACCTGTGCCTGACGCAGCGCATTCCCTACTACGCCGGCGCGCCGCTGGCCGCGTTGGTGGCCTTGCTGGCAACGCTGAGCCCGAACAGACGCATCGCAACGGCCGGCCTGGCGCTTCTCGGCGTGCTCTTCCTCGCCGGCGCGGGGCTCGGAGCCTACCATGCCGGCGTGGAATGGGGCTGGTGGCCGGGCCCGACCGGCTGCACGGGCGCCATCGCGAAGCCGGCCGGCATGGGCGACTTCCTGCGCCAGCTCGAAACGGTCCGCGTCGTGCGGTGCGACGAGGTCACGTTCCGGATCTTCGGCTTCTCCCTGGCGGCCTGGAACGCGGCGATCTCGGCGGGGCTCGCCGCCTTCGCCTTTCTGTCAGCCGCGCGGAATGCTCGGGCCTGAACCGCCCGGACCGCCTTCCTGCGCCGCGCGGCCCCGGCTAGTCTGGCGTCCTCTCCGGGAGGCCGCCGTCGTGACATCCATCCTGTCGCTCTCCGCCGTGGAACTGCTGGCGCGGTATCGCGACCGGTCACTGACGCCGCTCCAGGTGATGGAGGCGGTCGTCGCCCATGCCGAGCGGCGGGAGCCGGAACTGGCCGCGCTCTACGCCTTCGACCCCGACGGGGCCCTGGCGGTGGCGGCGGGATCGACGACACGCTGGTCGCACGGCGAACCGATGGGCCCGCTGGACGGGGTGCCGGTGACCATCAAGGAGAACATCGCGACCCGTGGCGTGCCCGTGCCGCTGGGCACGGCGGCGACCGGCCTGGTGCCGGCGGCGGCCGATGCGCCGCCGGCCGCGCGGCTGCGCGAAGCCGGGGCGATCATCTTCGCGAAGACGACGATGCCCGACTACGGGATGCTGACGTCCGGCCTGTCGAGCTTCCATCCCCTGACGCGCAACCCGTGGAACCTCGGGCGAAACCCCGGCGGATCGAGCGCCGGCGCCGCCGCCGCCGGGGCGGCGGGCTACGGGCCGCTGCATCTGGGCACCGACATCGGCGGATCGGTCCGCCTCCCGGCGAGCTTCTGCGGCCTCGTGGCCCTGAAGCCCAGCCATGGCCGCGTGCCCATCGATCCGGCCTATCTCGGCCGGGTCGCGGGACCGATGACGCGGACCGTGGCCGATGCCGCGCTGATGATGGGCGTGTTGGCGCAACCGGACTGGCGCGACGCCACCGCCCTGCCGCCTGCCGACCTCCCCTGGTCCGATCTCGGGCTCGATCCGAGGGGCCTCGTGATCGGCGTGATGGCGGAAAGCGCGGGCATGGAGGTGGAGCCCGCGGTGCTCGCCGCGCTGCAGGCGGCGGCGGATCTCTTCGCCGAGGCGGGGGCGACGGTGCGGCCGGTCGGGCCGCTCCTGACGCGGGAGATGCTGGACGGGCTCGACGACTTCTGGCGCGTCCGCGCGTGGGACGACGTCTCCCGCCTGTCGCCGGAGCAGCGCGGAAAGATCCTGCCCTACATCCGCGAATGGGCGGAATCGGGTGCCCGCCGCAGCGGCCTCGACGTGCTGCGCGGCTACAACCGGACCGTCGAGATGAGAAAGGCAGCGGCCGCCCTGTTCCAGGAGGTCGACTTCGTCCTGTCGCCGACCGCTCCCTGCGTGGCCTTTCCGGCGGAGTGGGCATCACCCGTCCACGATCCCGAAAGGCCCTTCGAGCACATCGGCTTCACCTTGCCCTGGAACATGTCCGAGAATCCCGCCGCCTCGGTGAACATGACCTACGACGGCGCCGGCCTGCCGATCGGTGTCCAGATCGTCGGCAGGCGCTTCGACGACGTCGGCGTGCTGCGGATGGCGCAGTTCGTCGAGGACCGGCGACCGGATCAGCGCCCCTGGCCGATCCTTCATCCGCCGGGGATCTGACCCCGCCCGCACCCCCGCCACCGTCATGGCCGGGCCCGGCCATCCACGGCTGTCGCCGCTCTGAGGGAAGGCGTGGATCCCCGGGCCGGGCCCGGGGATGACGGGAGAGGGAGGCAAGACGGGGGAGCAGGTCGCGGGAATACGGGTTGCGCGAGACCGGGGGCGGGTGCCGCTGCCCGCAGACGGCATCCCGAATGCCCACACCCCCGCCACCGTCATGGCCGGGCCTGGCCCGGCCATCCACGGCTGTCGCCAGCCTCGAGGAAAGGCATGGCTCCCCGGGCCGGGAGCGGCGAAGACGGTGATGTCAGGGCTCCAGCTCGGTGTCCCAGTAGAGGTAGTCCAGCCAGCTGTCGTGCAGGTAGTTCGGCGGGAAGAGCCGGCCGTTCTGGTGGAGGTCGTGGACGCTGGGGGCGAAGGGGAGCTGGAAGGGGACCATGCCGACGTCGCGGGGCATGCGGTCGCCCTTGCGCAGGTTGCAGGGGGAGCACGCCGCGACGACGTTGTCCCAGGTGGTCTGGCCGCCGCGCGAGCGCGGCACGACGTGGTCGAAGGTGAGGTCGTCGCGCGACCCGCAATACTGGCAGGTGAAGCGGTCGCGCAGGAACACGTTGAACCGCGTGAAGGCAGGCTGGCGCGAGGGCTTCACATAGGTCTTCAGCGACACGACCGACGGAAGCCGGATCTCGAAGGTCGGGCTCCGGACGGTGCGATCGTAGAAGGACACGATGTTCACGCGGTCGAGGAACACCGCCTTGATGGCGTCCTGCCAGCTCCAGAGCGAGAGGGGGTAGTAGCTCAGCGGGC
>CAZJCW010000038.1:0-23696 GCA_964544365.1 uncultured Alsobacter sp.
CAGTGGTGGTACGGCCACAACGCGGTGGGCTTCTTCCTCACCGCCGGCTTCCTCGCCATCATGTATTACTTCGTCCCCAAGCAGGCGAACCGCCCGATCTACTCCTATCGGCTGTCGATCGTGCACTTCTGGGCGCTGATCTTCATCTACATCTGGGCGGGGCCGCACCATCTGCACTACACGGCGCTGCCCGATTGGGCCCAGACGCTGGGCATGGTGTTCTCGATCGTGCTGTGGATGCCGTCCTGGGGCGGAATGATCAACGGCCTGATGACGCTGCAGGGCGCCTGGGACAAGCTGCGGACGGACCCCGTGCTGCGCATGATGGTCGTGTCTCTCGCCTTCTACGGCATGTCGACCTTCGAGGGACCGCTCATGTCCATCAAGGCCGTGAACAGCCTCTCGCACTACACGGACTGGACCATCGGACACGTTCACTCGGGTGCGCTGGGCTGGGTCGGCTACATCTCCTTCGGCGCGATCTACTGCCTCGTTCCGTGGCTGTGGAACCGCTCGCGGCTGTACTCGCTGAAGCTCGTCAACTGGCACTTCTGGCTCTCGACCCTCGGCATCGTCGTCTACATCTCGGCGATGTGGGTGTCGGGCATCCTGCAGGGCCTGATGTGGCGCGCCTACACGGCTCTCGGCTACCTGGAGTTCTCGTTCATCGAGACGACGGAAGCGATGCATCCGTTCTACGTCATTCGCGCCATCGGCGGCGGGTTGTTCCTGCTGGGCGCGCTCATCATGGCCTACAACATCTGGATGACGATCGCCTCGGAGGAGCTCTCTTCGGAGCCCGAGTCGACGCCCCAGCTGGTCGCGGCCGAGTAAGGGGGCACAATCATGTCCGTCTGGGCCAAACACCAGGTCTTCGAGAAGAACTCGATCGTCCTGCTCGTCGGCATCCTCATCGTCGTCGCCATCGGCGGCCTCGTGGAGATCGCCCCGCTCTTCTACCTGAAGAGCACCATCGAGAAGGTGGAGGGGATGCGCCCCTACACACCGCTGGAACTCGCCGGCCGCAACATCTACGTCCGCGAGGGCTGCTACAATTGCCACTCGCAGATGATCAGACCCTTGCGGGACGAGGTCGAGCGTTACGGCCACTACTCGCTCGCGGCCGAGAGCATGTACGATCGCCCCTTCCAGTGGGGATCGAAGCGGACGGGGCCGGACCTGGCGCGCGTCGGAGGCAAGTACTCCGACGAATGGCAGCGCGCCCATCTCGTCAACCCGCGGGCCGTCGTGCCGGCGTCGATCATGCCCGGCTACCCGTTCCTTGCGACGACCGAGCTCGACGCCCGGTCGATCGCGCAGGACATGAAGGTGCAGCAGCTGCTCGGCGTGCCCTACACGGACGAAATGATCGCGAAGGCGGCCGGCGACATCGTTGTGCAGGCGACGCTCGACGATCCGGGAGCCGCAGATCTCGCGAAGCGGTATCCGAAGGCGATGGCTCGGGAGTTCGATGGAAATCCCGGCGCCGTCACCGAGATGGACGCCTTGGTCGCCTATCTGCAGATGCTCGGTACGCTGGTCGACTTCAAGACCTACGACCGTAAAGCGAACATCCGCTGAGGAGCTCCCCCATGCTCACCTATGAATCCGTGGCGAGTTTCGCCCAGACCTGGGGGACGGTCGGCTTTGTCGCTCTGTTCGTCCTGGTTCTGATCTACGCGCTCAATCCGAGGAACAGGGGCAAGTTCGACGACGCCGCCCGCGTTCCGCTCGAGAAGGACTGAACCGATGGCCGCTGACACACCAAAGGTCGACAGCCTGACCGGCACCTCGACCACCGGTCACGAATGGGACGGCATTCGCGAACTCAACACGCCGCTTCCGCGCTGGTGGCTCTGGCTCTTCTACGCGACCATCGTCTGGGGGATTGGCTACATCATCGTCTATCCGGCAATCCCGCTCGGCAATTCCTTCACCAAGGGCCTTTTCGGCTATGCCAGCCGCAATGCCCTCGAGGAGGATGTCGGCGCGCTCAACCGGTTGCGGGGCGACAAGCTGGCGGCTCTCGCCACGACCCCGCTTGCCGACATCGTGAAGAACCCGCAACTGCAGCAGGTCGCGCTCGCAGCCGGAAAGGCCGCCTTCGGCAACAACTGCGCGCCGTGCCACGGCACGGGCGGTGGCGGTTCCAAGGGCTATCCCAACCTCGTCGACGACCAGTGGATGTGGGGTGGGTCGCTGGAGCAAATCCAGCAGACCATCGCCTACGGCATCCGCAACGAACTCGCCGAGTCCCGCCAGGGGCCCATGCCGGCCTTCGGCAAGGACGGCATCCTCAAGAAGGACGAGATTGCGACCGTCGCCGCCTATGTCGTGACACTGTCCGGCCGCAAGCCGGAAGGCTCCGCCGATGCCGCCAAGGGCAAGCAGCTCTTCGCCGACAACTGCGCCGCCTGCCACGGCGAAGCCGGCAAGGGTAATCCCGAGGCCGGAGCGCCGAACCTGACCAGCAACATCTGGCTCTATGGCGGTGACCAGGCGACTATCGAGCAGACGATCGCCAATGGCCGCGGAGGCGTGATGCCGCCGTGGAACGGCCGCCTCGACCAAGCGACGATCAACGCGCTGACCGTCTACGTCCACACACTAAGCGGCGGGAAGTAAGCCTCGATACGACTGCAGAAGTCAGGTTCCGGCGCGCGAAGGGCGCCGGAACCTTCATCCCCCATCCCTTCGAGGATTGCCGCATGTCCAGCGCCGAAGGCCAGCCGAAGGTCGCAGCCGTCATGGCCGCCGCCCCGGTCGATCTCGACGTCCCCCTCTATGAGGCCCGCAAGGATATCTTCCCGGCGGACGTCAAGGGACGTTTCCGCACGGTCAAGTGGCTGATCCTGATCGTCACGCTGGGCATCTACTACTTCCTGCCGTTCCTCCGCTGGGACCGGGGCCCCAATGCGCCTGACCAGGCGGTGCTGATCGATCTCGCCAACGGGCGATTCTACTTCTTCTTCATCGAGATCTGGCCGCAGGAACTCTACTACGTCACCGGCCTGATGGTGCTGGCAGCACTGGTGCTGTTCCTCATGAACGCCGTCGCGGGCCGCGTCTGGTGCGGGTATCTGTGCCCCCAGACGGTCTGGACCGATCTCTTCTATGCCGTCGAACGGCTCGTGGAGGGCGATCGACGCGAGCAGATCCGCAAGAAGCAGAGCGGCAAGTGGGATCTGGAGCGGATTGCCGAGAAGGCGCTCAAGCACTCGCTCTGGCTCATGATCGCCTGGTGGACCGGCGGAGCATGGGTGCTCTACTTCTCGGATGCGCCGACGCTCGTGGGAGAACTCGTTCGCTTCAACGGTCCGTTCGTCGCCTACATGTGGATCGCGATCCTCACCTTCACGACCTACGTGCTCGCCGGCTTCATGCGCGAGCAGGTGTGTCTCTACATGTGCCCCTGGCCGCGCATCCAGGCCGCCCTGACCGACGAGCACGCCCTCAACGTCACCTATCGCTACGACCGGGGCGAACCGCGCATGTCGGCCAAGAAGGCCGAGGCGGCGCGCAGCCATGGACAGGCCGCCGGCGACTGCGTCGAGTGCTTCCAGTGCGTCAACGTCTGCCCCACGGGCGTGGACATTCGCGAGGGTCTGCAGATGGGCTGCATCCAGTGCGGCCTCTGCATCGACGCCTGTGACAACGTGATGGCCAAGATCGGCCGTCCGAGCGGCCTCATCGGTTACGACACCGACTTCAACATCCAGCGGCGTATCGCGCGCGAGGAACCGGTCGTCAGGATCGTCCGTCCGCGCACCCTGCTCTACACGGCGCTGATCGCCGTCATCGGAGCGATCATGGCGTACGCGCTGCTCGGTCGCGCCACGCTCGCCGTGAACGTCCTGCACGATCGCAACCCGATCTTCGTCCGCCTCGCCGACGGCGGGGTACGAAACGGCTACACGGTCCGCCTCAGCAACATGACGCTGGAGAGCCGACCTTTCCGCCTCGAGATCCTCGGCCTGCCCGATGGCCGCCTGGAAGTTGCCGGCGTGGCGATGACGGCCGACCTCTCGACGCTTGTCGAAGTCGGCGCTGACCAGACCCGCGAATTGCGCGTCCTTGTCAGCGTGCCTGCAAGGCAGGCCGACATCGACAGCCGCCAGATCCGGTTCCGTCTCACCGACGTGGTGAGCGGCGCCGTCGCCCATGCCGATGACTTCTTCAAAGGAACCGGGAGCGCGCCATGAAGGTTCAGCAGATCGACTCTCGTGGCGGCGACGGCGGGAGAGCGTTCGTCCTCGGCGGTCGTCACGTCTTCCTGATGCTGGCGCTGTTCTTCGGCGTCGTCTTCGCCGTCAATGGCTACATGCTGCGGGTGGCTGTCGGTACCTTCAGCGGCGTGCAGACCGAAACGCCCTACAAGATGGGCCTCGCCTACAACACCCGCATCGCCGCATCGAAAGAACAGGACCAGCGCGGCTGGAAAGTCGAAGCCCGGGTCGTTCGAGCCGCCGATGGAGCGGCATCGGTGGTCCTGAGCGCCTTCGATCGCGAGGGCAATCCGTTGAGCGGCCTCGGCGGTCGCATCCGGCTTGAGCGCCCTGCCGACAAGAGGCTCGACCGCGCCAGCGAACTCGCGGCGACCGGAACCGGTCGCTATGGGGCCGAACTTCAGGGAGTCGTCGCCGGCCAGTGGGACGTGGTCGTCCTTCTCGAGCGTGGCGGCGACGTGGTCTTCGAATCCACCAACCGTGTCCTGTTGCCCTGAGCGGAGCGAACGACGGAGACCATGATGCCCGACGTGTCGTCTTCGGCCGGCCCCGGAGCCGGAATCGACTACTCCGCCCTCGTGGAGACCCGCGAAGACGGCACGCGTCATCTCGATCTCGCGGTCGAGGGCATCACATGCGCCGCCTGCATCGGCGATATCGAACGCGGCCTTGCACCGCTGCCGGGTCTTGATCGTGCCCGCCTGAACTACACGAACCGTCGCCTCGCCCTCGACTGGACCGACGCCGCGTTCGACCCCGGTTCGGTCGTGAGAACACTGGCAGGACTGGGCTACAAGGCCCACCCGTTCGAGGCGTCGCGGGAAGAGCAGGCGGAAGCCGCCGAGATGCGATTCCTCATCCGATGCCTCGGCGTGGCCGGCTTCGCGGCGATGAACATCATGCTGCTCTCGGTCTCCGTGTGGTCGGGGAACGTCACGGACATCAACGACGAGACCCGTGACCTCTTCCACTGGATATCGGCGCTGATCGCCCTGCCGGCGGCGGCCTATGCCGGCCAGCCTTTCTTCCGCAATGCGTCCCGCGCCATCCGCAACCGCTCCATGACCATGGACGTGCCGATCACGCTCGGCGTCTGCCTGGCCCTCGGAATGTCGGTCTACGAGACCGCCCATAGTGCCCACCATGCCTATTTCGACAGCGCGGTGATGCTGCTGTTCTTCCTGCTGCTTGGTCGGGTCCTGGACCAGGTCATGAGACGGAAAACGCGCGCCGTCGCCGGTAACTTGCTTGCCCTTCGCGCGGACAGCGCGCTTGTCCTCGGCGAGGACGGAAGCTCCCGGGAACTTCCGGTCAAGGCCGTGAAGCCCGGCGACCGTGTCCTGGTGCGCCCGGGAGACCGCTTCGCCGTC
This sequence comes from uncultured Alsobacter sp., assembly GCA_964544365.1. Lineage (GTDB taxonomy): Bacteria > Pseudomonadota > Alphaproteobacteria > Rhizobiales > Beijerinckiaceae > Alsobacter. The sequence continues at coordinate 5,597 of CAZJCW010000038.1, forward strand.
GACGGAGTACTCGTGGAAGGGAACTCCGAAGTCGATGCAAGTCTGGTCACCGGCGAAACCAGTCGCCAGTCGGTCTCGCCTGGATCGCTTGTCTATGCCGGAACCGTCAACGTCACCGGCGCGGTCACCGTTCGCGTCACGGCCGCCGCCGAAGGGACCCTGCTGCACGAGATCAATCGTCTCGTCGAGACTGCATCGAGCGCACGATCGAACTACCTGCGCCTCGCCGACCGGGCGGCCCGGATCTATTCGCCTGTCGTCCACGTCACGGCGCTCGTCACCGCGATCGGCTGGATCCTGGCAGGGTCCAGCGTGCATGACAGCCTGATCATCGCGATCGCGGTCCTGATCATCACCTGCCCTTGCGCGCTGGCCTTGGCGGTCCCGGCCACGCAGGTCGTGGCGTCGGGCGGCCTCTTCAAGGCCGGTGTGCTGCTGCAGGCCGGCGATGCGATCGAGCGCATGGCGCAATGCGACACGATCGTCTTCGACAAGACGGGAACGCTCACGACGCCGGAGCCTCGCATCGTCAACCGTGCCGAGGTCCCGGACGACCTTGTCGCGCTCGCGGCGCGGCTCGCCTTGTCGAGCCGCCATCCCCTCGCCGCTGCGCTGGCCGGGGAAGCCAGGGGTGCCGCGCCGCTGCCCGGGGCGAGCGAAGTGGCGGGGCAGGGCGTCAGTGCCCTCGTCGACGGCGTCGAAGCGCGCCTTGGAAGCGGCGCCTTTTGCGATGCGACGGCAGACGCCGCGCAGGCCCTGGAGAGCGATCCCGACGCGACGGTCATCGCCCTCGCGCATGGCGATCGTCGCGCGATCTTCCTCTTGCGGCAGACACTCAGGCCGGACGCTGTGGACGTCGTCGCAGGTCTGCGCCGGGCGGGCTATCGCCTCGCGATCCTCTCCGGCGATCGCGAGCGCCCGGTCCAGCAGGTGGCGGCGACACTTGGGATCGACGCGTGGCAGGGCGGGCTGAAGCCGGGCGACAAGATCACGGCGCTTGAGGCCATGGCGGCCGAGGGTCGCAAGGTCCTGATGGTCGGCGACGGACTGAACGACGCACCGGCGCTTGCCGCCGCGCACGCCTCCGTCTCGCCGGTCACGGCCGCGCATCTGGCGCAGGCCAGCGCCGATGCGCTGTTCCTGGGCGACCGGATCGCGCCGGTCGCCAGCGCTCTGGCCATCAGCCGCAAGGCGGTCGCCGTCATGCGCCAGAACCTCTGGATTGCAGTGCTCTACAACGTGATCGCCGTTCCCTTGGCGATTGCCGGCCATGTCACGCCGCTGATCGCGGCGGCTGCGATGTCGGGCTCGTCCGTCATCGTGACACTGAATGCCCTGCGGGCCCGGGGTGGACGGGAGCGTCTTGCGGCTGGAGACGCTTCGGCCCGGGCCGGCTTGATTCCGCCGTCTGTCGCGCGCACGCTTCCGGCATGAACGTCATCGCCTATCTCCTGCCGATCGCGCTGGGTCTGGGACTGCTGGCCCTCGGCGCCTTTCTCTGGTCGCTGAAGACCGGCCAGTACGACGATCTCGACGGCGCCGCGGCCCGCATCCTCGATGACGAAGACGTCAGGAAAGACTGAGCAGCGGCGCAGGGAAGACGACAGTCGACCACGGGACGTCGCGCCTGCCGGAAAGTCGACTGCCTCAAGACCGGGGGCGTACAGGTCCCCGGGCGTCCGCCAGTGCTCCCGGCTTCAACTCAAGCGCGAGAAACCGATCGGGATCTACCGGGCCGGGCATATCGAGCCGCCCGCGCGGTACCTTGGCAAAGCCGGCGCGGCTGTAGAAGGGCTCGTCGCCCACCAGGAGGATGAGCCCATGGCCGGCCTCCGTCGCGGCCGCGAGGGACCGGCGAACGAGCGCCATGCCGATGCCCCGGTTCATGAAGGCGGGCTCGACGGTGACGGGACCGAGCAGGAGCGCCGGCACCCCGCCCGCGTCGATCCGCGTGAGGCGGATCGACCCGACGAGCAGGGTCCCGACCATTGCGGCGAAGGACAGGTCATCCTCGTGCTCCACGCCCTCGCGGAGCCGGTACGCGGTGCGCGCGAAGCGACCGGGGCCGAATGCCCGTTCGTGCAGGCGCTCGATGGCTTCGCCGTCGGCTTTGGTTTCGTGGCGGATCGTCAGGAAGAGGTCGGTCATGGCTCGGCTGGCATTGGCGCACCCGGGCGATCCGGCTGCTGAGGCGGGAGTGCCGACCGTGGCGGCCGGCGACGGGGCATGGCAAGACCGCGGGAGGATCGCTCCCGGCTCACCGGTTCCGTCGTCGCTCCTGCCTGACCATGCGAAACGCCTCCACCCTGACCTGTGCCTGTCCGCGCCGGCCGGGGACCGGTTCGCTAGCACGCAACCGGCGGGTCGTCCACTGCCGCGCTCACCATGTCGGCGAACGCGGGGTGCCGCGGGCGATCTCGTCGAGGCGCGCACGCGTCGCGCGGGTGGTGCCCTCCGGCAGCGCGTCGAGCGGAAAGAAGCCGCTGGAGCGGATCTCGCGATCCGGCTGCTTCGGGGCCGACTGGTGGAACTGCCTGCAGACATAGACGGCGACATGATCGCGCGGCGACATGTTCACGTTGAAGAACAACCCGTGCAGTTCGGCCGGTCCCTGGAGCACGATGTTGCCCTCCTCGGACACCTCGCGAACCAGCGCGTCGAGCGCCGTCTCGCCGGCCTCGACGCCGCCGCCCGGCATGTGCCAGCCTGGCGTGTAGGTGTGCTCGATGAGGAAGACCCCCAGCTCCGGGTGGATCAGGGCGGCCCGGACCCCGAGCGTCATCGGCCGCGAGAAGCGCCACCACAGGTGCATGGCGCGCTGCACGAGCCGTCGCGGCCGCCGCTGGTGTCCGGTTTGGCCCACGCTCATGCTCTCTAGCCCCCGTTTCGCCGGACCGATGTAGCAGACTCGGCCCGTTCCGGCAGCAAGGTCGCGGCGGCTCGATCCGGCGCGTGGGCCGTCGCATCGCGACGATGTGACAGCCCTGGACCCTGGGCGAGTGGGGCCGGAGCCTTCAGCGCCGCTTGACGCGGGCGGGGAAGCGGTGAGAGGTGAGGCCGAAAAGGTCCCCGATGTTCCGTCTCGCCCATCTGTCCGACCCTCACCTCGGTCCGCTGCCCCAGCCTCGCTTGCGGGAACTCGCGGGCAAGAGGATCACCGGCTACATGAACTGGCGTCGCGGTCGCGACCGGGTCCATGACATGGCGCTGCTCCAGCGCCTGATCCTCGACATGAAGGCCCAGTCCCCGGATCACATCGCGTGCACCGGGGACCTGATCAATATCGGGCTGCATGGCGAGTTCGCGGTCGCGAAGAAGTTCCTCGAGGGCCTTGGCGGGCCCGACAGGGTGAGCTTCGTGCCCGGCAATCACGATGCCTATGTGCGAACGTCGATGCGCGACGTCGAGCGCTACCTCTCGCCGTGGATGACCACGGACTCGGGGCGCTACGAAGGGTTCCCCTATGTCCGGATGATCGGCCCGGTCGCACTGGTGGGCCTGTCCTCGGCGGTCCCGACCGGCCCGTTCGTCGCGTCCGGGACGCTCGGCGTCGAGCAGCGCGGAAAGGTCGAGCGGGTCCTGACGTTCCTCGCGCAGCAGCCGCTGGCCCGCGTGGTCCTGATCCATCATCCGCCCTATCGCGGGGGCACCGGTGCCGGCCGCGGCCTCACCGACGCCGCCGCATTCGAGGACCTGCTCGGCAGGACGGGGGCCGAACTCATCCTGCACGGCCACAACCACGTCACCTCGGTCAACCGGGTCATCGGGCCGAAGGGTCCGATCCCCGTCGTCGGCGTTCCGTCGTGCTCCGCCGTGAAAGGCACGCTGACCCATCGGGCCGGCTACCACATCTTCGACATCGACCTGACCGAAACGGGGCCCGTGATCTCCGGCCGGACGCGCGGCCTCGTCCCCGGGGGCGAGATCGTCGACCTGGGTCCTCTGCCGATCTAGAGGCAGCTCCGCGGAAGGCTCGCGTGCCGGCCTACGGGCGGGGGAAGACAGACATGATGTCGATGCCGCGCGCCTTCAGCAGCATCGCGGCATAGAGCAGGCCCGCGCCGATCATCATGCCCAGCACCGTCATGAACGTGACGTCTCCGCCGCTGAAACGACGCTGGTCGGTGGTGCCCGTGCCGGGGGATGCCGGCAGTGCGCCTGCCTCACTGGGGGAGGCCGGGCGCGGCGCCACCGCGTCACCCTCCGTCAGCGCGCGCTCGCGTTCGACCAGACGGCGGCCGAGATAGGCCGTCACCGCTTCGGCAACCGGATCGACGCGCTCGCCCTCCGCGATGAGGAGGCGGCCGGCGCGGGTTTCCTGGATGAAGCGGAAGGTCCGACGGTCCCGCGCCATTTCGACGAAGGCGACCATATCGACGAAGAGCCGCGGCTTCTCGCCGGGAACGAGCCCCATGTCGAACAGCTCCGCCTCGCGCGGCAGCTGGGCGAACACCGGCTCCAGGGTTTCCTTGAGCATTTCCAGCCGCGCCAGCTCGGCCCCGCGCAACTCGGCCGCCACGCCGGACCGCTCTGCCTCCTCGACGCGGGCACGCCGGACAGCCGCGCGCAGATCGAGCGCGGTCGCCGTGCCCTGCGGCTGCGCCGGCTGCGGGAAGGGATGGACTGGATCGTCTTTCATGCGGAAACCCACTCTGACGCCACCGGATACCGTAAACAAACCGTAAACGGATTTCGTCGCCGCCGGAAGAGCAGGCGCCGGCATCAGGTGTCCCGTCCACAGGGTCACGGATCCCGCGTTGCATCCGCCGGTGCGAAGGCTGCCGGCGTGCGGTGCCATCGGGGTGACCCGCAATGTGCGATTTCGCACATCTTCCCGGTCCCGATGCCCCTAGGTTGGTTCTCGACGGGGCGGCCAGCCCGCCCTCCTGACTTTTCGACCCGAGACCCTCCTTTTCGCCCCGCACGCTCGACCCGTGCGGGGCTTTTTCTTGTCCGGGTGCATCAGGCCGCACGAGGCGGGGTCCTTGATGGATGGTGCGTCGGCCCCTGTGTCCCCTTCCCGACCGGCTGCGCCGGTCGCCGGGGACGACGGGAGAGGGGGGCTCGTCCGGGGTGGTGCGCGGGCGCACATCGGTCGGGGAGGGGGCGGGCTAGGGTCTCGATCACGGGCGGTCCCACCCGCCCGATGCAGACGACCCCACTCCACTTCGCGCCCCGCCCTGGTTGAACCCGGGCGGGGCATTTCCTTGCCGGATGGTCAGATGCAGCGGCCGCCGTCGACCTGGAGAACGTCGCCGGTAATCATCTCCGCCTCGTCCGAGCAGAGGAAGACGGCGGCGTGGCCGATGTCCTGCGGCGTCGACAGGCGGCCCCACGGGATGCTGGCCTTGAAGGCTGCGCGCTTCTCCGGGGTGTCCTCGCCCATGAAGGTGGCAAGCAGCGGCGTCTCGCCGGCCACGGGAGCGATGGCGTTCACGCGGATGCGGTCCGGCGCCAGTTCCACGGCCATCGACTTCGACAGCAGGTTCACCGCGCCCTTGCTTGCGTTGTACCAGGCGAGGCCGGGCCGCGGCCGGATGCCGGCGGTGGAGCCGATGTTGAGGATCACGCCGCCGCCCTGCCGCCGCATGTGCGGAATGGCAGCCTGCGCGTAGAGATAGATCGACTTCACGTTCACGGCGAAGATGCGGTCGAACTCCGCCTCGTCGACCTCCAGCATGGGACGGTTGCGGTGCGAAATGCCGGCATTGTTGACGACGATGTCGATCCGCCCGAAGCGGGCGACCGCCTGCTCGACCGTGGCGTGAACGTCCGCCGCCTTCGACACGTCGGCGGCGAGCGCCAATGCCCCGGGAAGGCCGGCGGCGACGGCCGCGGCCTTGTCGGCCTGGATGTCGACCAGCGCCAGCCTGGCGCCTTCGCGGGCGAAGCATTCGGCGATGCCGAGGCCGAAGCCCTGACCCGCACCCGTGACCAGCGCGACCTTGTCCTGCAGGCGTCCCATGGTCTCCCCCTGTTTCTTGCGGCGCTCAGCCGTGGTTGATGACGATCGTGCGCGAGGCGCTGAACTCGTAGAGCGCCTCGAACCCCTTTTCGCGGCCATGGCCGGATCTCTTGACCCCGCCGAAGGGAAGCTCGATGCCACCGCCCGCGCCGTAGCCGTTGACGAACACCTGGCCGCACCGCATGGCCCGCGCGACCCGAATCGAGCGCTTCGCGTCGCCGGTCCACACGCCAGCGACTAGCCCGTAGGGCGTGCCGTTGGCGAGGCGCACGGCGTCGGCCTCGTCGTCGAACGGCAGCAGCGAAAGGACGGGGCCGAACACCTCCTCCTGGGCAAGATCGTTGCCGCGCGGCACCGGGCCAAACAGCGCGGGCCTCACATAGAAGCCGCCGGACGGCAGGTCGTCGGCGATCTGGCCCTGCGCCAGCATCGGCAGACCGTCCGCCTGCGCGCGGGCGACGAAGCGCTCGACACGAGACTTCTGCCCGGCATTGATCATGGCGCCGAGATCGAGGTCCATCAGGTGATGACCGACGCGCACCTGGGCGAAGCGCTCCGCGACCATCGCCGCCACGCGGTCATAGGCACTGCGTTCCACCAGGACACGGCTGCCGGCCGAGCAGGTCTGACCGCCGTTCTGGACGATCGCCTTGACCAGCACGGGTGCGGCGGCGTCGAGGTCGGCATCCGCGAAGACGAGCTGGGGCGACTTGCCGCCCAGTTCCAGCGTGCAGCCGATGTGGTGTCGCGCCGCCGCGGTCTGGATCAGCGTGCCGACCTCGGGGCTGCCGGTGAAGGAGATGAAATCGATCCCCGGATGCGCGGCGAGCGCCGCGCCGGCTTCCTCGCCCAGCCCCGTGAGCACATTCAGCGCGCCCGGCGGGAACCCGACCTCCAGCGCGAGTTCGGCAAAGCGCAGGAGCGACAGGCAGGCATCCTCCGCCGGCTTCACGACGCAGGCATTGCCGCAGGCGAGCGACGCCCCGACCGAGCGGCCGAAGATCTGAGCGGGGTAGTTCCACGGCACGATGTGGGCGGTCACGCCGTGCGGCTCGCGCGTCACGGCCACGGTGTAGCCGTTGAGGAAGGGAATGGTTTCCCCGTGCAGCTTGTCGGCGGCCGTGCCGTAGAACTCGAAATAGCGCGCGGCGGCGACCATGTCGGCCCTGCCCTGGGACAGCGGCTTGCCGGTGTCCTGCGCCTCCAGCGCGCCGAGCTCGTCGACACGCGCCGCGACCGCCTCGCCGAGCCGAACCAGCAGGCGGCCCCGCTCGGTCGCCGTCAGGCGGCCCCACGGACCGGCCTCGAAAGCGGTGCGCGCGGCGGCGACGGCGGCGTCCACGTCCGCCTGGCCGGACCGCGGCATCGTAGCGAAGACGGCCCCGTCCGATGGGCAGACGGCGTCCAGGGTGCGGCCGTCGGCGGCAGGCACGCGTCGACCGTCGACGATGTTCGACCACGCGACGAGTCCGGCCTCGGCAGGTCGGGGGTGAGGGCTTGGCGCGTTCATGATCACAATCTCCCGCGACGCGTTCGCGCGGGAGTTTAGCCGGTCGGGGCCGCGTGGGAAGCGGCCCCGCCGAATCTAGCCGCGTGCCGCCTTGCCCAGCCGCGCCTCGCCGAGCCACGCGGCGAGCAGGCTCAGCGCCAGCAGCAGCAGGCCGATGAAGCCGAGGAAGATCGGCGTGACTCCGACGCCGGTGACAACCGACGAATCGGTGGAGCGGATCGCGATGAAGTCGGCACCGGAGAAACGGCTGCCGCCCGACAGCGTGACGATGCTGGGCACGCGGAGCGTCTCGTCCGGCCGCTCGGAGACCCGGCGGACGGACCCACCGGTCGACTCCGCGAGGGGCGTCAGAAGCGCTGCCGTGGACAGCACTTCCTGATACTCGCGCGGGTTCGGAGGGCCGACGCTGACGAAAGCCGTCAGCGTGCCGTCCGTCAGGCGGAACAGCCCCGCCTCCTTCGCTTCGAGCGTGGTGCGCCATAGCCCCGGTGCGGCGTTCTCAAGCGTCACGCTCTGCGTCGCGCCCGAGGGGGCAGTCAGCGTCACCGGCGCGGTCTGGTCGGCGAGCGTCTGGCGCTCGATCGTCACCACGGCGCCCTTGGACGCTGCGCGCAGGGCCTCCTCCTCGAGGTCCGGCTCCTTCATGAGCCAGTGCCCGAGCCTGCGCAGCAGGTCGAGATGCGGTCCGCCGCCGCGGAAGTCGCGCGCCCACAGCCAGACATGGTCGGACAGCAGCAGGGCGACGCGGCCCTTGTTCTCGCGCGAGAGGATCAGCAGCGGCTTGTCGTCGGGGCCGGACATCACGGTGGTGCCGGCGCGGCTGTCGGCCGAGATCTGCCGCAGCCACTCGCCCCCTTGCGGCTCGGCGCCTTCGGAGCCGGGCAGCGCCCGCGTCACCGGGTGGCGCTGCCCGGTGTTGGTCACCTGCGCAAGGAAGGCACGCTCGATGATCTTGCCATCGGGCCGCGCCGGCATGACGGCACCGAGCGGCGTGCCGGAGAGGCCGGTCCGCCCGGCGAACTCGGGACCCGCTGCCACCAGCACTGCTCCGCCCTCGCGCACGTAGCGCACGATGTTGGCGAAGTAGATCGACGGCAGGATGGACTGGTTCGAATAGCGGTCGAAGATGATGAGATCGAACTCGGCGATCTTCGTCTCGAACAGCTCGCGCGTCGGAAAGGCGATCAGCGACAGCTCGTTGATCGGCGTGCCGTCCTGCTTCTCCGGCGGGCGCAGGATGGTGAAGTGGACGAGATCGACGTTCGCGTCCGACTTCAGGATGTTGCGCCACGTGCGCTCGCCGGCGTGCGGCTGGCCGGACACGAGCAGCACGCGCAGCTTCTCGCGGATGCCCTCCACCGGCACGACGGCCTTGTTGTTGAACGCCGTCAACTCGCCAGGCGCCTCCTCGGCCTCGATCTCGATGACGTTGGTGCCGCCATGCTCGATGCGGACCGGCAGGCGGAGGACCTCGCCGGGAGCGGCGCTGCGGGTGAGGATCTGCACGCCGTCGCGCCGCAGCACGACGCGCACCGGATCGGTGCGGCCGGGATCCTCGACGCGCAGGCGGATCGTCTGGTCCTTGCCGACGATGCCGAAGCGGGGCGTGTCCAGCAGCGCGATGCGGCGGTCGCGCTCCTGGCCATGGCCGGTGACGAGCCCGTGGACCGGCGCCCGGAAGCCGAGGGCCGCCGCCGCGTCCGGGACGTCGTGGACGACCCCGTCGGTGACGAGGATCGCCCCTGCCACACGCTCGGGCGGCACGTCGGCGAGGCCGGACTGGAGCGCCGAGAACAGCCGCGTGCCGTCGGTCCCGCCGGCGGATTCGCGCGCCTCGATCTGGCGGATCTCGACGTCCGGAAGGGCGGCGAGCCGGCGGTTGAGCGTCTCGACCACGGCCGTCGTCTGCGCCGCCCGCTTGTCGAGGGCCTGCGAGGCGGAACGATCGACGACGACGGCGACGACGTCCTTCAGCCGCTCCCGCTCCTCGCGCACGAAGGAGGGATTGAACAATGCGAGGATGAAGAACGCGACCGCCAGCGCGCGAAGCGTGGCACCGGTCTGGCGCACGACGAGCGCCAGGATGGCGGCGCCGGCGGCGATCAGCGAGATCGCGATCACCAGCGGCAGCGGGAGGAGGGGCGACCAGTCGATCGAGGTCATGCGCGGGGGATCCTCGCCGTCACTGGCCGAGCCGCTCGAGCAGCGCGGGCACGTGCACCTGGTCGGCCTTGTAGTTGCCGGTCAGCGCGTACATCACGATGTTCACGCCGGCGCGGTATGCGAATTCGCGCTGCCGTGGCAGCCCTGGCTGCAGCGGGTAGAGCGGCTCGCCCCGCCGGCCAGTCGCCCAGGCCGCGGCGAGGTCGTTCGAGGTGATGATGATGGGCGACACGCTGTCGCCCGCGCGCGCCGGCCGCTCGGCGTCCGGGCCCTCGCGCGGCAGCGCCTCGATCCAGGTCTGGCCGTCCGCATAGCGTCCCGGAAAGCTCTCGATCAGGTAGAACGCCTTGGTGACGACGTGGTCACGGGGCACCGGCTCCAGTTCCGGCACGGCGATGCCGGCGAGGATCTGCCGCAGCGCACGCGTCTCCGGCGTCGGCGGGCCACCCGGCCGCGCCGACAGCGCGTCGCGCGTGTCGAAGATCACGGTCCCGCCGTTCTTCATGAAGGCGTCCAGCTTGCGGACGGCCGCGTCATTGGGAATCGGACGACCGCTGACGATCGGCCAGTAGATGATCGGATAGACCGACAGTTCGTCGCGCGACGGATCGACGCCCACCGGTTCGGCGGCGTCGAGGGCCGTGCGCGCGGACAGGAACGTCGCCAGGCCCTGAAGGCCGGCCCGGCTGATCTCGTCGACCGTCGCGTCGCCGGTGAGGACATAGGCGAACCGGGTGGCCAGCGCCGCGTCGATTTCCTTCGGGCTGATGGCCGGGCGAGGCGCCGGAGCCGGACGGTCGCCGGGAGCAGCCTGCGGCGTGCCTTGCGCCAGCACCGGACCCGGCGCAGCGAGGGCGAGCGCGAACATCCCGGCAAGCGCGAGGGCCGCTGCCGGTGCCGCGCGGCGTCGGATGACGGCAAGGCGGCCCGACAGCCACAGGACGGCGAGGGTATCGAGCGCAAAGCCGAGCAAAGCCAGCGCGACGAGCCACGGCCGCCAGTCGACGCTCTCTCCCCGCGCCAGCGCCTCGACGCGAGCGCCGAGCGGACCGTAGTCGAGCGGGGTGAGTGCCGCGCCTGCGGGCAGGGCGTTGACGGCGAGCGGCGCGTCGCTCTGTCCGTAGAAGCCTGGCGGATGGTCGATGCTGGCCACGCGAACTCCTCCGACGGCGATGGGGCGGGCAGTGGCAGGCGGCGACGTGAACACGCCGAAGCCGTCCAGTGTCCGCAGCGGGGCGGCGAAAACCGGCGCGCCGCCGGTGGTCTGCGCCTGGGCCTGGGCTTCGCCCGTCCCGGCAAGCGCAACGATCCGGCGCAGCATGTCGACGAACAGGCCGGACAACGGCAGGTTCGACCACGTCGTGTCGGCGGTGACGTGGACGAGCACCGTGAGGCCCTGGCCGCGTCGCTCGGCCGTGATGATCGGCGTCCCGTCCGCGAGCGCGGCCCACGTCTTGCGGCTCAACTCGGCGTCCGGCTCGGCGAGCAGCTGACGGGTGATGCCGACGTCGGCCGGCGGGGTGAGGCCGAAGAAGGGACTGGCCCGGTCGAACGGCGCGAGCGTCCGCGGGCTCTCCCAGGACAGGGCGCCGCCGAGGGCGCGGCCGCCGCGACGCAGCTTCACCGGGGACAGGTCGTCATTGCCCGCCGCTGCGAGACGCGACCCGGCGAACCGCAGCAGCACGCCGCCGCCATCGACGAACTGCGCGATCCGCTGGCGCAAATCCTGCGGCAGCGCACCGGTGTCGGCCAGGATGAGCATCGGCACCTTCTCGTCGAGAAGCATGCGGACCGCCTCCGCGGGACCGAGCCGCGGCTCGCGCACGTCGGCGAAGGGTGTCAGCGCCTTGGCAACGTAGTAGGTCGGCGAAAGGAGCGGCTGCGCGGTATCGGCGGTCGCTCCCGACACGAGGCCGATGCGGCGGCGTCGGCTCGATTCGTCGACAAGCGCGACCGCGCCCGCGGTGCGCTCCTCGGCGATGTCGAGGCGGGCGATTTCATTGCGCAGGTCGACCGGCAACTTGATGACGGCCTCGACGGATGTCGCACCGGTCTCGAAGGCGAAGGGGGCTTCCGCGAGCGGCAGGCCGCGGCGATCCACGGCGCGGACGGTGCCGCCGTCGCGACCGTTGGGAGCCGCGCGAAGCACCTGCACCGAGAGGCCCGTCGCCGTGTTCGACACGCCTGCGAGTGCCAGCGGGCGGGCGATGCCCGCATTGAGAACGGTGACGGTGCGCCCCTTGGTCGCTTCCGCCAGAGCGCCCACCACGTTGGCGGACGCGTCCACGGCGATGCCGTCGCTGATCCAGATGATCTCGGCCCCGGCCTCTCGCGCCAGGAAGCGGCCCATGGGCAGAAGCATGGCGAGCCGGTCCGGCGTATGCGGAGCGGGCTTCATGGCGCGGATCCGTTCCAGCGCCGCACCGGCATCGCCCATCTGCACGTCCTGCACGGTTTCGCCGGTGGCGAGCACGGCGACGGGACGGCCGGCGCGGGCAGCCCCGCGCAACAGATCTTCTGCCGCTGCCACGCGCTCCGGCCAGTCCGGGGCAGCCGCCCAGCCGTTGTCGACCACCAGCAGAATGGGCCCGCTTCCACTCGCCGTATCCTTGGCCGGATTCCAGACCGGGCCGGCCATGGCGACGATCACGAGTCCGGCGACGATGAGACGCAGCAACAACAGCCACCACGGCGTGCGCTGAGGCGTCTCCTGCCTGGGCACGAGGTCGAGGATCAGCTTCAGCGGCGGGAAATCGATCCGCCTGGGCTGCGGCGGCGTGACGCGCAGCAGAAGCCACAGCGCAGGCAGCGTCACCAGCGCCAGCAGAACCGCGGGGGTTGTGAAACCGAGTGGCAGGGCCTCGAACATGGCTCAGCCCCCCGCGCCGGCGACGATGCGGGCTGCAGCGTCGTGGTTCGCGATCCGGCCGGCGAGCGCCAGCAATGCGTCCGAGGCCGGCCGATCGGTGCGATGCACCGCGAAGCTCCACGCCCGACGCGTGCACGCTTCAGCAAGCGCGGCACGGTGGATGCGCATGCGCTCGAGGTACAGGTCCCGGAACGACCCGGCATCGCCGACGCGAAGCGTATCGGGCCCCTCGAGATCGGCGAGGACGGCTTGTCCCTCGAACGGGAACGTCTCCTCGACCGGGTCGACGACGAGCACGACGTGCCCCCTGGCGCCCCGCGCCGACAGTCGCTCGATCGTCTCCCGCACGCGGGCCGCGGGGGTGAGGAAATCGCTGATCAGCACCGCCTCCGTCAGCGGCGGAAGCGGCCGCTGTCCCGGCAGGTCGGCCGGTGAACGGTCGGCGACCAGAGCCTCGGCCAGGCGGTCGACGATGCCGCGGGTGGCCATCGGGTTCGTCAGGTCCATCAGGCCGACCCGCTCGCCGCCGCGCACGAGGACGTCGGCCAGCGCGAGGCCAAGCACCAGCGCACGCTCGATCTTGGAGCACTGCGCGAGGGCCGACGCGAAGCCCATGGACGGCGATCGGTCCATCCACAGCCAGACCGTATGCGCGGCTTCCCATTCGCGCTCACGGACATAGTAGCGGTCGTCGCGGGCCGACCGGCGCCAGTCGATCCGGTTCGCCGGCTCGCCGGCGGTAAACGCGCGGAACTGCCAGAACGCTTCGCCGGGTCCCGCTTGCCTGCGCCCATGGATGCCGTGCGCCGCCGTCGCGGCAATTCGCCTTGCCTCGATTGCGATTCGCGGCAGGCGACGCGCCAGTTCGAGCGCGTCCGTGGCATGGCGGGTCCCCACCGCGCGTTCCGTGGTGTCGAGAACCCGGACCTTCACCATTCCCGTGACATCCTGCCGACCACCCTGCGCCTCAGGCGACCCGTTCGACGAGGCGGCGAATGACGCCGCCGACCGTCTGCCCCTCGGCGCGCGCTGCGAAGGTGAGCGCGATGCGATGCTTGAGGACAGGCTCCGCCAGAGCGACGACGTCGTCGAGCGACGGCGCGAGCCGGCCCTGGATCAGCGCACGTGCCCGGACCGCCAGCATCAGCGACTGACCGGCGCGCGGGCCGGGGCCCCAGGAGAGCTGCTGGTCGATGGTCGCATCGCCTTCGCCGGGCCTCGCCGAGCGCACAAGCGCGAGAATCGCCTCGACCACGCTCTCCCCCACGGGAAGGCGCCGCATGAGACGCTGGGCCGCCATGAGATCTTCCGCCGTCATCACCGCCTTCGGCTTCGCCGCCGTGTCGGTGGTGGTTTCCAGCAGGATTCGCCGCTCGGTCGCCGCATCGGGATAGCTGACGTCGATCTGCATGATGAAGCGGTCGAGCTGGGCTTCCGGCAGCGGGTAGGTGCCTTCCTGCTCGATCGGGTTCTGCGTGGCGAGGACGTGGAACGGCCGCGGCAGGTCGTGGCTCTCGCCCGCGACGGTGACGTGGTACTCCTGCATCGCCTGCAGCAGTGCCGACTGGGTCCGCGGCGAGGCGCGGTTGATCTCGTCCGCCATCAGCAACTGCGCAAAGATCGGGCCCTTGATGAAGCGGAAGGCCCGGCGTCCGCCGGCCGCCTCTTCGAGCACCTCCGAGCCGAGAATGTCGGAGGGCATGAGGTCCGGCGTGAACTGGATGCGCCGCGCCTCGAGGCCGAGAACCGTTCCCAGCGTATCGACGAGTTTCGTCTTGGCGAGGCCGGGCACGCCCACGACCAGCCCATGCCCGCCGGCAAGGATCGTGATCAGCGCGTTCTCGACCACCTGCGACTGGCCGAACACGACCGTCGCTATGGCCTCCCTTGCCTTGGCGACCTGGTCGACGGCCGCCTCCGCGGCACGGATGACCATGGTGTCGAGGCTGGCGGCGTTGGCGGTCTCGCTCATAGAATCCTCGCTGCTGCTCGCCTCGTCGCAGGACCGGGGTAGCTGCCCGGCCGCGCGAGGCCCGTCATTCCAGTGTCACCGGCACACGCGACACGTTCAACCCCGGTATCCCGGTCGACACGCATCGGGTGCACACGTTTTCGTGCAAGCTCCGCACCAGTCCGGCGGTACCGGCCTCGTGCCCTCGTCCGAATGCACCAACTCACGGATTGTCGGCCTCGTACCCCCGCTCGGCAAGGCTGGACCCCGCATCGGGCGAAACGGTGGCGGCGTCCCGTCCATCACGAGAGCGTCATCGGGCTCGCGTGACCTCGGGCAAGGGGCGCTAGGCGCAGCAGAATCCAACGCCGGCCCGGCCAGCGCACCCCGGGCGCCCTTTGGGGGTCAGTCGGCCGTGGGCAGCCGGCGGATGGTGAACTCGATCTGCCCGTCCTCGAGTTCCCGCCACCATTCGATCTCGGTCATGTAGGCAGCCTTCGGGAAGCGGGAGAACGCTTCGCGCGCCTTGGCACGAGCCTCCTCGCGCGGCAGCTTGAACGTCTCGCGCTGCCATCCGTCACTTCGAGTCCCGACGGCACGCTGTTCGCCGCTGCGGCGGGCGAGGCGGCGGGCGACGTCGGCGGGGCGGATCGGCTCTTTGCTCATGTCTCGCCCTCGGATCATCGTCCGTCAGCGGGGCGGAACGATTGTCGCAGGCCTCAACTTTCACCCGCGCCCATCGGACGCGATGACCGCGTCAATCTAGCGCGTGGGGCGGTCGAAAGGGAGTCCAAAGCCGACGGAGCACCGGCCAGGCGGTGATTTCAACTCTGGATTAGTTCTGGCGCGCGTTTGAAACCACTTGATCCAGGATGTGGCCGACGGTCGGTTCATCCAGCGGACAGCCGGCGTCGAGCCACATCCGCGTGGCGCGCGCGAGGGTTTCGCCCATCGCGGGCCCCGGGGCGATCCCGCGCGCGGCGAGTTGCGCACCGCCGAAGGGGGGCTGCTGCGACGCCGCGTCGAGCGCCGCCTCGGCCGCGGCGACCGGGATGCGGGGCTCGATGCCGGCGCGTGCCGCGGCGATGGCCAGTCCGTCGCGCACCGGCGCTGCCCCCATCCGGAAGGCGAGTCGGCGGATGAGGCCCTCCTCCGCGGTCGACGTTTCCGTTGTCCACCCGCCATGCAGCGCCTCGAGAACACGTCCGACGCGTTCCAGGTGCAACGTCTGCGCGTTCGAGAGTCTCAGTCGCTCGCGCAGGCGCGGCGCATCGTCCGGACTCCAGACCGCGAGCGCCGCGAGCCGCGCCGTCGCGTCCGCGTCCGGAAACGCGGCAACGTGGCGCGCCAGGGCGCGCGTATCGGCCACGCCCGCAAGAATGAGGTCGGCAAAGCCCGCCTCGGCGACCTCCACGACCGTCTCGACGGCGCGCCGCGACACCAGCAGCTTGCCGAACTCCGCGCCGATCCGCTCGCGCGACAACCTTTCGAGCCCCGCCCGCAACCGCACCGAAGCCAGAACGGCCGGCGCGTCGAGCGGGCCGGCCCCGTAGTCTGCGTGGAACCGGAACAGGCGCAGGATGCGCAGGTAGTCCTCGCGAATGCGTGTCTGGGGATCGCCGATGAAGCGCACGCGCTGCGCGGCGAGGTCCGCGAGGCCGCCGACGTGGTCAACGACGGCGCCGAGCCTGTCGGCGTAGAGGGCGTTGATCGTGAAATCCCGCCGGCGGGCGTCATGCGCGAAGTCGCGGCCGAAGACGACCGTCGCCCGCCTTCCGTCCGTGTCGACATCCTCGCGCAGCGTCGTCACCTCGAACGGCGCGCCCTCGACGACGACGGTGACGGTGCCGTGCTCGATTCCCGTCGGCACCGCCTTGAGCCCGGCCGCCCGGGCCCGCCGTGTCACCTCCTGCGGCAGGGCGGTGGTCGCCACGTCGATATCGCCCGGCTGCAGACCGAGCAGCGCGTTGCGCACGGCCCCGCCGACGACGCGCGCCGCCTCGCCGTCACCGTCCAGAAGGGCGAGAAGCTGCTGCAGGTCCGGCCGATCGATGAAGCTGCCCCGTGGCAGGCGCGCTTGCGCGGCCGGTTCCGCCATCATTCCACCCGTCCCGGCACGAACTTGCCGTTCTCCATGTGGGCGGGAACGTAGGGTCCGGTGCCACGCGGGGCGGTGAGGCCGGTATAGACCAACCAGCCGAAGGCGACCGCCATGCCGGCGATCAGCAGCCACGAGACATGGCCGTCCCAGTGGACCCGGCGGAACGGCGACCGGCGCCGCGCCGCCAGCCACAGGGCGAACAGCGCGAAGGGTATCAGGAACAGCAGCAGTTCCTCGACAAGGGCACGGCTCATTCCGCGTAAAGCCTCTCGTACATGCCGCGCAGGATGCCCGCGGTCACTCCCCAGATGTAGTGCTCGCCGAACGGCATCGCATAATAGTGGCGCTGCAGTCCTTTCCACTCCCGCGCATGCCGCTCGTGGTTGCTGGGCGTCATCAGGAACGACAGTGGAACCTCGAAGGCTGCATCGACCTCCATGGGGTTGATCGTCACGGCATAGCCGGGATCGACCAGCGACAGCACCGGCACGATGTGGAAGCCGCTCGTGGTGGAATAGGGGTCCAGGTAGCCGAGCGGCCGCACATGACTTCGATCGAGGCCGATCTCCTCCTCCGCCTCGCGCAGGGCCGCGAGCAGGGGTGACCCGTCGGCTGCGTCGATCTTGCCGCCGGGAAAGGCGACCTGGCCGGAATGGTCGCGCAGATGCGCCGCGCGCCGCGTCAGCAGCACCGTTGCGGCCTCGCGACGCGCCACGACCGGGATCAGCACGGCCGCCGGGCGATGGATCGTGCCGGGCGCCGGAGCAAGTTCGGGCACCAGGTCGTGGTCCCCGCGCGCCGGGATCCCCGATGGCGCGGCGAGCGACAGGCGGGCGAGTGCCCGGGCCTCCAGCGCCTCCGGCGAAAACGACGTCTCCTGCAGTCCGCTGCTCACGTCAGACGATCCAGTTCGCCGGCATCCGCCATCGGGAAGAACAATCCGCCCGAGCGGATTCCGAACTTGCGACCCTGCGGCGTGTCGGCCTCCACGCCCAGCGCCACGAGGTCGTAGAACACGGGACGCGACACCCGCGCCCACAGGGCGTCGCGCATGAGGACATAAGGTCTCAGCCCGCCGGTAGGTTCGGGTTCGAACCGCATCGGATGGCCGGGCCCGGCCGCCGCCCAGTCGTCCACCGTCGTGCGGAAGGAGAGGACCTGCGCCTCGCCCACGCCGTCGACACGCATCTCGACGGCGAGAAAGGGTACGTCGTCCACGGTGATCCCGACGCGCTCGACAGGTGTCACCAGCACATAGCGGTCAGGATCCTTTCTCAGGATTGTCGAGAACAGCCGCACAAGCGCCGGCCGCCCGATCGGCGTGCCGCCGTAGTGCCACGTGCCGTCGGCCGCGATCCGCATGTCGATCTCGCCGCAATAGGCGGGATTCCAGAGATGGACCGGCGGCAGACCGCCGGTCGCGGCGGCTCGTGCACCGGCGGTAAGGCTGTCCAGGGCGACCGCCGGTCGGTCGGCACCGTCTGACCGTTCCTTGCTCATTCCATGGGATATAGGCCGTTGCAGCCGCAGCGTCATCCTGC
>CAZJCW010000039.1:0-23589 GCA_964544365.1 uncultured Alsobacter sp.
TCGATGGTGATCGGCACGCTGTACCTGATGAACGCCTGCTACGGCAGCATGAACATCGTCGCCTCGGGCAGCGAGGAGCAGAAGAAGCGGCTCCTGCCGCGTCTCGCCGCCGGCGAGATCCTGTTCGCCTACGGCCTCTCCGAGCCCGACGTCGGGTCGGACCTCGCCAGTGTGAAGACACGGGCCGAGCGGCATGGCGACACGGTGGTGATCAACGGCATGAAGCGCTGGTGCTCGGGCGCGGAGAAGGCGGACTACATCTACGCCCTCGTGCGCTCCGGCGACCCGGAAGCCCGCTACAAGAACCTTTCGCTGGTGCTCATCCCGCCGACGGCCAAGGGCGTGACCCTCACCCACATCCCGGCGATGGGAGCACGCGGCCTCAACACCAACGACGTCGCGCTGGACAATGTCGAGATCCCGTTGGCCGACGTCGTCGGCGGCGAGGAGGGCTGGAACCAGGGATGGCCCAAGCTCGCGGGCCCTGCGCTCGAGGTCGAGAAGCTCGAGGTCGCGGCGATGGCCCTCGGCATCGCGGCCCAGGCGGTCGACGACGCGTGGGAGTATTCCCAGCAGCGCAGCCAGTTCGGCCAGCGCATCTGCTCGCACCAGTCGATCCGCCACATGCTGGCGGATGTGCAGACAAAGCTCTCCGCCGCCCGGTTGATGCTCTATCGCGGCTGCTGGCTCGCGCAGAACGACCTGCCCTGCAGCGTCGAGACCTCGATGGCGAAGATGTATGTGTGCGAGACCGGCCTCGACATCGTGCTGACCTGCCAGAAAGTCATGGGCGCCTACGGCTACGCCCGCGGCTTCGACATGGAACGCCACGTCCGCGACATGCTGCTGATGCCCATCATCGGCGGCTCGACGGCGATCCAGAAGAACAACATCGCCAACCGCATGGGCCTGCCCAAGCGCTGAGCGCAATCCGACGAGGAGGATGGAACGATGATCGATTGCCTCGGCGACATCCTGCTCAACAATGCCCACAAGTTTCCCGACGAGACGGCCTTCGTCTACGGCGAGCGGCGCATCAGCTTCAGCAGTCATTGCGCGCGGGCGAAGCGGCTTTCCAGCGCGCTGTGGCAGCTTGGCATTCGCCGCCAGGACCGGGTGTCGATCCTGTCGCAGAACACCATGGAGTTCATGGAGACCTACGCGGCCTGCGAGCTGGCGGGGTTCATCGCTGCGACGGTCAACTGGCGGCTGGCTCCGCCGGAGATCGAGTACATCCTGACGGACTCGACGCCGCGCGTCCTGTTCTTCGAGGCACAGTACGCCGCCACGGTCGACCAGATCCGCGCCCGGCTGCCGCACATCGAGACCTATGTCTGCTTCGGCGGCACCGCACCGGAGTGGGCGAACGACTACGAGGCGTTTCTCGCCGCCGGCGACGAGGCGGGCGCGCCGAGCCGGCCGCTGCCCGACGAGATCATGCACCTGATCTACACGAGTGGCACGACCGGGCGGCCGAAGGGCGTCATGCGTACGCACCGCGCGGAGATCGCGATCGCCCAGTTGATGGCGACCGAACTCGGACTCATCGTGTCCGACCGCCTGCAGCTCATGATGCCGGTGTTCCACGTCGGCTCGCGCTTCCTGCAGCTCGGCGCACATCTGCGTGGCGCCACGGTGATCCTGCATCACGATTTCAAGCCGGCCGACATCGTCGCGACGATGGCACGCGAGAAGGTGACGATGACCCACATGGCGCCCACGATGGTGCAGGCCGTGCTGGGCGTGCCGGGCATCGAGGAGGCCGACCTCTCGTCACTGCACACCATCTGCTACTCCGCGGCGCCGATGCCGGTGCCGCTGCTGCGCCGCGGGCTGAAACTGCTCGGCCCGGTCTTCCTGCAGCTCTACGGAATGACGGAAGGCGGCGGCACCACGCTCCACAAGCGACAGCACAAGCCCGACGGAACGCCCGACGAGGTCAAGCGCCTCGGCTCCATCGGACAGGCGGCGCCCAATGTCGACATCCGGATCGTCGACGACGAGGGCCGCGACCTGCCGGTCGGCCAGACCGGGGAAATCCTCACCCGCACGGCGACGCACATGGCGGGCTACTGGAACAACTCGGCAGCGACCATCGCGGCGCTGCGGGGCGGCTGGTACCACACCGGTGACCTGGGCTGCCTCGACGAGCAGGGGTTCCTGTATCTCGTCGACCGCAAGAAGGACATGATCATCTCGGGCGGGGAGAACATCTACTCGCGCGAGGTCGAGGAGGCTCTCGCCACCCATCCCGACGTCGTCGACGTGGCCGTCATCGGCGTGAAGGACGCCTATTGGGGCGAGGTCGTCCGGGCCGTTGTGGTGCGGGCCGCCGGCGCGTCGACGCAGGAGCCCGAGCTGATCGAGCACTGCAAGACCCAGATCGCCAGCTACAAGAAGCCCAAGTCCGTGGTGTTCACCGCCGAGTTGCCACGCCTGCCCAGCGGCAAGATCAACAAGGTCGTGCTGCGCGAGATGTACGGCAAGCCGGACCCGGCGTCATCGTGACCCACCCCGCCCTCCCCTGCAGGACCATGACGCCATGACCACACGACCGGCAGGCACGGAAACGGCCTTCGTCACCGGCGCAGCGAAGGGGATCGGCAAAGCGATCGTCGAGCGGTTGGCGACGGAAGGGTACCGGGTGGTCGCGGTCGACCGGCTGGACGCGGTTCACGCGGTCGCAGCGGCCCTGCGCGAGGCGGGTCGCGACGTGGTGTCCGAGATCCTCGACATCCGTGACAGGTCGGCCGTCGCCGCTCTGCTGGACCGCTTCGCGCCGCTCGACGTGATCGTGAACAATGCGGCAGTCACCAGCACCCACCGCTTCGAGGATCTCACCGAGGAGATGTTCCGCGAGACCTTCGACATCAACGTCGTCGGCACGTTCGTCGTGGCCCAGGAAGGCGCGCGACGGATGCGCAACGGCGGGCGCATCGTCAACATCGCGTCGCGATCCTTTGCCGGCGCGCCGCAAATGGCGCACTACGCGGCGTCGAAGACCGCCGTCGTCGGCCTGACCCGCGCCATGGCGATCGACCTGTCGCCGCGCGACATCCGCGTCAACGCGGTCGCCCCCGGCGTCGTCGACACCGACATGCTCCATTACATGACACCCGAGCGTCAGAAGGCGATGCTGGGCCTGCAACTCCTCGGGCGCATCGGCCAGCCGGAGGATATCGCGCGGGCGGTGTCGTTCCTGGCGTCGCGAGACAACACCTACATGACCGGGCATGTCCTCGTGGTCGATGGCGGGCGCTCGCTCGGCCAGGGCCAGCTCCCGTCGGAGGAGGATCCCTTTGCCTGAGCTGTCCGATGAACGCCGCATGATCCAGGAGGTCGCGCGCACCTTCACGCGCGACAGGGTCCGCCCCGTGGCCGACAGGCTCGATCCCGTGAAGGGACTCATCCCGGACGACCTGATCCAGGAGATGGCCGACATGGGCTACTTCGGGATCCTGATCCCCGAGGAACACGGCGGGCTGGGGCTGGGCGCCTACGAGTACTGTCTCGTCGCCGAGGAACTGGCGCGCGGCTGGATGAGCGTCGCCTCGCTGATCGCGCGCGGCAACGGCCTGATCGGTTCGCTGAAGGCCATGACGGCCGAGCAGAAGGACACCTACCTGCCCCGCATGGCGCGCGGCGACTTTCTCGGCGCGTTCTCGCTATCGGAACCCGACGCAGGATCCGACGTCGCCAACATCACCTGCCGCGCGCGGCGCACCGACGACGGCTGGGAAATCACCGGCAACAAGTACTGGTGCACCTTCGCGGACGGGGCGGACTTCATCCTCGTCTTCGCGCGCACCGAGGGCGAGGTTGATCCGAAGGCGCGCCATCGCGGGATCTCGGCCTTCATGGTCGAGAAGCCACGCGGACAATTGCCCGAGGGTGTTTCAGGCGCGCCGATTCCGAAGATCGGCTACTTCGGCTGGACGACGTGGGAGCTCGCATTCGACCGCTGCCGCGTGCCCGCCGCCAACCTGATCGGCGAGGAGGGGCGCGGATTCTATCTCGCCACCGCCGGGCTCGAGACGGCGCGCGCCCACACCGCGGCGCGCGCCATCGGGCTCGCCCAGGCAGGACTCGACGATGCCGTCGCCTTCGCGAAGCAGAGGCGGCAATTCGGCCAGTCCATTGCGGCGTTCCAGGCGATCCGGTTCAAGATCGCCACGATGGCCACGGAGATCGAGGCCGCCAGGGCGCTGCTCTATGCCGTCTGCGAAAAGATCGACCAGGGCGTGCGCTGCGACAAGGAAGCCTCGATGGTGAAGCTCTTTGCCTCGGAGATGGCGGAGCGCGTGACGAGCGAGGCGCTGCAGATCCACGGCGGCGGCGGCTACACCACCCTCAACCAGGTCGAGCGCCATTGGCGCGACGCGCGGCTGACGAAGATCTTTGAGGGAACGTCAGAGATCCAGATGCGAATCATCTCCGACCACATCCTCGGACGCTGAAGCGCCGTGCATGGTGGTCACAGGGCGCGACGTGCCGTCCGGGGACGTGTCCAGACGTCAGGCGCTGGCGCGGGCTCGGCCTTCGTCGCGCCGGCGACGCGCAGGCCATCGACGATCATCGCGGTGAACTCGCGCGCGACGTCCTCGATCGATCGACCGCCTGGCTTGTACCATTCGACCGTCCAGTTCAGCGCGCCGAGGATGAACAGGCGCGCCAGCGTGAGGTTTGCATCGGGACGCAGTTCGCCACGCTGCTGCGCCTGCAGCAGGATCTCGCGCCACATCGTGGCGTAGGTGTCGCGCAGCTTGAGGTTCTTCGTTCGGATGGCCTCGGGCACCTGGCCGAACACGCGCCGCGTCGCCAGCGTGTAGTCGCCGATCTCGATGATTGCGCTGAGATGCGCGCGGATCGCCGTCTCGATGCGCTCCACGCCCGAGGCGTCGGCCGGCAAGCTGTCCATGGCGCCGCGCACAGAATCGATCACCGCATTGATCCCGATGTCCAGGACGGCGCCGATCAGGTCGTCTTTCGACTTGTAGTGGTAGTAGATGCTGCCGGCCTGAAGATCGGCCTCGTCGGCGATGGCCCTCATGGTCGTACCGGCGTAGCCGTAGTCCCGGAAGATCTTGGCCGCCGCGTCGAGCACGCGCTTCTGGGAATGGGCCGACTTGGCGAGCTTCTTTGCCATGCGCGTCTTTCGCAGCGTCTTTTGAAATCCGTGAAATCATACACGTGAAAGCCCTCCGATGAAATTGGGAGGAGCAGGCCTGCTGAAAATTTTCTAACTAGTGTTAGGTTTTTCCTTGGTGTAGCCTTTCGACCAAGCACAAAGCGGTCAGGGAGGTCCGATGCTGGTCGACGTCGAACGCCACCGACGCGGCATCGTGCGCGTGGTGATGAACCATGCCGAAGCGCGCAATGCGATGGGCGAGGCCCTGCGCGGCGCGCTGCTCGAAGCCATCGAACCGCTGCAGAACGATCCGGCGGCTCGAGTGATCATCATCGCTTCGGCGCTGCGCAATTTCTCCGTCGGCGGCGACCTCGGGAAGATGGATACGTTGTCCGATCCGAAGGAGGGTCGACGCCGGATTCTTTCGGCCCACAGGCTCGTTCGCCTTCTGCTCGCCATCGAGAAGCCGATGATCGCCGAGGTCCGCGGACACGCCGTAGGAGCCGGGGCGGGGCTCGCCCTTCTCTGCGACACGGTGGTGATGGGCGAAGGCGCGAACATCGGCTTCCCGTTCCCGAAGGTGGGACTGGCGCCGGACTTCGCCATCGCCCTGACGCTGCCACGACGCATCGGCATCGCACGGGCCCGGCAGGCGCTTCTCTACGCCCGGAATTACGGCGCCGGCGACGCGCTGGCCATCGGCCTGGCCGATGACGTCGTCGCGGACGATGAGGTGCCGGCGAAGGCCATGGAGCGCGCGCTCGAACTCGCCGCGTTGCCCTCGCTGGCGCTCCAGCTCACGAAGCGGATGCTGGAGCGATCGGGCGATCCGCTGGCAGTGCTCGATGCCGAGGCGCAGTCCCAGCCCTTGTGCTTCGCGAGCGACGATTTCCGCGAGGGCCTTGCCGCCTTCCGCGAGAAGCGGCCGCCGGCATTCGATCCCGACGGCGCCTGAGGAGGGCCTGATGAGAGTGCCGGAAACCCTCGCCGACATGCTCGACAACAACGCGTGGAAGTACCCCGACGAGACCGCCTTCGTCTGGGGGGACACGCGGGTGACGCATGCGGCGTTCCACGCGAGGGTGTCCAAGCTGGCGAGCGCCATCCGGCGGCTCGGCCTCAAGCGGCAGGACAGGGTCAGCATCCTCAGCCAGAACCGACTGGAGTTTCAGGAGGTCTATGGCGCCTGCGAGATCAGCGGTTTCATTTGCGCAACGGTGAACTGGCGGCTCGCGCCGCCCGAGATGGTCTTCATCATCAATGACAGCGCGCCACGGGTGCTCATCTTCGAGGACGCTTACGCTGCGACGGTGGAGGCGATCCGCCCGCAACTGAAGAGCGTCGAGCACTTTGTCTGCATCGGCGATGCCCCGGCCTTCGCCACGCGCTTCGAGGAGTTCGTCGCGTCCGGCGATCCGGCCGGATGCGATCTCCGCCCGAGAGCCGACGACATTGCCTTCCTGATCTACACGAGCGGAACGACCGGCCGCCCGAAGGGGGTCATGCTCTCCCACCAGGGAGAGGTCGCTGCGGCCGAGATCCTCGGCTCGGACATGCGCAATTCGCCCTCGGACCGCCTGCTGATCATGATGCCGCTGTTCCACATCGGTGCGAAGATCATCCAGCTTGCACAGCACTGGCGCGGCGGCACCGTCCATGTCCAGAAGGGCTTCGATCCGCCGGCGATCCTCGACTGCCTTGAGCGGGACAAGATCACGGTCACCCACATGGCGCCGACGATGATCCAGACCCTGCTGGGCGCCGAGGACATCGCCACGCGCGACCTGTCGAGCCTGCGGATGATCGTCTACGCCGCGGCACCGATGCCCCTGCCGGTTCTCAAGCGCGGACTGGAAATCCTCGGTCCGATCTTCCAGCAGCAATTCGGGCAGACGGAAGGAATCGGGACGACGCTTCTCGCCCACCAGCACCGGCCCTACGGCAGCGAGCGGGATCGCGAGATCCTCACGTCCGTCGGGCAGGCGTCCCCACGGGTGAATGTGCGTGTGGTGGACGACAACGGCGAAGACCTGCCGGTCGGCGCGGTGGGCGAGGTCCTGCTGACCAGTCCGGCCGTGATGAAGGGGTACTGGAACAACACGGCGGCCACGCTCGAGACGCTGCGCGATGGCTGGGTCCATACCGGAGATGTCGGCCGCCTCGATCCCGAGGGCTACCTGTACCTTGTCGACCGCAAGAAGGACATGATCATCACCGGCGGCGAGAACGTCTACTCCCGCGAGGTCGAGGAAGCGGTTGTTACCCATCCCGACGTATCCGAGGTCGCCGTCATCGGCGTGCCTGACGAGAAGTGGGGCGAAGCCGTCCTGGCCGTGGTTGTCCCGCGCCCCGGCGCCAGCCCGTCCGATCAGGACATTATCGAGCACTGCCGGCCGCTGATCGCCGGCTACAAGAAGCCGAAGCGGGTGCTCTTCGTCGACGAGATCCACAAGCTGCCCAGCGGCAAGATCGACAAGGTTCGGCTGCGGGCGCTCTACGGGCAGCCGTAGGCCGACGCCGGCACCACAGGGGAGGAAGCGTTGTTCGAACTGTTCTCGCTGAAGGGAAAAGTCGCCCTCGTCACGGGCGCGAGCCGCGGGCTCGGCCGGCCGATGGCCGAAGGCCTCGCACGAGCCGGTGCCCATGTGGTGCTGGTGGCGCGCGACGCCGCCCGCCTCGACGTCGTCCGCGAGGCCATCGTGGCGGCCGGCGGCTCCGCGTCCGTGCTGCCGCTGGACCTCGCCGACGAGGACGCGGTGAGGGCCGGCATCCGCGCGACAGGCAAGGAGCTGGGAACCATCGACATCTGCGTGAACAACGCCGGCATCATCAACTGGCAGCCTCTGCTCGAGAGCGATCTCGCGGACTTCGATGCGATCATGAACACGAACGTGCGCGCCACCTTCGTGGTGGCGCAGGAGTGCGCCGCGCTCATGCGCGCCCGGGGACGCGGCGGGCGGATCATCAACATCAGCTCGGTCCTTGCTTCTCTCGGCCGGGCGAAGCTGCATGCCTACTGCTCGTCGAAGTCCGCGATCGTCGGGCTGACGCGCTCGCTGGCGGCCGAACTCGGACGCGAGGCGATCACGGCCAACGTCATCGCGCCTGGCTACTTCGTGACCGACATCAACGCCAGCCTCACCTCCCGGCCGGGTTACGTGGAGGCGGTGAACGGCGTGACGCCGATGCAGCGCTGGGGCAAGCCGGAGGAACTCGTCGGCACGCTGATCTACCTCGCATCCGATGCGTCGAGTTTCGTTACCGGTCAGCTGATCCACGTCGACGGCGGCGTCTCGTCGACCTTCACCTTCGAACTCGCGGCGTGAGGGCGGACCGATGACCGCTCGCTTCTCGCTCCAGGGCCAGGTCGCCATCGTCACGGGCGCCTCCCGCGGCCTCGGCTTCGAGATGGCCAAGGGCGTCGCCGAATCCGGTGCCCGGGTCTACATGACGGCCCGCGGCGTCGAACAGCTCGACGCCGCCGCCGCGCGGCTGACGGCTGCCGGCCTCGACGTGCGCACCCGCGCTTTCGACCTCGCCGACCCGGACGCCTGCATCGCCGCCGTGTCGGAGATCGGCGCCCTGGAGGGGCGGCTGGACATTCTCGTCAACAACGCCGGCATCAACGCCTGGGAACCGCTCGCACAGGCCAGCACCGCGACCTGGGACCGTGTGATGGGCACCAACGTCCGTGCGGGCTACGTTCTGGCCCGGGAGGCCGCGCGCCTCATGGTCCCGCGCGACTACGGCCGGATCGTCAACGTCGGCTCCGCCCTCGCTGTCGTGGGCCGCGAGAACATCGCCGCCTATGTCGCCAGCAAGCATGGCCTCGCCGGCATGACGAGGGCCCTGGCGGCCGAACTCGGGCCGCACGGCATCACCTGCAACATGATGGCGCCAGGCTACTTCGTGACCGAGATCAACACCACGATCCTGGCCCGGCCGGGCTACGAGAAGGGCGTGTCCAGCCGCATCCCGCTGCGTCGCTGGGGGCGGCCCGAAGAGGTCGCCGGTGTCGTCGCCTTCATGGTGTCGGGCGCGTCGAGCTACATGAACGGCCACGTCCTCGTCGTCGACGGCGGCCTCACCGAGACGTTCGTCCTGCCGGTCGACGGCGCTGGAGCATGAGCATGAACGGGGAACGCGAAATCGCGCTGGTGACCGGGGCAGCCCGGGGTATCGGCCTCGCCACGACGAGACGGCTGCTCGACGACGGCTTCCATGTGGTGATGATCGACCAGAACGCGGAGACGCTGGCCGCCAGCGCCGCCGCCCTGCGCGAGACGAGCAACGCGGTGGAACACCAGGCCCTTTCGATCACCGACCGCGCCGCTGTGGCAACCCTCGTCGCGAGGCTTCCCCGCGTCGACGTCCTCGTGAACAACGCCGCCATCTTCTGGGACGGCAAGTTCGATACGGTCACCGAATCCGACTTCCAGAAGATGTACGAGGTGAACGTCGTCGGCACCTTCGTCATGTCGCAGGAGGCTTCGAAGGTGATGCAGCGCGGAGGCCGCATCGTGAACGTCGCCTCGCGCGCCTATCTCGCCGGCTATGCCCACGCCCCCTACATCACCTCGAAGGCCGGCGTCATCGGGCTGACGCGCAGCATGGCGATCGACCTCGCTGAGCGTGGCATCCTGGTGAACGCCATCGCACCCGGCCTCATCGAGACGGACATGTTCCGGTCCCTGACGCCCGAGCGCCAGCAGGAGCTGATCGCCAAGCAGCCCACGAAGTCGGTTGGCCAGCCGGAGGACATCGCCAACGGCATCGCCTTCTTCGCGAGCCCGCGCA
The DNA here is from genome assembly GCA_964544365.1 of uncultured Alsobacter sp. GTDB lineage: Bacteria > Pseudomonadota > Alphaproteobacteria > Rhizobiales > Beijerinckiaceae > Alsobacter. Next base: position 9,926 of record CAZJCW010000039.1, read on the forward strand.
CGAGGAACGTGACCGGGCAGGTGCTGACCCTCGATGGCGGACGGTCGATGGGGATCGCGATCTACTAGGGCAGCGGCGGCGCGCAGGGGCTCGCCTGGCCCATGCCGTTCCGCTGGCCATGTCGAGCTGCGGGCCTGGCATCGGGGACGTCCGCTCGACGTCGATCACGCGCGGCGGCAGCCGCCGCCCGTCAGTGCGCCTGCGTCTCGACGCCAAGGTAGAAGCGGCGGATGTCCTCGTCCGCCCGGAGCTTCTCGGTTGAGCCCTCGAGAACCGTCCGGCCGTTCTCGATGACGTAGCCGTAGCTGGCATACTTGAGCGCGATCACCGCGTTCTGCTCGACCAGCAGGATTGAAACGTTCTTCTCGCGGTTGATGCGCGCGACGATCTCGAAGATCTCCCGCACGATCAGTGGAGCCAGCCCCAGGGACGGTTCGTCGAGAAGGATCATGGACGGGTCGGCGACCAGTGCGCGGCCGATCGCCAGCATCTGCTGCTCACCGCCCGAAAGGTAGCCGGCCGCCTGGTTGCGCCGCTGCGACAGGATGGGGAAGTAGGTGTAGACCTCGTCGAACGCCTCCTTCCGCGAGCGGTGCGTCCGCTGCGCGAAGGTGGCGGCAATGAGGTTCTCCTCCACCGTCATTTCGGCGAAGACATGCCGGCCTTCCCGGACGTGGAAGATGCCCCGCCGCACCACGAGGTGCGGCGGAAGCTTCAGGATGTCCTCGCCGCCCAGGGTGATCGAGCCCCGGGTGACACGGCCGTTCTCGAGGGGGAGGAAGTTGGAGATCGCCTTGAGCGTCGTCGTCTTCCCCGCGCCGTTCACGCCCAGGAGGGCGACGATGCTGCCCTCCGGAACGCTCAGGCTGAGGTTCGAGAGCGCCTGGATGACGCCCTGGTAGACAACCTCCAGATCCTTGACCTCGAGCGCGGCCGCCATGGTCAGCCGACCTGCAGCCAGTCGGTGACGTTCTCGACGATGTCGGCCTGCGAAGGATTGAAGCGGATGATCCGCCCGAGCCCGATCTGCTGCCCCATCATGCTGACTGGCACGTCGATGATGCCGCCGGTGTCCCAGTTCTTCACGCTGCGCATCGCCGCGGCGAGGTTGTCGCCGTTGATCGGCTTGCCGGAGTCGATGACGATCTCGAAGGCCTTCGTCGCCATCATTCCGCTGATCCACGCGTCGAGGAAGCCGAGGCGGACGAAGCCGCTCCACTTCGGATCCTTCTTGCGCAGGATGTCGCCGATGATCTGCATCGTCGGGCCGGCCGGCTTGTTGGTGTCGTCGTTCCACACCTTCACGCCGACGAGGCCCTTGGCCACATCCTTCATGTCGGCGACCTTGGCGCGCTCGCTCTGCCAGATCGTGCCCAGGAAGGTGACGTCGTTCATGCCGTAGTCGCGAACGAGGCGGACGATCTCCGGCCACACCGCGAACGAGTAGCCGTGGTGGATGACGTGCGTCGGCCGCGCCTGCCGGATGGCCAGCGCGAAGGCGCTCACGTCCGTCTCGACGAACTTCGTCTGCTGCACGAGGGCGACCTCGATGCCGGCCTCCTTGGCGGCCTTCACCGCGTCGTCGATGCCGTCGCGGCCCATCGCCGTGCTGGAGTGAACGACCACGAGCTTGGCGGGCTTCCCGGCAGACGAGGTCTTGATGTACTGCACCAGCATCTTCAGCTGGGCGCCGTAGGTGGCGCCCGGGATGAAGTGGTAGGGGTAGTTCTTCTCGTCGGCGAGTTCCGTGGCGAACGAGCCCGAGGTCATGAAGATCTTGTGCGTGGCGTTGTTCTCCGGCGTGATCGCCTGGATCATTCCGGTGCTCTCGCCGAACAGGAAGTCGATGCGGCCCTGCGCCAGCGCCTTCTTCACGTTGGCCACCGCGACGTCGACCTTGAAGGTCGAGTCGTTGATGGTGGCGACCACCTTGCGGCCGCGGATGCCGCCCTTGGCGTTGATCCAATCGACATAGGACTGGAAGCCCTCGCCCTGGAACTTGCCGCCTTCGGCCGCCGGGCCGGTGAGGTCGCAATGGATGCTCCAGTTGAGGTCGCCGGCCGACTGGGCCTGGCCAGTCCGGATCGCGAAAGTCGAGACGGCCGCCGCGGCGCCCGTGACCTTCAGGAACTTGCGTCTGTTGAACATCGTTTCCTCCAGTGTCTTGCGATCCTTGCCGGATCGCGGTTGGTCTTCGCCTTGGACTGCACGACGCGCTCACCCTCCCGGGTGATGCGATCTTCGACGCAGGCGCTGCCACAAATGGGCGAGCCCGCGTGGTTCGAGGATGAGAAAGCACACGATCAGGAGACCGAACACGGTCTCCCGCAGCGGCACGAGAATGCTGGCCATGTCGAAGCCGATGGTGGTCCCCACGGCGAGGGCGCCCTCGCGCAGAGCCTCGGGAAGCAGCGTCATGAACACCGCGCCCAGGACCGCGCCGAGCATGGACCCCATGCCGCCCACGATCACCGCGGACAGGAAGAACACCGACAGCAAGAGGCCGAACTGCTCCGGATTCACGAAGCGATTGAAATAGGCCAGCAGGCCGCCGGCGACGCCGGCATAGAACGAGCCTAGCGCAAACGCGAACAGCTTGTAGCTGACAATCTCGACGCCCAGGACCTGTGCGGTCAGATCGCGCTCGCGGATCGCGACGAAAGCACGCCCGACACGCGAGTTGATGACGTTCATGCCGAACACCGTCATGAACACCGTGACGGCCAGGATCAGGTAGTAGATCCGCGTTTCGTTGTTCAGCGGAAACCCGAAGACCGACGCCGGTTGCACGGTTAGGCCGACGTCGCCGTTGGTGACGCTTTGCCAGTGCACGAAGACGAAGTTCAGGATGAATTGCGCGGCCAGCGTGGCGATGACGAGATAAAGCCCGCGGATCCTGAGCGACGGCAGCCCGAAACCGACCCCGACGACGGCCGCCGAAAGGCCGGCGAGCGGGATGGTGATCCAGAACGGAAGGCCGAGATGGATCTGCGCGAGAGCCACCGTATAGGCTCCGACGCCGAGGAACGCGGCATGGCCGAGCGAGAGAAGCCCGGTGTAGCCCATCATGATGTTGAGGCCGTGCGTGGCGATGATGTTGATCCCGAGCAGGCCGGCGAAGAACACCCAGTAGCGCGGGACGACAAGCGGCAGCGCGAGAAGGGCGACCAGACCGGCGGCGACGAGCAGTCGCCGCCCGGCAAGGCTGCGGCCGGGCGTCATGGTCGAGGAAGCCTGGGCGTCGCTGACCATCAGATCCTCTCGATCCCACGGCTGCCGAAGAGACCCGTCGGCCGCACGAGCAGCACCAGCAGGGCCAGGATGTAGGGGGTGATCTCGCGGAACTCCGTGCCGAGGATGAGGCCGGTGACGGCTTCGAGCCAGCCTATGATGACGCCGGCGACGAGCACCCCGCCGATGGAGTTCATCCCGCCGAGGATGATCACGGCGAGCACGTTCAGAGCCACCACGCCGAGATGCGGCGTCAGCGTGTTGACGTTCGCCATCAGCACGCCGCTGATGCAGCCGGTGATGGCGGCTATGACCCACGTGAAGGCGACGACACGTCGCACGTCGATGCCCATCGACGCCGCCGTGATCGTGTCCGCGGCAGCCGCACGAAGGGCAACGCCGGCCCGCGAGTAGCGGAGGTAGAGGATCAGCGCGACGACGATGCAGACGGCGATAGCCGCCGCGCGCGCTGTCTTGCCGGGGATGAAGAAGTCTCCGATCAGGACCGGCGTGCGGGCCAGGATCGCCGGGATCTGGAGGTCGTTGGGGCCCCAGATCATGCCGACGACACCACGGATGATCGACCCGATGCCGAACGTCACCATGACGATGGCGATGAAGGGGCGACCCATCATCGGCCGCAGGGCGACGCGCTCGATCACCAGCGCCAGCACGATCGAGCCGAGAAGGGCCGCGATCATCCCGGCGAGGATCCCGAGCGAGAAGGTCACGGCCGCCGTGTAGAACAGGTACGCCGACAGCATCATCATCTCGCCCATGGCGAAATTGAACGTCTGCGACGACTTGAAGATGACGACGATGCCCAGCGCGATCAGCGCGTAGACGCCGCCGGAGGCGATTCCGACGATGGAGTACTCGATGAAGAAGTGGAACGCGTTCATCGGGCGCCCTAGGCCGCTTTCTCGTCGGCGGCATCCTCGGCCCCGCCGAGATAGGCCTTGATGACGTCGGGATCCTGCCGGATCCGGTCGGGCGTTCCGGAGGCGATGGGCTTGCCGAAGGACAGCACGACGACGTGGTCGGAAATGCCCATCACCATGCCCATGTCATGCTCGATCAGCAGGACCGTCGTGTTGAGCCGGTCGCGGACATTCGTCACGAACCGGCTCATCTCGCGCTTCTCCTCGCGGTTCATGCCGGCGACCGGTTCGTCGAGCAGAAGGATCTTGGGGCGCATCACAAGAGCGCGCGCGAGTTCGACCCGCTTCTGCAAGCCATAGGGAAGGTCTTCGACATGGGACTGCTGCACGCGGTCCAGTTCGAGCAGGCCCAGCACGTCGCGCCGGATCTCGATGTCGAGTTCCTCTTCCTCTCGGCGGGTGCCCGGCAGGCGCAACCCGCTCGACAGGACGCCGCCCGTGAGCCGCGTGTGGGCGCCGAGCTTGACGTTGTCGAGCACGGTCATGCCGGCAAAGAGTGCGATGTTCTGGAACGTGCGCGACATGCCGCGATAGGCGCGGGCGTGCGGCTTCAGGCGCGTGATGTCCTCGCCGTCGAGGACGACCCGGCCGGACTGCGGCTTGTAGAAGCCGGAGATGACGTTGAAGAGGCTGGTCTTGCCGGCGCCGTTGGGGCCGATGACGGCAGTGATCTTGCCCGTCGCGGCATCGACGCTCACACCCGAGAGGGCCTTCACGCCGCCGAAGGAGAGCTGGACGTCCTCGACGGTCAGCACGGCTGATCGGTCCGATGCCCGAAGACACGCAGGCTCGACCGGAACCTCGCTCCTCCCACCTGCACCCTCCCTCGTTCGTGGCGATCGGAAACCGCCCGATTTCGAAAACTCTAACATCTGTTCGAAAGTTTGTCACCACTCCCGCGAGTGGCCTCCGGTCGGTTCAGCGACCCTTGAAAGTGGGCGGCCGCTTCTCCAGAAACGCCCGCATCGCCTCACGCTTGTCCTCGCTGTCGAACAGCAGGTAGGCGGCGCGACGCTCGAGCTCCAGCGCCACGTCGAGCGGCGCCTCCAGGCCCGCATGAAGGACGCGCTTGATCTCGGCCACGGCCAGAGGCGGCATGGCTGCGATGCGCCTGGCGAGAGCAAGCGCGTCGTCGAGGGCGGCACCGTCCTCGCTGACCTTGCTGACGAGACCGGCGTCGAACGCCTCGCGGGCCGTCAGCATGTCGCCCGTAAGCAGGAGGAGCATGGCACGGTGTCGGCCAATCGCCCGTGCGAGACGCTGCGTGCCCCCCGCTCCCGGCATGATCCCGAGCTTCACTTCCGGCTGGCCGAAGCGTGCGCTTTCGGCGGCGATGATGATATCGGCGTGCATGGCGAGTTCGCACCCGCCACCGAGGGCGTATCCTGCAACGGCGGCGATGACCGGCTTGGGGCAATGGCGGATCGCGGACCAGTTCTCGTCGTCGCCGCGGCGCATCATCTCGCCAGGCCCGGTCTCCACCATCGACCGGATGTCGGCCCCCGCGGAGAACGCCTCGCCATTGCCGGTGATCACGACCGCGCGAACATCCGGATCGTTCGAAAGCGCCCGGAAAGCGAGCCGAAGCTCGCCCCTGAGCTCGGGGCTCAACGCATTGCGGACCTCGGGCCGGTCGAGCCGGAGCAGCACGACGTGCTCGGCGGGGTGCTCGGTCACAAGCAGCGGCATGCGGGCCTCCGTCTGGGCCATCACACTTTACCGGATTTTCTTCGAACGCTAGTTAGAATAGTGAAACACGCCCCCGCGTGGCGACGGCCGACCGGTCGGCCCGGGGCCGATCCGCGGTCCGCCGCTTCGGGAGTCGCCTGACATGAGCAGGGCCGTCAGCTTTCCCTGGACAGAGCCACCGGCTCCCGGTGCCGTCCGGACGGTGGCGCCGGGCATCCTGTGGGCGCGGTTGCCGCTCCCCTTCCGCCTCAACCACGTGAACGTCTGGCTGATCGAGGAGGACGACGGCTGGACGGTGATCGACACCGGTTGCAACGACGCGACCACGCGCGCCGCCTGGGAGGCGCTGTTCGCCGGCCCCCTCGCCAGCCGGCCGGTGACGCGGCTCGTGGCCACGCACGGTCATGTCGACCACATCGGTCTCGCCGGCTGGATGGTGGATCGCTTCGGTTGCCGTTTCGTCGGCACACTCGCCGAATGGTTGTGGGCCCGCATCGAGCATGTCCCGCACATGCCCGGTTCCGTGCAGACCCACCGCGACTATCTTCTGCGCAACGGGTTCGATGCCGACGAAGCGGAACGCATGATCGTCAGCCGCGAGCGCTATATCGATCTGGCGGTGCCGCTTCCCGGCCGGATCGAGGAAATCCGGCACGGCGAAACCGTCCGGATGGGCGGGCGCGACTGGACGGTGATCGTCTCGGCCGGCCATGCCTACGCCCATGCCGGCTTCCACGATCCCGAGAGCGGGATCCTGATCGCCGGCGACCAGCTGCTGCCCGACATTTCCCCGGTGATCGCGGTCTACGAGACGACGCCGTCGGGCGACCCGCTCGGCGACTTCCTCACATCCTTCGCCGCGTTCGAACCCGTCACGTCGCAGGCTCTCGTCCTGCCATCCCACGGCCTGCCCTATCGCGGCGCTTCGCACCGGATCGCCGAACTGGAGGCCCACCACGACGAGCGACTGTCCCGGACGGTGGAACTTCTGTCCGAGCCCATGACGGTGCGCGACCTGACGCGCTCGATGTTTCCGAAGGTGCACGACCTCGAGGGCCTCGGCTTTGCCGTGGGCGAGGTCCTTGCGCACGTGAATCACCTCGTTCGCCGGGGACGTGTCGTCCACGTGGCCGGGCCGCACCGGGCGGCGCGGTTTGTCCGGGCGCTGGACCCTGCTCCTGTCCGCCGGTGACGGCGCGAACGCCTGTCATTAGGCGGACCGGATGCGAAAACCGAAGGTCTGCCAGACCGCCGTGCGCTTGACCATGCGAGGCCTTTGCGGCCAGCCTTGCGCCCGCGGGCGATCAACAGCCCGAGGGAGAGAACGTCCGTGACGAGCACCAAGGCTTCGAGCATCACGCCTGAGTCGGCCCTTGACCGGGTCAACACCCATTCGAAGCCGTCGGAGCTTCGCATCACCGACATCCGCTTCGCCGACATCGTCGGTGCCCCGTTCACCTCCTCGCTGATGAAGATCTACACCAACCAGGGGCTGGTCGGCCTCGGCGAGGTGCGCGACGGCGCCAGCAAGACCTTTGCGCTCATGCTGAAGAGCCGTCTCCTCGGCGAGAACCCCTGCGACGTCGACCGGCTGTTCCGGCGCATCAAGCAATTCGGCGGGCACGGCCGGCAGGGCGGCGGCGTGTCGGCCGTCGAGATCGCGCTGTGGGACCTCGCGGGCAAGGCCTACGGCGTCCCGATCTACCAGATGCTCGGCGGCAAGTTCCGCGACAGCGTGCGCCAGTACTCGGACACGGATGCGGACTTCCCGAGCGGCACCGAGACGGGCAAGCGCCTCAAGAATCGCATGGACCTCGGCTTCACCTTCCTCAAGATGGACCTCGGCCTCGGCCAGGTGATGCACGAGAAGGGCACGGTCAACGCGCCCGTCGGCGTGCTGGAGCAGTTCCAGTCCCGGCCCGGACGCGGGCATCCGAAGTCGCTCGTCGAGCGCCGCAAGGCCAACGCCGTCTACGACGTGCACAACGTCATGCATCCCTTCACCGGCCTGCACTTCACCGAGAAGGGGCTGGACATGATGGAGCAGTACATCGCGGAGGTGCGTGCGGTGATCGGCGACGAGATCCCGCTCGCCATCGACCATCTCGGCCACATCTCGCTGCATGACGGGATCCGCCTCGCCCGGCGAATCGAGAAGTACAACGTCGCCTGGCTGGAGGACGTGCTGCCCTGGCAGTACACCGACCAGTACGCGCAACTCGCCCGCAGCACCGCGGTGCCGATCTGCACCGGCGAGGACATCTACCTCAAGGAAGCGTTCATGCCGCTGCTGAAGAGCGGCATCGCCGTCATCCACCCCGATCTGCTGACCAGCGGCGGGATCCTCGAGACGAAGAAGATCGGCGACGCCGCGCAGGAACACGGCGTGGCGATGGCCATCCACATGGCCGAGAGCCCCATCGCGGCGATGGCGGCCGCCCATGTCGCGGTGGCGACGGAGAATTTTCTCGCCCTCGAGCAGCACGCCGTGGATGTCGACTGGTGGGACGACATCGCCGTCGGGCTTCCGGGCCGCATCGCCCGCAGCGGGTTCATCCAGGTTCCCGACAAGCCGGGCCTGGGCATCGACGATCTCAACGACGAGGTGCTGCGCGCCCACCTCCAGCCGGGCGTCGCCGACATCTGGGAGCCGACGGACTCCTGGGACGACGAGTACTCCTGGGATCGCACGTGGAGCTGACGACGCGCGGGCGACGGCCCGCGTACGGACCTCGGGGCGGCGAGGGTGGCAAGCCCCGCCGACGGCCCCATTACGCGCCCGGCGGGATTGCGCTACCGTCCGGCTCCGACCACGTCGCATCTGCGGGAGAGACACGGTGCTGAAACAGTTCGACGCCCGCATCTCGCTGCAGATCGCGGTGCCCGACGAGATGCAGTGGGCCATCCATGACGTGCTCGGCGGCGAGTACGAGTGCGGTTACGATGGCGTCGGGCTCGATATTCTCGACGTGGGGGCCAATGTCGGGTCCTTCGCCCTGTGGGCGACCATGCGGTGGCCCGGCAGCCGCGTGACGTCCTACGAGCCGCATCCGGGAACGTTCGAGTTCCTCGAGCGCAACACGCTGAACCGGCCCGACATCGTCACCGTCAACGCCGCCCTGTTTCCCGGCGGCATGAAGACCGCCACCTTCACGAGCCGCTTTGCAGGCGACGGCGAAAGCACGCTGGCCGCCTATGCCGGAGACACCTTCGTGCCGGGCGCCCAGGTGCAGACCTATGACGTCGCCGTCGTCGATCCTGCGTCCCTTCCCTCGGCAGACATCGTCAAGATCGACATCGAGGGGGGCGAAGGTGACGTCCTCGATCATCTCGACCTGTCGCGCACCTCGCTCGTGCTGCTCGAGTACCAGAACCGCAAGAACCGCATCCAGCTGGAGAACCGGCTGCGCGCCGATTTCGATCTCATCGACACCAAGGAGTATCTGTGGGCGCCGCTCCTGAACCAGGAGTGCTACCGGCCAGATCTCGTGGACGACGTCTATGGCCGCATGTTTGCGGCACGCAAGGGCATCACGCGACTGACGCGACGGCCGCCCTCGCCGAAGGTGGGGCAGGCGACCGGGACCTGACGGTCCGGCATGAGCGGGTCGGACGACATCCGGCAGCGGACGCGTTCCGTGTACGAACGTCGGGCCGAGGCCTGGGACCGGGAACGCGGGCGCAGCCTGTTCGAGCGCCCCTGGCTGGACCGCCTGCTCGCCCGAACCGCTCCCGGCGACACCATCCTCGATATCGGATGCGGATCCGGCGAGCCTGTCGCCCGCTATGTCCTCGAATGCGGACGGCAGGTCTGCGGTGTCGATTTTGCCCGGCCGATGCTGGAGATCGCCCGAAGCCGGTTTCCCTCATCGCGCTGGATCGAGGCGGACATGCGCGACCTCGACCTCGGCGAAACCTTCGCCGGCGTCATCGCGTGGGACAGCTTCTTCCACCTGTCCATGGCGGAACAAGCAGCGGTCATCCCGCGCCTCGCCCGCCATGTCGCGCCGGGCGGAGGGCTCCTGCTCACCGTCGGTCCCCGCGAGGGCGAAGCGATCGGGACGGTCGGCGGGGAGCCCGTCTATCACGCCAGCCTGGCACCGCACGATTATGCGGAGCGATTGCGCCGCGAAGGCCTCACGGTGAGCGACTTCGTGCCGGAGGACCCTGCTTGCGGCGGCCATTCGGTCCTGCTTGCCGGCTCGCCGATCCCGTGATGGACTTCACGCGAAATCGCTGAGGTCGTGCCTCCGCGACCGGACACCGCGTTTCAGTAGATGAAATTGTGATTTACGTGGCGCAACAACTGCGCCACACTTCACGTCGATGGGACGCATGGAACAGGTCTCTCCGTGCACCCGGTCTTGGCATCAACCTGTCCTTGAGGGGAGGAGAGGAAATGGATCTCCAGCGTCGTTTCCTGATCATGTCCGCGGCGGCGTCTTTTGCCGTTCCGCTCCTGTCGTCCGGCGTGGCGCATGCCGCCGGCGATCCCATCCGAAAGATCGTCCTGGCGACGGCGGCGCAGGCCGCCGATCCACAGGAATTCCAGGCAGCGCAGCTGATCGCCCAGGAGTGGCGCAAGCTCGGCCTTGACGTCGAGGTGCGCGGCTTCCCGCGTCCCCAGTTGTCGGACCTCGTCTGGTACAACCGCCAGAAGTGGGACACGACGATGTGGCGCATGGTCGGTCGCCCCGAGCGAAGCGACCCCGACGAACTCGTCTACAACCTGTTCCACTCCTCGACGGCCGAGAAGGGCTTCAACTTCGTCGGATACGTCAACAAGGACTATGACGCGATCGCCGAGGGCCAGCGCCGGGAGACGAACGTCGAGAAGCGCAAGGCCATCGTCGGCAAGGCGCAGGAGATGGTCGCCAAGGACGCGCCCTATGTGTTCCTCGTCCACCCGAAGAACACGGTCGGCTACCTGTCCACCGTGTTCAAGCCGGCCTCCGTCGTCGACCAGGGCGGCATCGGCGTGCGCAACTACTGGACCTTCGTGCAGGCCGAGCCGGCCGGCACGGTGAAGGACATCATCGCGAACTCGACCGAGGCGCTGAACTCGATCAACCCGCTCTACATCTCCGGCGCGCCGGACAGCTGGGTGACCGAACTGATCTGGGACCGCCTGATGCGGATCGGGCCGGACGGCCTGGCCAAGCCGTACGCCGCCAAGGACGTGAAGTGGGTCGATCCCACGACGCTCGAGATCACGCTGCGTGGCGACATGAAGTGGCATGACGGCAAGCCCGTCACCACGGACGACGTCATCTTCTCCTTCGAGGCGACGATGGGCGACAAGGCGCCCATGTACAAGCCGTTCGCGTCCAACATCGCGAGCATGGAGAAGATCGGCGCCGATGGCGTGCGCTTCAAGCTGAAGGAGCCGAACGCCTCCTTCCTGATCTCGACGATCGCCAAGATCAACCTGATCCCGAAGCATGTCTGGGAGCCTGTCCTGCAGGGCATGGCCGGCAAGCCGCAGAACGCCGAGACCTACCAGGAGCAGCAGCCCGTCGGCTCCGGCCCCTTCAAGGTCGCGCGCTTCAAGCTGAACGAGGAGATCGTCCTCGAGAAGAACGCCGCGCACTGGCAGGCGCCCAAGTTCGACCGGTGGATCCTGCGGGTCATCCCGAACAACGAGGCGGGCCTCGGCATGCTGCGCCGCGGCGAGCTGAACTTCCTGTCCGACTACCGCGGCGACCCCAAGCTGCTCAACGATCTCGCCGCCCAGCAGAAGGACATCCAGGTCGCTTCCACGGTCGACATGGGACTGCGCTTCGTCGGACACAACCTGCGCCGCAAGCCCTTCGACGACCCGGCGTTCCGCCAGGCCCTCTCGGTGGCGGTCAACCGCAACCTGATGGCCCAGGCCGCCTGGAACGGCTTTGCCGTGCCGGCATCCTCGATGATCTCGCCCGCCCTGCCCTTCTGGCACCAGGGCACGCCTCCCAAGGCCAGCATCGACGACGCCAAGGCGATCCTGAAGAAGGCCGGCTACGAGGTCGTGGGCAACAAGCTCCACTACCCCAATGGCGTCAAGGAGACGCTCCAGCCTGAGTGACGTGAGCCCGGCGGCCGGTCCCAGCGACCGGCCGCCCTCGCGCCTTCCGTACACGGCCACCGCGGTCGTGCGCGGCGCGCTGGTCCGGAGCCCTCTATGCGTTCGGTTGCTATCCGCTTCGCCCAGATGCTGCTCGTCCTGTGGGCGGTGGCGACGATCCTGTTCTTCCTCTTCCGGCTGATGCCGGGAGATCCGACGCTCGCCTACATCGACACCACGTTCACCGCCGAACAGCAGGAAGAACTGAAGCGCCAGTTCGGCCTCGACCGGTCGCTGGCCGAACAGTACCTGCTCTATTTCGCCAATGTGGTGCAGGGCGAGTTCGGCACCTCCTTCCGCAGCAAGCGGCCGGTGTTCACCATCATCTTCGAAGTGCTGCCGAACACGCTCGCGCTGACCGTGCTGTCGATCACGATCGCCTACATCTTCGGCGTCCTCGTAGGAGCCTGGCTCGCATGGCGGCGGGGATCGGTGGCCGAGGCGGTCGGCATCCCGCTGGTCCTCACGCTGCGCGCCGCGCCCGAGTTCTGGCTCGGCATGGTGCTGCTCGCGATCTTTGCCTTCGGCCTCGGATGGTTTCCCTCCGGCGGCGCGAATTCCGCCGGGATGAGCTACGCCTCGACGTTCGACCGGCTGACCTCGCTCGACTTCCTGCGTCACCTCGTTCTGCCAGCGGCGACGCTGGCGCTCTACCTCCAGGGCCTGCCGCTCCTGCTGATGCGCTCCAACATGCTCGACGTCCTGCAGGAGGACTATGTGATGATGGCGCGCATGAAGGGTCTTCCCGAGTGGCGGATCCTTCTGCTGCACGCCGCGCGCAACGCGCTCCTGCCGGTGGTCACCGCCTTCGCGCTCGGCCTCGGGGCATCCGTGGGCGGCAATGTCGTCGTCGAGACCGTTTTCAGCTGGCCCGGTCTCGGACGGGTGCTCGTCGACGCGGTCGCCTCGTCGGACTATCCCCTGGCACAGGGCGCGTTCATGTTCATCGCGCTCATCCTCATCGTCATGAACTTCGTCGCCGACCTGCTGTACACCGTGCTCGATCCGCGGGTGTCGCATGGCTGACGTCGCCACTCAGGACGCGGGCAAACCGGGTTCCACGGCCCGCCGGGCCTGGCGGATGCCCAGCCTCATGCGCGCGCTGCGCCTGCCGCAGAACGACCCGCTCGCCATCATCGGCGTCACGATCTACGTCGTCTTCCTCCTCGTCGCCCTGTTCGCCGACGTGCTCGCGAAGGATCCCTTCGAGATCCTCTTCACGGAGGACGGCAACCTCGCGGCCAACCTTCCACCGAGCCTCGCCTACCCTCTGGGCACCACCAACCTCGGCCGGGACATCTTCTCGCAGTTGGTCATCGGCACACGCAGCGCATTCCTCGTCGGCCTTACGGCCGCGGGCGCGGTGGTCGCGCTGGGAACCATCGTGGGCCTCGTGTCCGGCTACTTCGGCGGGCTCACCGACCAGATCCTGATGCGTCTCGCCGACATCGCCCTGGGCATTCCGTTCCTGCCCTTCGTGATCGTGCTGGCGGCTTTCCTGGGCCCGCAGACGCAGAACGTCGTCTTGGCCATCACCGTGCTGCTGTGGCCGAACACGGCACGCGTGATCCGCTCGCAGGTGCTCACCCTGCGCGAGCGCGGCTTCGTCGAGGCCGCGCGGGTGGCGGGATCGAGCGACCTGCGGATCATCCGCGTCCACATCGCCCCCAACATCATGCCGCTGTCGCTGCTTTACGGTT
>CAZJCW010000040.1:0-23004 GCA_964544365.1 uncultured Alsobacter sp.
TCGATGCGGATGATCTCGTCAGGCTGAAGCGTCGCCATCTGTGCCCTTGAAACGAACCGCCGATCATCCGACCACGAGCGACCGCGCGCCTCAAGCGGAAATATTAGCTTGTTATACAATTAGACCGCGACTAGCATTCCGGGGTCGGCATGCGGCGACGGTCTTGCCTCTCGACGCGAAGCAAGTCGGATGCCAGAAATCAGGGGTGATGCCACCCGGTGACGCGTTGGAGGCGATCGGCGTGAGACTGTCGGGCAAGGTCGCGGTCATCACCGGCGCCGGGAACGGCATGGGCCGTTCGACGGCGCTGCTTTTCGCGCGCGAGGGTGCCGCCGTGGTCATCGGCGATGTCGATGCGGATGGCGGGAATTCCGCCGTTGCGGAGATCGAGGCGGCCGGCGGCCGGGCCACGTTCCGGCGCTGCGACGTCTCGAAGGAGGCCGACGTGGCGGCCCTCATTGCCACCGCCGAGGAGCGCTACGGCAAGCTCGACACCATCTTCAACAATGCCGGCATCGAGCAGCCGGTCACTCCGTCCGATCAGGTGACGGAGGAGCTGTTCGACCGGGTCATCGGGATCAATCTCAAGGGGACGTTCTTCGGCTGCAAGCACGCCATCCCGGCCCTGCTGCGCAACGGCGGCGGCACCATCGTCAACAACTCCAGCGTCAGCGCATTCGCCAATGTCGGCGGCAACATCTCCTACGCCGCCTCGAAGGGCGCGGTGATGTCCCTGACCCGCGTGCTGGCCATCGAGTACGCGCGCCGCAACATCCGCGTGAACGCCATCAATCCCGGCGTCATCGACACCGAGATGAACCGGCGCAACGCCCGTCTCGCGAGCGACCCTGCCGCCATGGAGGAAAAGTGGCGTGCCATCACGCCGCTCGGGCGCATGGGCACCGGCGACGAGATCGCCCAGACCGTGCTGTACCTGGCCTCCGACCAGTCTTCGTTCGTCACGGGCGTCGGCCTCCTGATCGACGGCGGGAGGGTCGCCACATGAGCGGCGTCCTCGCCGGCAAGGTCTGCGTCGTCACGGGGGCCGCCCGCGGCATCGGCCGGGCCGTGGCGACCCTGTACGGGGCCGAGGGCGCAGACGTCCATCTGATCGACCGGCTGGGTGACGAACTCGACGTCGTCGCGACAGCCATTCGCGCCGCCGGCGGCCGGGCAACCGCACACCCGCTGGACCTGCGGTCCGCCCCGGACATCGCGACGACCTTCGCCGCCATAGAGGCCGCCGAGGGGCGCATCGACGCGCTGGTGAACAACGCCGGTGTCATCTTCTTCAAGCCCATCGACGCGACGACCGTCGACGAGTGGGACTGGATGCACGACATCAACCTGCGGGCCCCGTTCCTGTGCTGCAAGGCGGTCGCGCCCGGCATGAAGGCGCGGCGGAGCGGCTCGATCATGAACGTGTCGAGCAACGCCGGCATCAAGGGCGGCGTCGACGAGGCGGTCTACTGCGCCACGAAGTTCGGCATCGAGGGCCTTTCGCGGGCGCTCGCGCTCGAACTGGGGGCCTTCAACATCGCGGTCAACAGCGTCACGCCCGGCCATCCCGTCCATACGGCGATGAGCGAGACGACCTATGGCGAGGCGCAGCGCAAGATCTGGAAGGATCCCATCGAGATCGCGCCCGCCTTCGTTCACCTGGCTCTCCAGGACGCCTCGGGCATCCACGACCGTTACGTCCGCGCCTGGGATCTCGTCCTGACACTGCGCGGGGAGGGGCCCCAGGCATGAGCAAAGCCGGCCATCGCCTTCTGATCCGCGCCGGGCGTCTCGTCGACGGCACCGGCGCCCCGCCGCTCGAGGCGGCCGCCGTGCTGGTGGAGGGGGAGCGGATCGTCGCCGCCGGCCGCGCTGCCGACATCGGCACGCCGGACGGTGCGACGGTGATCGACGCTCCCGCGCGGACGCTGATTCCCGGCCTCATCGATTCCCATGTGCACCTCGCCTACAGCGGCATTCCCCACAAGCGCGCGTTCCGGGCCGAGCTGACCGAGCTGTCCTACCCCGCCATCGCGCTGCGCGCCGCCTCCTATGCCCGCAACACCCTGCGGCACGGCTTCACCGCGCTGCGCGACATGCACGCGCCGGGCGGCACCATCATCGACCTGCGCAAGGCGATCGATTCCGGCCACGTCGAGGGCCCGCGGATCAAGGCCTGCGGGCGGGGCCTGTCCGTCACCGGCGGACACATGGACCAGCCCGGCTGGGCCGACCATACGCAGTTCCGCGACCTGACCCGCCCCTGCGACGGTCCGGTCGCGTTCCGGCAGGGCGTGCGCGAGGAAATCAAGCGCGGCGCCGACTTCATCAAGCTCAACACCTGCGTCTCCTATCACGGCAAGCCCGGCGTCTGGTGCCGGCAGGAGATGACCAACGAGGAGATCGCCGCCGCCTGCGACGAGGCCCACATGCAGGGCTATGTCGTCGCGTCGCACACCTCGGGCGACGAGGGGCTGGCGAACACGATCATCCACGGCGTCGATTGCGTCGAGCACGCGCATTTCTGCGACGAGCGGATCATCGAGCTGATGGTGAAGCACGGCACCTACTACGTGCCGACGCTGCTCGTGAACGAGCGGAACTTCGATTTCACGCCGGAAGAGCAGGGCGTTTCGCCCGGATCGTGGCGCTGGCTCGTCGCCGCCCGCGAGGCCAAGTGGAAGACGCTCGAGATGGCCCGCAAGGCCGGCGTGCGCATCTGCTCCGGCACCGACGCCGGTTTCATGCTGGAGCATGGGCCGGTCAACTGGAAGGAGATCGCCCTGCTCGTGCAGGGTGGGCTGACGCCGCTCGAGGCCCTGACGGCCGCGACGGCGACGAACGCGGACCTGCTCGGCATCGAGGCCGGCCGGATCGTGCCCGGCAGGCTTGCCGACCTGGTCCTGGTCGACGGCGACCCGACCGTCGACATCGGCGTGCTCGGGGACATCCGCCGCTTGCGGGTCTTCAAGGGAGGCACTGAAATACACTAGCGCCGCACAAGGGCCATGCCCCTGGAGCCGAAGGTTCGGAAACGGGGGCTGCAGGCCCGGCGCAGGACGCGAAACAGGTGACCCGTCGCGCGGGTCGGGATCGGAGAGGGGAAAAGACATGACAGGAAGCCGCACACTTCTTCTGGCCAGCACGATGGTCCTCGCAGGACTGCTCGGGCAGGCCGGCGCCGCCTTCGCCCAGGACCTGACGATCGTCTGGGCTGACGACTCCAACAGCGACGTGACCTACGACCCGCGCGTGACGCAGTCGCGCCACGAGGAACAGGTCATCGTCCAGGTGTTCGATTCGCTCGTCGCCGCCGACGAGAACGGAAAGCTCTATCCGGGCCTCGCCAAGTCCTGGACCGTGGCGCCGGACAACAAGTCCGTCACGCTGAAGCTGCGCGAGGACGTCAAGTTCCACGACGGCACGCCCTTCAACGCCGAGGCGGTGAAGTTCACCTTCGACACCATCGCCGACCCCAAGACGGGCTCGCAGGGCGCCATCGACATGCTCGGCCCGTACGAGGGCAGCGATGTCCTCGGCCCGTTCGAGATCCGTGTCCGCTACAAGCGGCCCTTCGCCGACGCCGTGGCGTCCTTCGCCGAGAACGAATTGTCGCCGGTCAGCCCGACGGCGGTGCAGAAGCTCGGCAACACCGGCTTCGCCCAGGCGCCGGTCGGCACGGGACCGTTCAAGTTCGTGTCCTGGGAGAAGGGCCGCGAGGTCATCCTCGAGCGCAACCCCGACTACAAGTGGGCGCCCGAGTTCTCGACCAACAAGGGCCCGAGCAAGGTCGCCAAGATCGTGCATCGCTTCATCCCGAATGCCGCGACGCGTGTCGCCGCGCTCGAGGCGGGCGAGGTGCAGATCTCCGACATCACGCCGCCGCTCGACACCAAGCGCCTCGGCGACAGCGGCAAGTTCAAGGCCAATGTCGGCGTCGCCGCCGGACTGCCCTACGGCATCCTGCTCAACACCTCGCGCGGCCCCTTCATGGAGAAGCCCGTCCGCGAGGCGTTCATGTCGGCGGTCGACCGGCCGAAGCTGTCGCAGAACCTGTTCTTCGGGCTCGCAAAGCCGGCCTGGGGTCCGCTCGCGCCGTCCTCGCCACACTATGACAAGGCGGTGGAGGCGTACTACCCCTTCAACCGCGACAAGGCCGCCAAGCTGCTCGAGGACGCCGGCTGGAAGATGGGCGCCAACGGCATCCGCGAGAAGGGCGGCAAGCCGCTCAGCGTCTACGCGCCGTGCCTGCTCGAGCCCGAGACCTGCGTGGCCATCCAGGGCGACGCCAAGCGCGTCGGCATCGACGTGAAGGTCGAGAACGTCCTGAAGCAGAAGCAGGACGAGCTGATCTTCGCCAACGAGTACGACCTGCTGCCGATCCGCTGGGTCAACAACTCCGCCTCCGTGCTGTCGATCCCCTTCACCAGCGCCAACATCCCGGAGCCGGGCAAGTTCAAGTTCAACTGGGCGCGCTGGAAGGATCCGGCGCTCGACAAGCTGCTCGCGGACGCCGCGTCGGCGACGTCGCCTGCCGAGGCCGCCAAGCTCTACTCCGACGCCCAGAAGATGATCATGGACGCCGCGATCTTCTTCCCCGTGCACGACCAGGTCCAGACCGTCGTCCACTCGTCGAAGATCAAGGGCCTGCGCTACGCGGCCGGCCAGTGGCAGGTCCGCCTGCACGACGTCGAGCCCGCCAACTGACCGGATCGGGGCGCCGGGATCGCCGGCGCCCCGTCCTCCACGCATCTCGCCGCCCCGGGACCGGGGCGGCGGCCTGAAGCGAGAACCGTCCGGGATCCATGGCCTACGTCCTCCGCCGCATCGCCGGGATGATCCCGGTCCTCCTCTTCACCTGGACGATCGTGTTCGTCGTCCTCCAGGTGATCCCGGGGGACCCGGTCAACCTGATGCTGGCCGGCGTGCCGGCCTCCCAGGAGGTGCGCGACAACGAGCGCAAGCGGCTCGGCCTCGATCGGCCGGTGGTGGAGCGCTACTTCACCTTCCTCGCCCGCGCGGCGCAGGGCGACCTCGGCGAAAGCTTCCGCACGCGCCAGCCCGTCGGCAAGATGATCCTCGAGCAGGCGCGCTCGACGCTGGAGCTGGCGCTCGGCGGCCTCCTCGTCGGGCTGCTGGTCGGGATCGTGCTGGGCGTGCTGGCGGGGGTGAAGCCGAACAGCTGGGTCGACACGCTGTGCATGACACTGGCCCTCATGGGGGTGTCGCTGCCCTCCTTCTGGATCGGGATGCTGCTGATCTGGGTCTTCGGCAACGTTCTGGGCTGGGTGCCCATCGTCGGGCGCGGCCTGCCGGCGCTGATCCTGCCGTCGATCACCGTGGGGCTCTTCATCGCCGGCGGCTTCGCCCGGCTCGTGCGCTCGTCCATCATCGAGGCCATGGGCCAGGACTACATCCGCACCGCCCGGGCCAAGGGCCTGCCGCGGACGAAGATCATCTTCAAGCACGCGCTGCGCAACGCGATGATCCCGCCGGTCACGCTGCTCGGCGTGCAGATCGGCGTGCTCATCGGCGGCGCCGTCGTCACCGAGAACGTCTTCGCCCGGCCCGGGCTCGGCACGATGCTGGTCGACGCCGTGCTGACCAAGGACATGCCGCTGGTCCAGGCGCTCGTCGTCTACACCACCGCGGCCTATCTGTTCGTCAACCTCGTCATCGACATCCTCTACGGCGTCATCGACCCGCGGATCCGCATGGGAAGGGCGGCGGCATGAGCGCGATCGCGGCAACGCCCGTTCCCGTCGCCCGCCGTCGCGGCAAGCGCTTCCGCACGCTGCGTCGGTTCGTGCGGCATCCCGGCGCCCTGGCCGGATCGGTCGTCCTCGTCGCCATCGTCCTCATGGCGCTGTTCGCGCCGTGGATCGTTCCTTACGACTGGAACGAGACCGACCTCGGCCCGCGCCTCGGCGCGCCGTCCGCGGAGTTCTGGTTCGGCACCGACCTGCACGGGCGCGACGTCTTTTCCCGCGTCGTCTACGGCGCGCGCTATTCCATCGTCATCGGGCTGGCCACCGTCACCCTGTCGCTGCTCACCGGCAGCCTGATCGGCATCGTCCTCGGCTATGTCGGCGGCCGCGTCGACGAATGGGGCTCGCGCTTCATCGACGTCCTGCTCGGCTTTCCCCAGATCGTGAAGGCCATCCTCGTCGTCTCCGTTCTCGGCGTCGGGCTCGTCAACGTCGTCATCGCCGTCGCCATCGCCGGCGTGCCGCGCTTCGCCCGCGTCATCCGCGGCGCGGTCCTGGTCGTGAAGGAGCAGCCCTTCATCGAGGCGGCGCGGGCGCTCGGCGCCGGCGACATCCGCATCATGCTGCGCCACCTGCTGCCCAACGCCGTGCCGACGCTCGTCGTCCTCGGCACGCTCGACCTCGGCAACGCCATCCTCACCACGGCGACGCTGAGCTTCCTCGGGCTCGGCGCGCAGCCTCCCACGCCGGAATGGGGCGCCATGCTCAATTCCGGCCGCGAATACATGCGCTACGCGCCCTGGACGATGATCTTCCCGGGGCTCGCCCTTTTCCTGGTGGTCATGGCAGTGAACCTGCTCGGCGACCGCCTCAGCCAGGTTCTCGATCCCCGTTCCGTGGACCGCAAATGACGAGTGCTCCAGTGACCGCTTCCAGCCCGCCCGCCTCCACCCGCTTCGCCGACCGCGTCAAGATCAAGCAGTCGTCGGTCCGCACCAGGATGCTCGACATCGCCTCGCGGCTGACCGACGTGATCGCGCTCGGCCGCGGCGACCCGGATCTCGACACGCCGGCCCACATCGTCGAGGCGGGCCGCGAGGCCCTTGCCAAGGGGGCGACGCACTACACCCATCCCCTCGGCATGCCGCAGCTGCGCGAGGCCATCGCCCGGTCCATCGCCGCCGACGGCGGGGGCGCCTACACCGCCGACGAGATCGTCGTCACGGCCGGGGCGCAGGAATCGATGTTCGTCGCCATGCTCGCGCTGGTGAACCCGGGCGACGAGGTCATCATCCCCTCGCCGGGCTACAACTCCTACCACCAGGCCGTCGAGCTGGCCGACGGCAGGATCGTCACCGTCCCGACCTACGAGAAGGACGGCTTCGCGCTGACGGCGGAAGGCGTCGCGAAGGTGCTGACGCCCAATTCGCGGATCCTGTGCCTCATCAACCCGTCGAACCCCACGGGCATGGTCATCCCGCCGTCCGAGATCGAGAAGCTCTGCGCGCTGGCCATCGAGCACGACCTCATCGTCATCTCCGACGAGATCTACGCCAAGCTCACCTACGACAACGCGCGCGTGCAGCGCGTCGCGGCGCTGCCTGGAATGCGCGAGCGCACCATCACCATCGACGGGTTCTCCAAGGCCTATTCGATGACCGGCTGGCGCGTCGGATACTTCGCCGCGCCCAAGGCCTTCACCACGCCGATGGCCGAGATCCACCACGGCCTCGCCATCTGCGCGCCCGCGGTCAGCCAGCATGCGGCGCTCGCCGCGCTCACCGGTCCGCAGGACTGCGTCGAGGAGGCCCGCCGCCTCTACGACGAGCGTCGCAAGGTCATGTGCGCCGCGCTCGACGCGATGGGCCTGAGCTATGCGCGCCCCAACGGCGCGTTCTACGTCTACGCCAACGTCTCGCCGACCGGACTCACCGCCTCGGACTTCTGCATCCGGCTCCTCGAGGAGGGCAAGGTGATGATGTTCCCCGGATCGCTGTTCGGCGATCATTGCGACGACTACGTCCGCATCTCGCTGCTGCAGCCCCTGCCGAAGGTGCAGGAGGCGATCACCCGCATGGAGAAGGTCGTGAAGGGGCTCGTCGCCGCCCGGCGCGGCTGACCCGACCCGATCGACAAGACAGGAGACACCGCCATGAACGCACCCGTGAAGTCCGACAATCCCAACGTCATCGGCATCAAGCACATGGCCTTTGCCGTGAAGGACGCCAGGAAGGCGCTCGACAGCTACTCCCGCTTCCTGTGCGTGCCCACCGACACGAAGATCATCGAGTACGAGAAGTCCCGGAACCGCGTGGCGCTCTTCAACCTCGGCAACGTCGAGTACCAGCTCTGCGAATCCATGGACGCCGGCGGACGCTTCGACACCTGGATCAAGGAACGCGGCGGCGAGGGACTGCATCACATCTGCTACGAGGTCGATTCCATCGACAAGGCGCTGGAGCACGCCCAGAAGCAGGGTGCCGCGTTGCGCCTGTGCAAGGCCTGCGGCGTCAAGGGCAGCCACGCCCATCCGGAAGGCTATGTCGCCTTCCTCGACAACGACGCCGGCGGCATCGAGATCGAGTTCATGCAGGTCTACACGCCTGAGGAGCTTGAGAAGTACAAGCAGGTAAAGGGGATCTGATCATGGCGGCGGGGGCAGGCAGGAAGAAGTCGACCACCGGGGCAGGCGGGGCGGCAGCCGCCGCCAAGGGCCCTGCGGGCAAGGCGAAGACCGTCCAGGTGGGCACGGCCAAGGCCGCGCCGGGAAAGATCGCGCGCGGCGCGATTCCGGTGATGGCGATGGCCGGCGGCTCGCAGGTCGAGATCCCGGTCGCCATCATCAACGGGGTCAAGCCGGGGCCGGTCCTGTGGATCGACGGCGCGATCCATGGCGACGAGCCGGAGGGGCCGCTGTGCTGCCAGCTCCTGCTGCGCGAGGTGAAGCCCGAGAACCTCTCCGGCACGCTGGTGCTCGTCCCGGTCATCAACGTCCCGGCCTACGAGGCGGCGTCGCGCGGCAATCCGCTCGACACCTTCAGCCACGACATGAACCGGATCTATCCGGGCCGCGAGAACGGCTATTTCTCCGAACGGATCGCCTGGGCCCACTCGCAGTGGATGCGCAAGGTCGCCGACATGGAGATCTCCATCCATTCGGGCGGCGCGCACTCGTATCTCGCCGAGGCGATGTTCGTCGACGAGCGGCCGGAATCGGTCGAGCTCGGCACCGCCATGGGGCCCGGATGGGGCTGCATCATGTCGTCGCCGAACCCCAAGGGAAATCCGATGGCCGTGATGGCCGAGGAGGGCAAGGTCGGCATCACCGTCGAGCTCGGCGGTCGTTCGGCGACCTCGCCCAAGGCGTTCGCGAAAGTCGGCCGCACGCTCGCGGACGCGGTCATCAACGTCATGCGGCATTACGGGATGCTCCCCGGCAAGGCGAAGTATGACAAGAACCGCACCAAGGGCTCGCAGGAGGCGCTGCTCGCCCCGGCGTCCGGCCTCTTCCTTCCCGAGCCCGGCGTCGAGTTCCTGACGCCGATGAAGAAGGACGACGTCATCGCCCGCATCTTCAACCTGTTCGGCGATGAACTCGCCGTGCTGCGGGCGCCGGCGGACGGCATGTTCTTCGGACTGCGGGCCTTGCCCAATGTCACGGTCGGCGACTGGTGCTGCTTCTTCAACAAGGTGCAGGGCCGCCGCGCCTGAGCGTCGAAAGGGACTGGTGCGATGCTGCTGCGAAGCCACACGGCAGACGGACATGAACGCGACTTCGTCGGCTACGCCGGCAGTCCGCCCCATGCCGACTGGCCGGGCGGAGCGCGGCTCGCCCTCAACTTCGTCCTCAACTACGAGGAGGGCTCGGAGTATTCGATCGCCGACGGCGACGGGCGCTCCGAGTCGGCGCTGACCGAGGTCTCGGCCCCCCGCGTCCCCATCGGCGAACGCGATCTCGCCGCCGAGAGCATGTACGAATACGGCACCCGCGTCGGCTTCTGGCGGGTCGCCCGCCTGTTCGCGGATCGCGGCCTGCCGATGACGGTCTTCGGGTGCGCGCTGGCGCTGGAGCGCAACCCGCCGGCCGCCGCCTACATGTCGAACAGCGGCTGGGACGTGTGCTGCCACGGCTACCGCTGGGTCGAGCACTACCGCCTCACCGAGGACGAGGAGCGCGAGCAGATCCGCCTCGCCGTCGCCTCCATCCAGCGCACCATGGGGGATCGCCCGCTCGGCTGGTACTGCCGCTATGCCCCGTCCCTCGCGACGCGCCGGCTCCTCGTGGAGGAGGGCGGCTTCCTGTACGACAGCGACGCCTACAACGATGAACTGCCGTACTGGACGACCGTCTCCGGGCACCGGCACCTCGTTCTGCCCTATTCGCTGGTCACCAACGACGTGAAGCTCACGGCCGGGCTGTTCACGGGCGACGACTTCTTCGCCCTGCTGCGCAACGCCTTCGACGTTCTCTACGCCGAAGGGGCCGTGTCCCCGAAGATGATGTCGGTCGGGCTTCACCCGCGCCTGATCGGCCATCCGGCCCGCATGGCCGGCCTGATCCGCTTCGTCGACTATGTCCAGTCGAAGCCGGATGTCTGGGTCTGCCGCCGTGCGGACATCGCCCGGCACTGGATCGCCCGCCATTCGGCCGTGGCCGCCCCGGCGGCGCCCGTCGCCGCCAGCGTCTCGGCGTGACCGCGCCATGACCCGCCCGACACAGCTCCGCCTCCGCCCGGCCGGGGATGCCGGCTTCTCCCGCTTCGGCCGCTGGATTGCCGCGCCGACGGTTGCCGGCGACCGCGTCGACCTCACCGACATCCTGGCCGCCGACGGCGCGCCCGGCCTCGTGGCGCGGGCTCACGTGAACCTCGTGCAGCCGGCGGTGTTGCCGCTGGCCGTGACCCGGATGGAGCATCACCCGCGCGCCTGGCAGGCCTTCATGCCGCTGGACGTCGCGCGCTACGTCGTGGTCGTCGCCGGCCGGCGCGCGGACGGGTCGCCCGACCCGGCGGACATGCACGCCTTCCTCGTCCCCGGCACCATGGGCGTCGCGTATGCCCCGGGTGTCTGGCACATCGGCGCGACGGTGCTCGACCGCACCGGCCACTTCACCGTGCTCTGGCCCCGCGAGCCGCACGCCCCCGATGGCGGGCCCGGTGACACCCTGCTCGTGACGCTGGACGCGCCGGTCGCCGTCGACGCCTGAGGATCAGCCGGCCGGCACCAGCCGCGTGATCCGGCTTGGATTGCCTTCCGCCAGATAGAGCGTCCCGTCCGGCGCGCCCCACAGGCCGTGGGCGCCGTTCAGCACCGGCCGGCAGCGTCCGTCCGGCGTCAGGTCCGGCGCGAGCCGTGTCAGCGTCGGGATCGCGTCCGTCACGTAGAGCCGCCCCTCCGCGTCGCCCCAGATGTCCGACGGGCGGTAGAAGCCCGTGATCACCGACAGCAGGGCTCCGTCCCGGTCGAACACCTGCAAGCGGTCGTTCTCCCGGTCGACCACCACGACCCGACCGTCGGCGCACGCCCAGATGCCGTGCACGGTGAGGAACGTCCCGGGAGCGATCCCGACGCCGCCCCACCGCCGGCGATGCGCCAGCGCCGCGTCGAACCGGTGGACGAAACCGTGGCCGTAGCCGTCCGCGACGACGAGGTCCCCCTCGGGCCCGAAGGCCACGTCGGCGGGGTGGTTGAAAAGGCGCCCCGGTTCATGGCGATGCCCGAGGGATTCCAGCCGGCGCCCGTCCGGGTCGAAGGCGATGATCTCGTGCGCGTCACGGTCCACCACCCACAGCCGGCCCTGCGGATCGCAGGCGATCATGTGCGCGTCGGCGATCTCGTCGCCCCATGCGCCGATTCGCCGCCCCCCGGCATCCAGCACCGCGACGGCCGGCCCCTGCGGTTCGGTCAAAGGGTCGCGGCGCAGCAGCACGTGGATCCGTCCCGCATGGTCGACGGCGACGTCCGTCACCTTTCCGCCCAGGCCCGAAAGGTCCCCGAACGGCCGATCCACCGCGTAGACTGCGTCGCCCAGCGCCACCCGCAACTGCTGCCCACCCGACGCCATACGCCGCTCCGCCGCTCGACTGCCGTTCCCGCGGGCACTCTGCCGAGCCGCGGCGCATTGACTGTATGTTTGTTATACAATACGAATAACGACAAGAAGAAATGCGAGATTTTCCAAACGCTCGCGTCGCTGGCACCCGACTTGCTGACACGCTTGCGGGCGCTGCCGGGAACCCCGTTCCCGACTGCCGCACTCGGGCGCCGCGCCGCGGCATCCCGTCGACCCCGTTCAAGGCTTCGCCGTCTTTCGAGAAAGGACTGCTCCGATGGCCCGTAGGTTCGCTTCAGGTTCGCTTCGCACGCTGCTCGCATCCTCCGCTCTCGCGCTGGCCGTATCCGGCTCGGCCGCCTGGGCGCAGTCCAATCTCACCATCGCGTTCCCGGCCAACCAGGAGCCGGCGTCGCTCGACGGCCACATCGACCCCTACCAGTCGACCTGGCTGTTCAACTCCTTCGTCGCGGATCCGCTCGTCGTCCTCGACCCGGACGGCAAGTACCAGCCGGCCCTGGCGACCGCGTGGGACAGCACGCCGGACGGCAAGGTGTGGACCTTCAAGCTTCGCCCCGGCGTGACCTTCCAGGACGGCACGCCGTTCGACGCGGCCGCCGTGAAGTACAATCTGGAGCGCATCAACGATCCCAAGACCGCGTCCGCCCAGCTCAAGAGCGACGTCGGCCCGTGGAAGTCGGTCGAGGTGGTCGACCCGCTGACCGTGAAGATCACCTACGACACCCCCTGGGTGACGCTGCTCGACGCGCTGCGCCGCACGCCGATCTGGTCGCCGACGGCCGCTGAGAAGTTCGGCCTCGCCAACTTCTCGAAGAACCTCGTCGGCGCCGGTCCCTTCACCCTCGACGGCTGGGTCCCGAACGACCGCATCGTCTTCAAGAAGTGGCCGGGCTACGGCGGCTGGAATCCGGTGCAGAAGAACAAGGGCCCGGTCGGCGTCGACCAGGTGACCATCCGCTTCATCGGCGAGGGCGCCGTCCTCGGCTCGGTGGTCAAGTCGGGCAATGCCCAGATCGGCTTCACCATCCCGGCCCAGTACATCGACGACTACAAGAACGACAAGAACGTCCAGTTCATCGCCAAGGACCAGTCCGGCACCGGGCTGCAGATGGTCATGAACGTGCGCAAGCCGCCGCTCGACAACATCTCCGTGCGCCGCGCGCTGCACCACTCGGTCGATCAGGCGGCGATCAACAAGCTCATCTACGACGGCTACTACGCGCCCTCGGAAGGCCCGCTCAACAACAACCATCGCTGCCACTGGGACGGCGCCGGCAAGATGTACGAGCGCAATGTCGACAAGGCGAAGGCGCTGCTCGAGCAGGCCGGCTGGAAGGCCGTCGCCGGCAAGCCGATCCGCGAGGCGCAGGGCGTTGCCGGCGTGCCCGACGGCACCCCGCTGCGCATCCGCTACAACACGCTCCACCACAAGGAGATCGGCGAGGCGATGCAGGGGCAGATGCGCCGTGCCGGCATCGACCTCGCGGTCGAGGTCGTGCCCGGCCCGGTCCAGCTGGATCGCGTCCGCAAGCGCGACTTCGAGCTGATGTACGAGCGCCAGCGGTCTCCCGACCCGCTCATCCTCGACCAGGTGTGGAACTCGAAGTGGGATCAGCCCGGCGGCTGGGCCTGGACCGGCTTCAAGGACGACACGCTCGACGCCACGCTCAACAAGCTGCGCGCGCTGCCCTCGATCGACGAGCGCTGCGAGGCGGCCAAGCAGGCGCAGAAGATCATCATGGAAAACGCCCTGATGCTGCCCACCCTCTCGGACCCGGTGTTCGTCGCCATCTCCGGCAAGGTGAAGGGCTTCACGATGGGCGCCGAAGGCAACTGGTTCTTCCTCAACAACGTCACCGTCGACAAGTGAGGTCGAGCCAACCCGGACGCGGGCCCTCCCGCCCGCGTCCGGACACCCACGCCCGTCCCCAGCGCCGGTGAGCCATGGGTCGCTACATCCTCGGCCGGATCCTGCAGCTCCTGCCGGTCCTCTGGCTGATCTCGCTGATCGTCTTCATGATCATGCACGTCCTGCCTGGCGATCCCGCCGAGCTCATGCTCGCGGGCGCGGAGGGCGGCGCGATCACGCCCGAGCGCCTCAAGGAACTGCACAAGGAGATGGGTCTCGACGACCCCGTGGTCGTCCAGTACTTCCGCTTCGTCACCAACGCGCTGGTGGGCGACCTCGGCACCTCGATCCGCTTCCGCCTGCCGGTCACCGAGCTGATCGCCGACCGCTTCGCCTCGACCATCGAGCTGAGCGTCGCCGGGCTCGCCTGCGCGCTCTTGATCGGCGTGCCGCTCGGCATGGTTGCGGCCCTGCGGCAGAACAGCTACGTCGACGCGGCCGCGATGGGCATCGCCTATGTCGGGGCCTCCATGCCGATCTACTGGCTGGGCCTCGTCTTCATCCTCGTCTTCTCGTTCATTCTGGGCTGGTTTCCGCCGAACGGCGCGGACGACTGGCGCAGTCTCGTGCTGCCTGCGGCCACGCTCGGCCTCGTCTCGTCCGGCCTGATCGCCCGCCTCATCCGCTCCAGCATGATCGAGGTGCTGTCGGAGGACTACATCCGCACCAGCCGCGCCAAGGGCCTGCCGGAGCGCCTCGTGCTGTGGCGGCACGGGCTGAAGAACGCGCTGATCCCGGTCGTGACCATGATCGGCCTGCAGTTCGGCGGCATGCTCGCCGGCGCCGTCGTCACCGAGACGGTGTTCAGCCGCCCCGGCGTCGGCCGCCTCGTCGTCAGCGCCATCCTGTCGAAGGACTATCCGCTGGTGCAGGGCTGCATCCTCTTCCTCGCCACCGTCTACCTGGCCGTCAACCTCGCCGTCGACATCGCCTATGCGTGGCTCGATCCGCGCATCCGGTACACGTCATGACCGGCCGCGTGGACGCCGTGCCGGCGGCGCAGGACGTGGCGCCGCGACGCAAGGGGGCCGCCGCGCCGTGGCTGCGCCGCTTCATGCGCAACAAGGGCGCCGTCGTGGGCGCCGTCGTCCTCCTCGCCTGGGGGATCGTCGCCCTGCTCGGCGCGCGCATCGCGCCCTACGATCCCACCGAGACGCTGGAGATGGCCCGCCGGCCGCCATCGGCCGCCTTCTGGTTCGGCACGGACCTTCTCGGCCGCGACGTCTTCAGCCGCGTCCTGGTCGGCTCGCAGATCTCGCTGCAGCTCGGCTTCATCAGCGTGACGCTGGGCGCCATTCCCGGCGTGCTGCTCGGCCTCGTCGCCGGCTACCGCGGCGGCTGGTGGGACACGATCATCTCGCGCGTCATGGACGCGATGCTCGCCTTTCCCTCGATCCTGCTGGCGCTCGTCGTCATCGCCGCCCTGGGGCCGTCCATCCAGAACGTGATGATCGCGGTCGGGGTCGCCACGGTCCCGCAATATGCCCGCCTCGTGCGCGGCAGCGTGCTCTCGATCAAGCAGCTGCCCTATGTCGAGGCCGCGCGCGTGGTCGGCAATCCCGCCTGGCGGATCATGCTGAGGCATGTCCTCGCCAATGCCTATGCGCCCGTCGTGGTCCTCTCCACGCTCCAGGTCGGCAACGCCATCCTGATCGGCTCGGGCCTCTCCTTCCTCGGCCTCGGCGCCCAGCCGCCGATCCCCGAGTGGGGCCTGATGTCGGCGGAGGGCCGCGAGGTCCTGCGCCGCGCGTGGTGGATCTCCACCTTCCCCGGTATCGCCATCCTGACCGTCGTCGTCGCCTGCAACCTTGTCGGCGACGGCCTGCGCTCCGCCTTCGACCCGCGCATGCGCGTCGACGGCTGACATCCGAAGAGAACCGCCATGAGCCAAGCCGCGACTGACAAGAAGGCCGCCAAGGATCCCTTCATCGGGATGCAGATCAGCCCGATCAGCTTCATCGACGAGGGCGTCGACCAGGTGCTCGACACGCTGCAGCATCGCGTCGGCGTGAACACGCTGCTGATCGGAACCATCTCGTGGCTCGGCCTCAAGGTCGGCCGGCGCATCTCCGCGGAGCTCGAGGGCTGGCCGGACCACGGCGTTCCCGCCCCCTACACGATGCAGGGCGGCAGCTACATCAAGTCGCGTCCCGAGTATTACTCGGACACCTTCATCAAGGAGTTCGCCTCGGCCGATCCCGAGATGGGCGGGCAGGATATCCTCGACCTCGTCCTGCCCAAGGCCAAGGCGCGCGGGATGAAGGTCATTCCCGAGTTCATGGAGCCGCTGTTCAAGTACGCGGGCCACGGCTCGGCCGCCGCCGTGCTGATCCCCAACATGCCGCAGTGCCTGGAGATCGATCTCCTCGGGCGGGTCGCCGGCGAGCCCTGCACCAGCAACCCGCACTACCGCAAGTGGTGGCACGGCATCGTCGAGCAGCACTGCCGCTCCTACGCCATCGACGGGATCATGTGGTGCAACGAGCGCAACAGCCCGCTCGACCGCATGCTCCAGGGACAGGCGCCCGGGTGCTTCTGCCCGCACTGCCGCCGCGACGCGGCGGAGCGCGGCATCGACGTCGAGCGCGTCAAGGTCGCCTTCCACGCCGTGTGGGACGTGGTGAAGGGCCTGCGCGCCGGCAAGGGTTTCGCCGACAACTCCCTGATGGAGTTCATGCGCGCGCTGCTGAAGAACCCCGAGATCCTGCTCTGGGAAAAGATGTGGCTGGAGCGCTCCAAGGATCTCGACCGCGAACTCTACGGCATCACCAAATGGTGCGATCCCAAGCTCTCCTTCGGTCTCAACGTCTGGAACCGCAACCATTTCAACCCCGTTCGCAAGGCGCAGTGGGGCTGGGAGGAGCAGACCGACTACGCCGACTGGGTGAAGCCCATCACCTATCAGCACCAGTCGGGCTACATCTTCGCCAACGAGATGGAGCACTACCGCAAGACGATCCTGCGTGACTTCGACGCCAACGACTTCATCCCCGCGATGTATGCGATCCTCGGGCTCGACGAGGCGCCGTGGGGCGAGGTGATCCAGAAGGGCATGGACCCGGACACCTATGTCTACGGGCAGTGCGCCGACGCGGTGAAGGGCTGCGCCGGCAAGGCGCAGGTCTACATGGGCATCGGCGTCGACGCGCCGCGCGTGCGCAAGGACCAGGCGGTCTGCACGCCCGACATCGTCTACCGCAGCGTGCACGCGACCTACCGGGCGGGAGGGGAGGGGATCGTCTACTCTCCCAACTATGCCGGCATGAACCTGACAAACCTCGACGGCGGCGCGCGTGCGCTCGAGGAACTCGGCCTGAAGCCGCGCGCGTCGGCCTGAGAAGACATCCGGAGGGAGGCAAGCATGCCCGAACAGGCGCCCTGGCGTTTCCAGAAAATCATCCGCCCGATGGTCGACATCCAGCCCGAGCACGTCGTGCTCGTGGGCCGCGTGCTCACCAGCGTCGGCGACGAGGTGATCGAGAACGGCTTCGTCGAGATCGAGGGCCAGACCATCAAGCGGGTCGGCCGGCTGTCCGACCTCGGCGCCACCGCGGCGAAGGTGATCGAGACCGGCGGCACGATCCTGCCCGGCCTCATCCAGAGCCACGGTCACCTCGCGTGGGACGGCATCCACGACCTCGCCGCCCAGTCGATGGACGACGGCCCGGAGATCGCCGCCTACAAGTGCGCGAGCAACATGCTCGTGAACCTCAAGGCCGGCGTCACCACCTTCCGCGACCTCGGCGTCAACCGCACCAACCTGTTCGCCAAGCAGGCGGTGGCCCAGGGGATCTTTCCCGGCCCCCGTCTGCTCGTCTGCGGCCAGGCCATCGTGCAGACCGGCGGCCACACCTACTGGTGCTGCCGCGAGGCGAGCGGGCCGGACGAGATGCGCCGCGCGGTGCGCGAGCAGGTCCGCGGCGGGGCTGACCTCATCAAGATCATGGCCTGCCACGACACGCTGGAGTTCACCGACGCCGAACTCGAGGCCGTCATCGACGAGAGCCACCGCAACCGCCTGCCCATCACCGCGCACGCCACCTACAACGACTGCATCGCCCGCGTCGTGAAGTTCGGCATCGACGTGGTCGAGCACGGCGGCTCGATGACCGAGGAGACGATCGCGCTGCTCAAGGAGCGCAACGTCCCCATCGTCACCACCTTCGCCCCGGTCGTGGTGCAGAGCCAGCCGGAGATCGCCCGCAAGTTCAACATCCCGGAGTGGAAGATCGCCGAGCGCCAGAAGGCCGTGGCCGATCCCAAGCGCTACGAGGGACTGGTGAATGCCGCCAAGGCGGGCGTCACCATCGCCTTCGGCACCGACTGCGGCAGCCCGGCCGTCGCGCACGATGTCATCGCGCCGGAGTTGAAGTTCATGGTCAAGGTCGGCGTCAAGAAGGACGCCTACGACGCCATCCGCAGCGCCACGGTCGTGGCGGCGGGCGTGAACAAGCTGCCCCGCACGGGCACGCTCGAGGCGGGCAAGCTCGCCGACGTCATCGTCGTCGACGGCGACGTGCTGGCGGATCTCGACAACATCGCGAAGGTGAAGATGACCTTCCTCGAAGGCAGGCGGATGGTGTGACGATGAACGATGCTTCTCCCCGGTTGATGCAGGCCCTGTCGCGCCGCATCCGCTCGCACGACGAATCCTACCGCTCCAAGATGCTGGCCATGGCGGCGAAGCTGCCCGACGTCATCGCCATGGGACGCGGCGATCCGGACTTCCACACGCCGGCCCACATCGTCGAGGCCGCCAAGAAGGCCATCGACGAGAACCAGCACCACTACACGCTGCCCGCCGGCCTGCCCCAGTTGCGGCAGGCCATCGCCGACAACCTGCGCCGCGAGAACGGGCTCGACTACTCCGCCGACGAGGTGGTCGTCACCGCCGGCACGCAGGAAGCCGTGATGCTGTGCATGCTCGCGCTCGTGAACGAGGGCGACGAGGTGCTGATGCCCACGCCGCGCTTCACGTCCTACGACACGGCGGTCGAGATGTGCGGCGGCGTCTGCGTCGACGTGCCCACCGTCGAGGCGTCCGACTTCGCGCTCGTTCCGGCCGAGATCGAGAAGCGCATCACGCCCAGGACGAAGATGCTCGTCCTGATCACGCCCAACAACCCGACCGGCGCGGTCACGCCGCCGGCGGCGGTGCGCGAGATCGCCGAGATCTGCAAGCGCCGCGACATCATCGTCATCTCCGACGAGATCTACGCCCGCATCATCTTCGAAGGCAGCGAGCACCTGTCCATCGGCACCCTGCCGGGGATGAAGGAGCGCACCATCACGCTGAACGGCTTTTCGAAGTCCTATGCCATGACCGGCTGGCGCGTCGGCTACATCGCCGCGCCCGCGCCCTTCGTTGCGCGGCTGGTCGAGCCTCGCCACACGCTGTCGATCAATGCCAACACGCCCGCGCAATGGGCCGCCCTTGCCGCGCTCACCGGCCCGCAGGAACCGGTCGACGCCATGGTCCGGGCCTATGCCGAGCGTCGCGCCTACATGATGGGGGCGCTGGACGACATCGGCTTCACCTACGGCCATCCCGGCGGCGCGTTCTACGTCTACGCCAATGTCGAGAAGAGCGGCCGCCCGGCCCCGGCCTTCTGCGAGCGGCTGCTGACGGAGGCGCGCGTGCTGGTCTTCCCCGGCACGCTCTTCGGGGACAGCGACGACCGCTACGTCCGCTTCAGTCTTCTGCAGCCCGTCGAGCGCATCCGCGAGGCGATGCAGCGCCTGGACGCCGCCAAGAGCCGGATCTTCGCGTGAGGATCCGGCATCGATGACCTTCCGCCTCCTCCAGATCGGGCTCGGCAACCGCGGCGGCATGTGGGCCGACATCGTGGCGTCGAAGCCGGGCGTCGAGATCGCCGGCGTGATGGACGTCGATCCGGCGCGTCTCGACGCGTTCGCGTTGAAGCATCCCGGACCCCGCCGGTTCGCCGCGCTGGACGAGGCGCTTGCGGCCGGCGGCTACGACGCGGCGCTGCTCGTCACTCCGCCCGACGGCCATCTGGAGCAGTCCCGGGCGATCTTCGCCGCCGGCCTGCCCTTGCTGGCCGAGAAGCCGCTGGCGACGACGCTCGACGATGCCGCCGCCATCGTGCGGCTGTCGGAGGCGCACCGCCTGCCGCTCACCGTCGGCCTCAACTTCCGCTACCTGCCCGTGACCATGGGGATCCGCGACCTCGTGGCCCGCAAGGTCTATGGCGAGCCGGGCT
The DNA here is from genome assembly GCA_964544365.1 of uncultured Alsobacter sp. Lineage (GTDB taxonomy): Bacteria > Pseudomonadota > Alphaproteobacteria > Rhizobiales > Beijerinckiaceae > Alsobacter. The sequence continues at coordinate 19,915 of CAZJCW010000040.1, forward strand.
TCGGCCAGTTCACCTACCAGCGCAACCGCGACGGCATGCGGCCGGGGCTGAACAAGTACCCGCTGACCATGCGCCATCCCATGATGCTGGAGCAGAGCGTCCACCACCTCGACCTGATCCGCTACGCCTACGGCCGCGAGGTCGAGTCCGTGTCCTGCCGGACATGGAACCCCTCCTGGTCCATGTACGCCCATGCCGCCAACGTCTCGTGCCTCCTCACGCTGGAGGGCGGGCTGGAGGTGAACTACCTCGGCACCTGGACCGGCGGCTGGAACGAGATGAAGTTCGAGTGGCGCACCGACTGCGAGCGCGGCGTCATCGTCCAGCGCGAGCTCTTCGCCGATCTGGCCGCCGCCGGCACGACGGAGCCGGCCCTCTCCACGGTGCCCATCGCCGACGAGCGCCCCTTCATCGACGACACCGCCCGCCTTCTCGACGATTTCGTCGCTGCCGTCCGGACCGGCGCTCCGCCGCCATGCGACGGCCGGGACCACCTGCGCACGCTGGCGCTCTGCTTCGCCGCCATCGAGAGCGACGAGACCGGCCGCAGGATCGACGTCGGCGAGGCCATGGTGCGCAACGGCCTGTCCGACCTCATGGGGCCGCGGCCGTGACCGTTCTCGTCACCGGGGCGTGCGGCTTCGTCGGCTGCCATGTCGTCGAGGCGCTGGCCCGCGCCTATCCGGGCGACACCCTCGTCGCCGCGGACGCCTCGCCGCCGGACGCGGTGGCCGCCGGCGTGTTCGAGGCCGTGGGGCGCACCTGCCGTGTCGAGACGCTCGACGTGACGGACCGCGCCGCCGTCGCCGCGACGATGGCCGCCTATGGCCCCGCCGTCGTCGTCCACGCCGCCGCCGTCACGCCGACGCCGGAGCAGGAGCGCGACGCGCCCTTGCGCATCATGGACGTCAACCTGGGCGGCCTCGCGAACGTTCTGGACGCCGCCGGAAGGCTCGGCGGGGTCGGGCGGGTCATCTTCCTGTCCTCGACCGGGGTCTTCGGGCCCGGTGTCGGCGTCGACGGCCCCGTCGACGAGGAGGCCGACCCGCGTCCCGGCCATCTCTACGGTATCTCCAAGCGCGCGGGCGAGGACCTGCTGCGCCGCTGGAGCGAGGTCACGGGCATCTCGGGCGTCAGCCTGCGCCTCGGCACGATCTTCGGTCGTCACGAGCGGCCGTCGCCGGCCCGCGGGCGCCTGAGCGCCGTCGCCCGCCTCGTCGAGGCCGGGCGGGAAGGGCGAACCGCCGTGCTCCACGGCGCCGGCGTCATGCGCGACTGGCTGGACGGCGACGACCTCGCCGACGCCGTCGCGCGCGTCGCGGCCTCGCCGTCGCCCGCCCATCCGCTCTACAACCTGGTCGGCGAGCGGCGCTCGTTCGGCGAGGTCGCCGCCGCCGCGGCCTCCGCCGGCCTGTCGGTGCGCTGGGTCGACGACCCCGCCGCCGCCGACGTGTCGCTGCTGCAGACCGACATCCGCGCCGAGGCGTCGCCCGCCCGCTTCATGGCGGAGTTCGGTCCCATAGGGCGCCGGCCCCTCGCCGAGGCCATCCGGCGCCTCGTCGCCGCGCCGGCGGGAGAGGTCGCGGCATGAGCAGCCTGCTGGACGTCCGCGACCTCGCCGTCACCTTCGCCTCCCAGGGCGACATCGTCCGCGCGGTGGACGGCGTGTCCTTCTCGCTGGAGCGCGGCGAGACGCTCGGGATCGTCGGCGAATCCGGCTCCGGCAAGTCCGTCACCGCGCTGGCCGTGATGGGCCTCGTGCGCGATCCGCCGGGCCGCATCGCGGGCGGCAGCATCCTGTTCGAGGGCAAGGACCTGCGCGCCTCCACGCCGGAGGAGATGCGCTCCCTGCGCGGCCACGGCATCGCCATGGTCTTCCAGGATCCGATGACGTCCCTCAACCCGGTGCTGACCATCGGGCGGCAGCTGACCGAGGTCATGGAAGTGCATCTCGGCCTGTCCCCGGCGCAGGCCCGCACCCGGGCTGTGGACCTGCTCGCCATGGTCGGCATCCCCTCGCCGGAAAGCCGCCTGGACGAGTACCCGCACCGCTTCTCGGGCGGCATGCGCCAGCGCGTCATGATCGCGATGGCGGTCGCCTGCAAGCCGCGCCTGCTGATCGCCGACGAGCCGACCACGGCGCTGGACGTCACGATCCAGGCCCAGATCCTCGACCTCCTGCGCGGCCTGCAGGCCGATCTCGGCATGGCGATGATCCTCATCACGCACGACCTCGGCGTCGTCGCCGGCATGGCCGACCGCGTCAACGTGATGTATGCCGGCCGCATCGTGGAGGAGGGTTCGACCGACGCCATCTTCGCGTCGCCGCGCATGCCCTACACGATGGGGCTGCTGCAGTCCGTGCCGCGGCTCGACCGGCCGGAGGACGCCCGCCTCGTGCCGATCCCGGGCCTGCCGCCGGCCGGCTCGTCCGGGGATGGGCGGTGCAGCTTCGAGCCCCGCTGCGGCTTTGCCGCCGCCCGCTGCCGGGAACTGGCGCCGACCCTGCGGTCCGTCGGCCTCGGCCACCGGGCCGCATGCTGGTTCGATCCCGCCGAGGCGATGGAGGCCGGCACGTGAGCGCCACCGACGCATCCCGGCCGCTGCTCGAGGTCCGCGACCTCGCGGTCCATTTCCCGGTGACGAAGGGCTTCATCGTCGAGCGGCGCGTCGGCACGGTGAAGGCCGTCGACGGCGTGTCCTTCGCGATTCCCCGCGGCACCACGCTGGGCCTCGTCGGCGAGAGCGGCTGCGGCAAGTCCACGGTCGGCCGCGCCATCCTGCGCCTCGTCGAGCCCACCGCCGGCTCCGTCCTGTTCGACGGGCAGGACCTTCGCCTGCTCGATCCCGAAGCGCTGCGCCACGAGCGGCGGCGCATCCAGATGATCTTCCAGGATCCCTACGCCAGCCTCAATCCGCGCATGAGCGTCGGCGCCGCGCTGGCCGAGCCCATCCGCCTGCATGGCCTGCGCAAGGGCGAGGCCGCCGTGGCGGAGAGGGTCCGCGAGCTTCTGTCGCTCGTCGGCCTCGACCCGGGATACGCCGAGCGCTATCCGCACGAGGTCTCCGGCGGCCAGCGCCAGCGCATCG
>CAZJCW010000041.1:0-22889 GCA_964544365.1 uncultured Alsobacter sp.
CGTAGGCCTTCTGGTAACGGGTCTCCACGACGTGCATGTGCATCGGGAGGTTGTGGCGCCTCGACAGGTCCGCGGCGGTTCCCAGAGCCGCGTCGGAGAGCCAGTGCAGGTTGGCTGGCGCAATCTGGACGGCCACGCGCGGATGGCGGCTTGCGTGCTCGCGAAGCGCGTCGAAGACAGCTACCTGGTCGCCGAGAGGCAGCGTGAAGCATTCGAAGTAGGATCTCAGCCAGGGCCGCAGATCATCGGGTACGCGCTCCACGAAGAGGCTGTCATCTTCATAGACCAACCGGTTCTGGTCCCGAAGGGCCATCGAGTACGACGCACGCATGCCGATGTCGGCATAGGCCTGCATGACGCGTCGCCCGGCATCGACGACGGCTTCGATCGGTCCCGGAGCCCGGCTGTGAAGGTGCTGGACGGTCGTCACGCCGCTCCGCAGCATCTCGAAGGCCGAATAGAGCGTGTCGAGATAAAGATCCACGTCGCGCAGTGCGAGCCGACTGGCGAACCACAATTCGAGGGGATGGTCTGGCGAACCCAGCTGAAGCGGCGTCAGGCCCACGTGGTGATGGGCATTCACGAGACCTGGTATGGCAACCTGCCCGGGCCCACCGATGGTTGCCGCGTCCGGAGCTTTTCGCCGGATCTCTGCGACCGGGCCGATCGCCTTCACCTCGCCATTCTCGACCAGCAGCGCGGCATCGTGGTGCAGGATCGGCGTGTCGTCGTGCCGAAATCCTTCCAGGATCGTCGAGGCTTCGATGCGCTGGAGTGTCATGGTTCATCCGTCGTGTTTCGCGATGCAAGGATCGCCGTCAGCGGGATTCGTGCCAAGTCGGACCAGAGCGGGGCTTGAAGGTCGACCGTCGACGCTGTTGTCTCAGCATCATGACATCTCTTCGCGCCTCTGACCGCCATCGCTTCATCGTCGACGCCCTGCAGGCCAACGGCCGCATTGAAACGGCGGAACTCGTGCGGCAATTGAACGTCTCCAGCGTCACGATCCGCGCGGATCTCGAGGAACTCGAGCGGGAACAGATCCTGCGCCGCATACGGGGCGGCGCCATCGCCGTCCGGCCGAGCCGATACGAGCGGCCGCATGAAGCCAGCATGCAGACACGCAGTCACGAGAAGGATCGCATCGCGGCAGTGGCAGCGTCGATGGTGCGCGACAACGAAACGATCATCCTGGATACCGGATCCACGACGGCAGCGATCACGCGCGCATTGCCTCGTGCCCTCCAGAACCTTGCGGTCGTCACCAACTCGCTCAACATCGCGCAGGATCTGAAGCGCCACGCGGGCATCACGGTCGTCGTCACGGGCGGCACGCTGCGCCCCCGGCTCAACTCCCTCGTCTCCCCTTTCGGGCAACTGCTTCTGCGCGAAGTGAACGCCGACATCGCGTTCATGAGCTGTTCGGGCGTCGATCCCGAGAAGGGCTTCACCAATGCGAACTGGGAAGAGGCCGAGATCAAGCAGTCGATGATCCGCGCAGCGAGGCGGGTGGTGTTCGTCGCCGATTCGGCGAAGCTGAAGCACGTGGCCACCGCACGGATCGCCGACATATCGCAGGCGGACGTGCTCATCACCGATTCCGGTGCCGCACCGGACGTCTTGCGCGAATTGCGCCAGGGAAAGCTCCAGGTGATCGTCGCCTGACCAAAAGTTTCGATCTCTTTCTAAATCTTGTCATTCGAAAGAAAACGTTGAACCTGCTCCGGCACGAATGTTGAATGCTCGCTCCGCACCACCGGTGCGCGAGGATCGAGCCGTGCAAGAGAGTTCCAAAGGTCCCGACCGCAGCCTCGAGCCGATGCTGTTCGACATCTACCGGCAGCCCGCCATCTGGCGTGCACTTGCGCGCCGGATGGCGGAGATCGGGGATTTCGCGCTGCACGCGCTCAGGCCTGAACCCGGCGGGCGTCTCTTCGTCTTCGGCAGCGGCGATGGCTGGTTCGCAGCACGCGCGGCGGCCGGACGCGGACCCGACACGCCCTGGACCGCGACCAGTGGACTGCCGTTCCTCCTCGACATCGTTCCCGGCCTGACCCCGCGCGACAGGGTGCTGGCCATCTCGATGTCGGGCAATGTCGACCGCACCGTCGACGCTGCAACGGCCGCCGCCGCTCTGGGAGTCCCCGTCGCCATCCTGACGAACGGGGACGGCGGACGCCTGGGCAAGCTGACCGATCGTGCCTTCCGCCTCGGTCTCGACGACGTTGCCCCGTTCCTGTGCGGCACGACGAGCTACACGGCGACGCTGGCCGTCCTGCTGGCCGTGAGTTCGGCACTCGAGGGGCGCGGAGCGTTGTCCCGACAAGTCGATGGGCTTGCCGATGCCCTCGAGAACGTCCTGCCGGAGATCGACGGCTTTGCCCGGTCTGTCGCGTCGTCGCTTCAGGCGAGCCCGTCCGGCGCACGATTTCTCGCGGTGGGACGCGACCTTGCGACGGCTGACTATGGTGCAGCCAAGCTCGTCGAGCTTTCCCGCATCAAGCCGTGGAGCGACGACATCGAGGAGTTCGCTCACAGGCAGTACTGGAGCACGGCCCGTGACGAGATGGCCATCTTCCTGCCGAGTTCTTTGGAAGGTGCGGCCTTTGCGTCAGCGAGCGCCGAGGCCCTCGGCGAACTGGGTCTCGTCACGGTCGCCTTCGAACCTGAGGGCTGCGCGGTGCCGGGGGCGATGCACCGCCTCCCCCTTCCCTGTATGCCGGACATGGCGCCACTCCTGCAGGCCGTCGCCCTTCAGGTCCTGGCCTATCGTCTGGCCATCCTGTCTGGCACGGATCCCAACCGCCGCCTGCACCTGAAGGACGATACCTTGCGGTTCGCGGTGAGCCGAAAGCTCACGCGCCGGAGCCTGCTGGGAACAGGCCAGTAATGCCCGGCCGATCCGCACCGCGCATCGCCGTCGTCGGTTATTTCTCGATCGACCAGATCCGCGGTGTCGACGGCGCGGAACGGGAGTGCCTCGGCGGAGGAGCCTTCTATGCGGCCCTCGGCGTTCTCGCGGCGGGAGGGGCCCCGGTGCTTGTCGCGGCGGCGGGAGACGATCTCCCGCTCGACGTCCTGCTTCGCCTCGAGGCGCACGGCATCGACCTTTCCGCCCTCGAGCGGCGAAGTCACGCGACGCGACGCGTGACGCTGGCCTACACCACGGCCGACCAGCGCGCCTCGCCCCATTGGCAAGAGCAGGCCTGGTGGGAGGCGACCGAGGCCTTGTCGCCCCCGTCCGTGCACGGGTCTTTCGACGCGACCCTGTTGTGCGCAATGCCGGCGGCGGCGGCATCGAGAATTCTTGAGGCGGGTCGATCGCTCGGACCTGTCGTCGCCGACACGAGCGGAGCGTTTGCGCGGCGGGAAAGGGACGCACTCTTGCGTCTTCTGCCCCGCGTGACGCTCTTTGCGCCAAGCCAGGCAGAGAGCCGCCTGCTCTGCCCGGGCCTGGGAGACGACGAGGCGCTTGGGCTTCTTGCGGAACGGGTGCCCCTGGCAGTTCAGAAGCGGGGCGCCGAGGGCCTGGCACTCAAGCGCCACGGCATGTCGCCTCTCGTCATGCCTCCTGCGAAAGGACATGTGGTCGAGACGACCGGAGCCGGGGATGCCGCGGCCGGGGCCCTGGCCGTCGGCCTCGCACTCCGGTTGCCGGACCGCGAGTTGCTGGTGTCGGCTTCGCGCATCGCGGCTCTTGCCGTCTCCGCACCCGGACCGGATGGCCTCGGCTTTGGCGGGGCCCTCAGAAACTGAAGTTGCATCCTTGTGGCGTGTGACTTGCAAAGCCTTCGCCACACCACCGGAGGAATGCGCCATGGCCCTGATGAGCCGACACGAGCATCTTCACATCCCGGCCCGTCGCGGCAAGGCCGTCCGCCTCGCAGCGGGAGAGATGGTCCGGGTGATCAACACCCACGGAGCCCAGGTGGTCGACACGTGGGCCTTCAACGCCCAGGACCTCGGCGAATTCATGTCGATGGAGCATGTCCGATCGGATCTGCGTCACATCTTCCCGAAGGTCGGAGATCGTCTTGTCACGAACCAGCGTCGGGCGATCCTGACGCTTGTCGCGGATACCTCTCCAGGCATTCACGACACGCTGATGTCGGCCTGCGACGTGTATCGCTATCACGCACTCGGCGTCACCGGATACCATGACAACTGCACCGACAACATGGTCGCCGCGCTGAAGGATCTTGGAATCGATGCACCCGAGGTCCCCAGTCCGTTCAACCTGTTCATGAACGTGCCCGTCCATGCGGGAGGAGTGCTGACATACGAGGCGCCAGTATCGCGTCCAGGAGATAGCGTCACCCTGCGCGCCGAGATGGACTGCATCGTCGCCTTCTCCGCCTGCCCGCAGGACCTCCTGCCGATCAACGGGATAGCCTGTGTGCCCACCGAAGCCGAACTCGAGGTGGTGCGCACACACGCGACTTCGTAAGACAACGAAAGATTTTCTGACAAACGAAAGCGATACAAAAGCCTGCGACAATCTGCCTCCATGCCTTATTCCTAGTCAGTCGCACGAGAGGGACGCACAAAACTGGAATTGAGATAACCAGACTGCCGTCCCGACACGCGAAGCCTGCCAAGCCTTGCACGGCGATTGGGCATCCGCCTTCGATCTTTCGTTTTGTTTCGTATTCTTTAATTTTGAAAATAGTTCTTGGCCCTCGGGATGGGTCGCTCGTAGCGTTGCAACTCGCACTCCGCGGGTGGGGCTCAATGCCGATACGTCTGCGCGCAAACTGGGTTCTGGGTTACGCGAGTGGCGATCATGTGCTTCTGCGCAACGCTGACGTCATCATCGACGAGGATCGCATCGTCCATGTCGGTCCAGGCTGGCACGACGTCGTCGAAGAGACGCACGACTACGGCGATGCGCTGCTTGCACCCGGCTTCATCGACCTGAACGCACTCGGCGACATCGACTGCACGATCCTGAAGTTCGACGCTCCCTCGCCCGTGCCTGACGGGTCCACGTGGAGCCGGCAGTATGTGGAAGCGGGGACCAGGGAGGGGCTTGACGAGGAGGACCGGCTTTTCGGAGCCACCTACTCCCTGGCAGAGGCGCTTCGGAACGGCATCACGACGGCCCTTCCGGTGACGTCCCTGCTGCACCGGGAGTGGCAGGAGACCGAGGCGGAGTTCGAGCGCATTGCTGAAGCAGGACGCCGGCTCGGCATGCGCCTCTACCTGGGTCCGAGCTTCCGATCAGCCGTGAATGTCGTCGAGAGCGACGGGCGGATCGGTCAGCACTGGAACCGCGATCTTGGCGAGCAGGGGTTGGCCCAGGCGCTCAGGTTCGCCGAGCGGTGGCGCATGGCAGGTGACGACCTTGTCCATCCCCTGCTCGTCCCCTCGACGATCGAAACCTGCGATCCGGCCCTGCTGCAGGCCACCGCAAGCGCGGCTCGATCGCAGGATATTCCGTTTCGCCTTCATTGCTGCCAGTCCCGGCGTGAAGCCGAGATCATCCATGCAGCGACGGGCCTGACGTCGATAGGCCTGCTCGCCCGGCTTGGCGTCCTCGGCCGCCATGCTCTCTTGCCGCACGCCGTGGTGCTCGGTGGGCCGGCGGGCGACGCGGACCTCGTGCAAGCCGACATCGAGGCCCTGGCCGAGTCCGGATCGGTCGTCGTCCATTGTCCGCTAGTCGTCGCGCGCGGCGGAAGGGCCCTGCAGTCGTTCGGCTCCTTCCTCAAGCGGGGCATCCGGATCGGACTGGGAACCGACACGGCCCCGGCCGACATGCTGATGAACCTTCAGGTCGGATTGATCACGGCGCGCATGGCAGGGCCTCCCGTCGGCCCCGCCGACTATGTTCGCGCGGCAACGCTCGGAGGCGCCGACGCGCTCGGCCGTCCCGACCTCGGACGTCTCGCCGTCGGCGCCAAGGCCGACATCGTGGCGTTCGACCTGGGAACGGCGGACGCGGGCCCGGTCCATGACCCGGTTCAGGCCTTGTTCATTGCTCCGACCGGGCGCCGGGTCAGGGACACATGGGTGGCCGGACGTCGTGTGGTCACGGACGGCGTCGTCGATGCCTTCGACCATGCAGCCGCACGCCCTCGTGCCAACCGGATTCTCCAGACACTGCGCGCCGCCTACAGCGACCGCGATGTGGCCCACCGGCCTTGGCCGGACCTGTTTCCGCCGAGCTTTCCGATCCGCGATGGCGGATCGGCGTCTTCAGACTAGGAGGGACCAATGCCGACGTTGAAGAATACGCTACGATCGCCCGGTCGCCGCATTGCGCTTGCCGTGATGCTGGCCACCGGCGTCGCCCTGGCCACGCCGACGGTCATGGCACAAACCAAGCCCCTCGTGATCGCTTCTTCGGAGGACATCACGAGCCTCGACCCGCATCTGCTGGACAGCAATCATCCGACGGGCAGCGCGATCTGGTCGATCTTCGACAGCCTCGTGCGACGTGGCTATGACGGTGAAGCGGTGCCGCGGCTGGCGACGTCGTGGGAACGCGTGAACGACCTCACCTGGCGCTTCAAGCTCCGCCAGGGCGTGAAGTTCCACAACGGAGAGGACTTCAACGCAGACGTCGTCAAGACGAACTTCGCGCGGATGAACACCGCGCCCTACAACACCGTGCAGCAGCTCCATGAACAGACCGGGCTGACCGAGGTGAAGGTCGTCGATCCCTACACGATCGAGCTGACGACCAAGGAACCGACGATCAACATGCTCTACTGGCTGGCCGAGGCATTCATTGCCGCGCCCGCCTCCTTCGTCGGCGTGAAGCCCGAGGACACCGGCGTCAAGCCGATCGGCTCGGGGCCCTACAAGTTCGTCGAATGGCGCAAGGGCGACCGCCTGACCATCGCCGCCAACGAAGCATACTGGGGTGGAGCGCCCGCCGCGAAGGAAGTCGTCTTCCGGTCGGTTCCGGAAGTCTCCTCCCGCGTGAACGAACTGCGCGCCGGCAGCGTCGACATCGCCGTGGGCCTGACCCCGGACAGTGCCGACCGCGCCAAGTCGGACGTGTCCAGCGTCGCCATCGTCGAGGGCCTGCGGAAGATGCACATGGGCATCTCGATCAAGGGTGAACAACCCGCCCTGCAGGATCCGCGGGTCCGTCGGGCACTCAACCATGCCGTCGACGCGCCGACCATCATCAAGACACTGATGCGCGGCTCAACCTCGCCTCTGCTCAGCATCGTCAACCCGCCGAACAACAATCCGGAGCTGAAGCCATTCGCCTACGACCCGGCGCTGGCCAAGAAGCTCCTGGCAGAGGCGGGCTTCGCGAACGGCTTCCCGCTGACGATCCAGTGGTCCACCCGGTTCTCCGGCGGCAAGGAGGTTTCGGAGACGGTGGCGGCCTACCTGCAGCAGGTCGGGATCAAGACGACCGTGGAGGCGGTCGAACTCGGCCAGTTCCGGCAGATGCTCGGCAAGGCGAGCCTGAAGGGGATCTACTTCCAGGGGTGGGCAGCGCTGATCAACCCGTCGGTCGAACTGGTCATTCTCACGTGCGGCCATGTCGACAACTCGAGCGGCTACTGCAATCCCGAGTATGACAAGCTCGTGAAGCAGGCTGCGACGACGCTCGACGACGCCAAGCGCAAGCCCATCGAAATGGCGGCCCAGAAGATCATCTGGGAAGATGCCCCGTGGCTCTACCTGTGGCGTCTACCGAACTATTACGGCGTCTCCAACCGCGTGGACTACAAGTTCCGCGCCGACAACTACCTCGAGCCTTACCTCGTCAAGATGAAGTGACGGGCCTGCGGGCCGTCGGTGCCACGCCGGCGGCCCGCCTCCCTGCCGTTTGCCACGTTCGAGGCTTCTCCGATCGTTCCGATGGGTTCCTACTTCGCCAGACGCGTCCTGCAGGCACTCCTCGTTCTCGCCGGGGTGTCCTTCGCCACGTTCATCGTCAGCCATCTGACGGGCGATCCCGTGGCCCTGCTCGCACCCGAGAATGCGTCCCGCGAAGCCAAGGAGGAACTGCGCCGGTACCTCGGCCTCGACCGGCCGGTGCTGGAGCAATACGTCAGCTTCGTCTGGCGCGCCTTGCAGGGCGATCTCGGCTACTCTTTCGTGCAGAAGATGAAGGTCGGGACGCTCGTCGCCGAACGCATGCCAGCGACGCTGCAACTCGCGGCCGTCGCCTTCCTTCTGAGCCTCGCGCTGGCGATACCCATGGGGATCTACATCGCGCTGCGCCACAACACCCTGTCGGATTTCATCGTCACGGCCATCGCCATGGTTGGGCAGGCGGCGCCCGGCTTCTGGCTCGGTCTGATGCTGGTCATCGTCTTCGCCGTCGAACTGCGCTGGCTTCCGGTCTCGGGATATGGCGGGGCGGCGACGTTCGTGCTGCCCGCGCTGACGCTGGCGCTCCAGTCGACCGCCCGCCTGACCCGCCTCGTCCGGTCGAGCATGCTCGACGTGCTGGGCTCCGACTATGTCCGCACGGCCCGCGCAAAGGGCCTCTACGAGAGTGCGGTCGTGTGGGTCCATGCCTTCCGCAACGCCATGATCCCGGTCGTCACCATGGCCGGACTGGAATTCGCGGAGCTGGTATCCGGTGCTTTCATCACCGAGACGATCTTCGCCTGGCCTGGGCTCGGGCGCCTGGCGGTGAATGCGGTCTATCAGCGCGACTTCCCGGTCATCCAGGGCGTGGTCCTCGTCGCCGCATGCGGCTTCGTGCTGATCAACCTCCTCGTCGATCTGCTCTACACGTGGATCGATCCGCGGGTGAAGCTCAGATGACCGCGCTCGTCTCCTCCAGCAGACTTGCCGGCAACTGGACGGGCCTCCTCGGCGGGATACTGGTCGTCGGCGCCGCGCTGGTTGCCCTGTTCGCGCCGCTCGTGGCGCCCCACGACCCCTTCGGGATCAACCTCCTCGCCCGCCTGAAGCCGCCGGCCTGGGTCGAGGGCGGATCCTGGGAATTTCCGCTCGGCACGGACAATGTCGGACGGGACGTCCTCAGCCGCATGATCTGGGGCAGCCGCGTATCGCTGGCCGTCGGCCTCGGTGCCGTCGTGGTCGGCGCCGTCGCGGGATCGCTCGTCGGGCTCCTGTCGGGCTATTTCGGCGGCTGGGTGGATGCCGTGCTGTCGTGGCTCATCGACGTCCAGCTTTCGTTTCCCTTCACGCTGCTCGCCATCTTCCTGCTTGCCACGTTCGGCGGCGGCTTCCTCCCGGTGGTGCTGGTGCTCGCCCTTGCCACATGGGTCAATTATGGCCGCGTCGTGCGAGGCCAGGTGATGGCGGTGCGGGGCCAGGACTACGTCGAGGCGGCAAGAGCCGTCGGCGTTCCGACGTCACGCATCCTGCGCCGCTACATCATTCCGAACGCGCTCTCCCCGATCATCGTGGTCGCCAGCTTCTCGATGGCGCAGGCGATACTGGCCGAAGCGGGACTGAGCTTTCTGGGCGTCGGCGTCGACACGGCAACGCCGTCCTGGGGAACGATGCTCAACGATGGACGCGACTACCTGCAGGATGCGTGGTGGATCGCTACGATGCCGGGCATTGCCATTGCGCTGACCGTGCTGGGCGGGAACCTCGTGGGCGACTGGCTGCGAGACCGCCTCGACCCGAGGCTCTCGCGATGACGGCGCCCCTGCTCGAGGTCCGCGATCTGCGCACCGCGTTCAGTATCCGCGGCCGTCGGCTCGACGCCGTGCGCGGGATCTCGTTCGATGTGTCGTCCGGCGACACGGTTGGGATCGTCGGCGAGTCCGGGTCAGGCAAGAGCGTGGCCATGCTGTCCGTGATGCGCCTGCTGGCGCCACGCAGCGAGCTTTCAGCCGAGCGTCTCGTTTTCGAAGGACAGGATCTGCTCGGCCTCTCCGACCGCGCGATGCGCGACATGCGTGGTCGCGAGATCGCGATGGTGTTCCAGGATCCGCTGTCCTCGCTCAACCCGGTCCTGACGATCGGCTGGCAGATCGGCGAAGTCCTGCGTCGGCATCGCGGAATGACGCGGGACGCGGCGCGCCACGAGGCACGCCAACTTCTGGCCCGGGTAGGTGTCTCCGAGCCCGACGCAAGACTGCGCCAGTTTCCGCACCAGTTCTCCGGCGGGATGCGCCAGCGCGTCATGATTGCCATGGCGCTGGCAGGACAGCCGCGCCTGCTCATTGCCGACGAGCCGACGACGGCACTCGACGTAACGGTGCAGGCCGAAATCGTTTCGCTGATGAAGGCGCTGCAATCCGCAGAAGGAATGACCCTGGTCTGGGTGACCCACGACCTCGGTCTGTTGGCACGGGTCGCCCGGCGGGTGATCGTGATGTACGCCGGACGGATCGTCGAAGACGCGCCGATCGGCGAGCTTTACGAGCGCCCCGCCCATCCCTACACCGCCGGCCTGCTGTCCAGCATTTCCCGCATCGACCGGCCGCGGGCCCCCCTGACCCGCGTGATACCCGGAGCGCCGCCCGATCCCATGGCGAGGCCCCCGGGTTGTGCTTTCGCGCCGCGCTGTTCACTGGCGGATGCAGGCTGCACGCGGGAAGAACCTGAACTCGCGGACTGGGGGTCGGGCCGACGGGTCGCCTGCTTCAAGCCCGGCATCGCCGCCGGGCCGGAGAGAGGGCGCGTCGCATGAGCCGGCAGCAGGACCTCGTGGTGGCGACCGATCTTCAGGTTCATTTCGCTGGGCGGAGATCGCTGCTGTCGGCTGCGCCACCGCCCGTACGCGCCGTCGATGGGGTGAGCCTTGCCATCGGCCGGGGCGAGGTCGTCGCCCTTGTCGGAGAAAGCGGCTGCGGCAAGAGCACGATGGGTCGGGCCATCCTGCAACTGGTAAAGCCGACGGGCGGCTCCGTCCGGTTCGCCGGGCGCGAGCTGACCGACCTGCCCCCAGCAGAAATGCGGCGCGCTCGCCGCCATATGCAGATGATCTTCCAGGATCCCTTCTCGTCTCTCAATCCGCGCATGACGGCGGGAGAGACCGTGGAGGAACCCCTCCTCGTCCATGGGGTCGACGACCCGGCCGAACGACGGACCCGCGTCGCCGAGAGCCTCGAACAGGTCGGGCTGCGGTCCGACTGGGCGGGACGCTTGCCGCATGAGTTCTCCGGAGGCCAGCGCCAAAGGCTCGCCATCGCCCGCGCCATTGCCGTGCGACCCGACTTCATCGTCGCCGACGAGCCGCTCTCCGCGCTCGACGTCTCGCTCCAGATCCAGGTCGTGATGCTGCTGGCGGACCTTCGCGCGCGCTTCGATCTCACTTACCTGTTGATCTCCCATGACCTCGCGCTCGTCTCCCGGATCGCAGACCGGGTGGCCGTGATGTATCTGGGCAAGGTGGTCGAGGTCGCGTCGGCTCGCGACATTTTCGAGAACCCCGCGCACCCCTACACGAGGGCCCTGCTGGATGCGGTGCCCATTCCCGATCCGCGGACCGAAGCGGAGCGGATCTACGAGCCGTTGCGTGGAGAGATTCCGAGCCCCAGCCGACCGCCGTCGGGGTGCCGTTTCCGGACGCGCTGTCCGCGTGTCATGGACCAGTGCGCGGAGCTGGAACCACCCCTGCGCGAAGTCGCACCGGGCCATGTTGCCGCCTGTCACCTTCATGGAGCGGGACAGGCGACATGGGCGAACGGCGACAAACCGACAGAAAGCACCGTCGAAGTGCCGAGCAAGCCGATACGAGGAGGCTCCCTGTGACGATCCAACCTGGCTCCGAGCCGTTCCCCGACCACTCCGGCGATATCGGGCGAGCTCTCGAGTCCTCACTGCGGCTCGATGAGCTCAAGGCCGTCGTCGAAGAGACGGCTGGTCGCTGCCTCGCGGAGACCCGGCTCGCCGATTGCCGCCGCATCTTGATGGGAGGCTCGGGCGACAGCCTCTTTGCCGCCCGTTGCACAGCACCTGCCCTTCGCCGTTGGACTGGCCTTCCCGTCGAGGCCCGGACGGCCATCGAGCTTGCGCGCTATGACGTCCCACTGCTGACTGCGGGCGATGCCGTGATCGGGATTTCCAATTCGGGGAGTTCCTCCCGGGCGCGGGAATGCGTGGGACTCGCCAAGGCCAAAGGTGCTCTCGCGCTCGGCGTGACCGGAAGTCTCGAAGGTCCGCTCGCAAAGGCGGCCGAGCGTGTCGTCTACCGCCCGATCCATCCCGCCACGGGAATGCCGGACCGCTATGCCCGTTGCTTCGTCAACTTCTCGGAATTCATCGCCGTTCTGCTCGGAATCTACAATCTGGGCATCGGTCTTGGGCAAAAGCTTGGCCGGCTCGATGTGAAAGCCGCCGATGCCCTTTACAGGAGCATGGACGATGCGATTGCCTCCTTGCCGGCGACCGCGGCATCGATCGACGCATCGGTGCGCGCCCTCGCCGGGGAACTGCGAGGAATCGACACGATCTGGGCGATCGGCGCCGGGCCCGCAAAGGGCATCGCGGACTACTGCGCCGCAAAGTTCCACGAGCAGATGCCGATCAACGGGATCGGTCAGGATCTCGAGGAGTGGGCGCATCTCGAGTACTTCCTGACCTTGGCCTGGGGCCGGCGCTCGGTCGTGTTCGTCATCGCGCCCCCCGGCAACTCGCTCGATCGCGCCGAGGAACTCGTCGAAGGCATCGCCAATGCGGGGGGGCTGGCGCTCGTTGTCACGGCGAAAGGACATGGTCGTTTCGCGAAGGCTCACGTCCGCTTCGACATGCCGCCGACGGTTGACGAATTTCTGGCACCGTTCGTCTACCACCTGCCGGCCCAACTGCTGGTTCTATACATGGCTCACCTTGCCGGAATTCGCGATCTCCCGATGCGCCGGCACGATGGAACATGGTTGATCGCCAAAGGGTTGGTTCTCGAAAGCCCTGACGGACTGGCCTGAGGGAACGATGGCAGCGCGCCCCGATCTTGTGATCGTCGGACAGGTGACCGTGGATCATGTGGTCCCGGCCGAGCCGGGACCGTGGTATGCGCGGCTTGGTGGCAATTCGCTTTTCGGCGCGGCAGGAGCCCGTCTCTGGATGGATCCGGCGCGCATTGGCATTGTTGCCCGTATCGGGTCGGACATGCCTTTCGACGTCCCGGCGTCCTTGAACAAGGCCGGCATCGGCCACTGGTCGCTCGGCCCGGCGCGTGTGCCGCACCTCACGGAGTGGATCATCTACGAGCCGGACGGCAGCAGGCGCTGCTTGCCGCGAAACGCTGCGCTACTGGACTACGGTGCGGAAGGTGGCTCGGGAGCGGTCGAAACCTACCTGGATTATCTTCTCGAGATCACGCCGACGGCGGCCGAGATTCCGCCGGCTTGGCTGCCCGCTCCGGGCATCCATCTCGCGCCACAGGTTCGCGATCGGCATCGCTCCAGCCTTGCCTTGATCGCGGGCCAGGCAGACTTCATCTCCGTCGACCCATCTCCCTTCTACGCCCGTTCGCGCGATGCCGCGGGACTGTTCGCCGAACTGCGGGGTTGCCACGCCTTGCTGCCGAGCGAGCTCGAGATCGGGCACCTCGTCCGAGACGGCGACTGGTGCCTGGCAGCTCAAACCCTGAGGACGGCCGGGTTCAGCGAGGTCGTCCTGAAGCGGGGCGCACAGCCCGCGATCGTCGCCGATGAAACAGGGATATTTGCAGTGACGCCCCCGCCCGCGGTCGTGCTGGATCCGACCGGCGCTGGCGACAGCTTCTGCGGTGCCTATGCCGCCTGCCGTGTGATGGGGTTGTCCCCTGTGGAGTCAGGCCGGCGTGCGTGCGCGGCCGCGTCACTGGTCGTCGAGACCGGCGGAGCGGAAGCCGCACTCGCGATCGAACCGTCAGCCGCGCATGAGAGGCTTCGTCATGTCGTCTGACCGCACGCACGACAGGGATCTCAGGGGCTATGGCGATTCGCTTCCTGCCGTTCGCTGGCCGGGCGAAGCCCGCCTTGCCGTGTCCCTCGTGATCAATGTCGAGGAGGGGGCCGAACTGTCGCTCGGTCACGGCGACGAGCGAAACGAGAGCGTGTACGAGGTCGTCGAGGAAGTCGTCGGCACCCGTGACCTGTGCATGGAGAGCCATTTCGCCTACGGCACCCGCGTGGGCTGGGGACGAATTCGGGACGTGCTGTCTTCGCGAGGCTTGCAGGCGACGCTCAACGCCTGCGGGCGCGCGGTCGCCCTTTCGCCCTGGCTGGCCCGTGAGGCGGTCGCGCTCGGCCACGAGGTTTCGTGCCATGGCTGGCGGTGGGAACGCCATGCGGGCATGGCCGAGGAGCACGAGCGGGAGGTCATCGCCCGCGCTGTCTCGGCCATCCGCGAGGCCTGCGGTGAGCGGCCGGTCGGCTGGCACACGCGGTCCGCGACCTCTCTCGCCACCCGCCGGCTGCTCGGTGAGGATGGGGGCTTCCTTTACGACTCCAACGCCTACGACGATGACACGCCTTATCTCGTCGAGGCGGGCGGCCGCCCGCACGTCGTCCTGCCGTACGCCTTCGACACCAACGACATGCGGTTTCAGCGTGGCGGCGGCTTCGTCTTTGCTGACGACTTCGCACGGTACTGCACGGACGCCTTCGATCGACTGTACGCCGAGGGCGCAACTGCGCCTCGAATGATGTCGGTCGGTCTGCACCTGCGCATCATCGGGAGACCGGGCCGTATCGCCGGCCTGGAGCGCTTTCTCGATCATGTGATGCGACATCCGGGCGTGTGGTTCGCGCGCCGGGATGCGATTGCCCACGCCTGGCGCGCCATGGTCGGGCTGCCTCGCTGGGAGCCTGCCACGCACGCGACGACGACCGATCGAGCCTTCAACCCAAAGGAGTAGACCCATGCTTCGCACTGCGCGTTCCCGCTCCATGTCCGCCCTGCTCAGATCCACGGCGGCGGCCGCTGCCCTTTCCGCATCCGCCGGACTCTCCTTGGCGGCGCCGTTGCCGGAGGTTGTGCTTTGGGTGCAGGCCGGCCCCGAGGCCGAGGCCCTCAAGGCCGTGGCCGCGGCCTACACGGCGAAGACCAGCAATCCCGTTCGCGTCGATGTGCAGGGGCGTGCAGGCTGGCGCGCCAAGTACGAAACGGCCCTCGCTGCGGGAAGCAAGGCCGTCGACGGCGTCCTGCACATCACGCAGCAATTGCCGAGCCTGGCCGCCGGCGGCCTTTTGTTGCCGATCGACGATGCGGTCGTGAATGCCGCCGACTACAAGGTCGGGGACATTCCGACGGTCGTGCAGAACGAGATGAAGATGGACGGCAAGTGGTACATGATGCCCACCGACATCACGCTCGAGACCTACGTCTACCGGACAGACCTCATCCCGACCCCGCCCAAGACGTGGTCCGACCTGCGTACGACCGCGCAGAAATTCACCCAGTCGAGCACTGCCGGATCGCCGACCAAGTACGGCTTCGCCTACAGCGCCGGTCCCGGCAACGTCCTGCCATCATGGCGTGGCGTGATGGGCGCCTATGGTGGCGCGCTGATCGACGACAAGGGATGCATTCGAGTCGACAGCCCCGAGGCCGTCGCGAGCTGGAAGTTCTATCTGGACCTCAAGAACGTCGACAAGGTCACGCCTCCGGACATCAATGCCTGGGATTATCCGGAGATCCTCGTCGGACTGCAGACCGGCACGCTGGCGCAGGCTTCCTTCTTCTCGTCGGGCATGCCCGTTCTCACGGACTGCGCCCAGTCCCCGAACGTCTGCAAGACGATCGCCCTCCTGCCGCAGCCCGAAGGTCCGAAGGGTTCGCGCACCCGGGTGAATCCCCTCGGCATCATGGTCAATGCCGCGACCGACAAGAAGGACGCCATGATGGCGTTCCTCAAGTGGTCGACGGGCCCCGAAGGAGCGGTGGTCTATACCAAGGCTGGCGGATCAAGCCCGCGCGCATCCGTGCTGAACGATCCCGCATTGGTGAAGGAGCGCCCCTGGTATCCGGCCATGGTCAAGGCGATGGAGACGGGCATGCCGACGATCCGCCATGCCAGAGCGCGCGAGATCGCGGAAACCTTCGACCGCTACGCCCAGCAGGCCGTCGCCGGCAGCACCACACCCGAAGAGTCGCTGAAGCTGGCCGCCGCCGAACTGCGAAAGCTCCTTGGCAACGAGGCCGCCTGCAAGTGACGGACGCCATCCGTTGAGGGTCAGGGCATGAGCGAC
The DNA here is from genome assembly GCA_964544365.1 of uncultured Alsobacter sp. GTDB lineage: Bacteria > Pseudomonadota > Alphaproteobacteria > Rhizobiales > Beijerinckiaceae > Alsobacter. The sequence continues at coordinate 16,083 of CAZJCW010000041.1, forward strand.
GCAGCGCCGATCGCTGCCGTCTCGCCGACACGCAAGCGCCGGGGGATTCTCCCGACGCTCGGCCGGCTGGCGGACAAGCACCTGCCGTTGCTCATGGTCGCTCCGGCCATGATCGTGCTGATCGGGCTCGTCGCCTATCCGTTCATGTTCAACGTCGAACTGGCACTGCATCGCGTGAGCCTCCTCAACATCCGCGCCAAGGCTTGGCCCTTCGTCGGGGCCGACAACATCCTGCGCGTGCTAACCGATCCGTTCAGCCATGCGGCGCTGGTGCGGACGATGATCTTCGCGGTGTGCTCCGTCGTCCTGCAGCTGATCGTCGGTCTTGCCGGCGCCATGGCCTTCAACGTGGCCTTCCGCGGAAAGGCTGCGCTGATGGTTCTGGCGCTTGTCCCGATGATGGTAACCCCGGTCGTCGTCGGCATCGCCTGGCGCATGTTGCTGAACTACGACTGGGGCATCGTGAACTACGCGCTCGGCCTCGTCGGGATCGCCCCGCGCGCCTGGCTGAGCGATCCATTCTGGGCGATGGTGTCCATCATCGTCGTCCAGGTCTGGTGGGGGGTATCCTTCGTCATCCTCGTGCTGCTCGGCGGCCTGACGGCGCTGCCGCGTGAGCCCTTCGAGGCCGCGGAGATCGACGGCGCATCGCGCTGGCAGGCATTCCGCTACATCACCCTGCCGCTGCTGACGCCCATCCTGGCCGTCCTGGCGATGATCCGTACGATCGATGCATTTCGAGAATTCGACATCATCTACACCCTCACGGGCGGCGGTCCGGGCGGCGCAACGCGTGTCTTCGCTCTCGAACTCTATTTCGTCGCCTACGAGCGCGGCGATTTCGGCCTGAGCGCGGCTCAGGCGCTCCTCCTTCTGCTCCTCATCATGCTGCTGACGGTGCCGCTCGTGCGCACGCTGACGCGGCCGCGCGGAGCGTCGTGACATGGCCACGCTGCAGTCCGCGCAACGCTCGCGCCTCGCCACCGCTTATCTGACAGCGGGTGTCCTCGGCTTCGTACTGATGGCGCCGCTGGCCTGGATTCTGCTGACATCGCTGAAGCCCACGTCGGCGATCTTCGTCATGCCTCCTGTGTGGCGATTCACGCCGACCTTCGACCACTACGTCGCCGTCATCACCCGTCCCGGCTTCGGCCGCGTCGTGGCAACGACCGTGACTGTCAGTCTGTCGACCGCGGCGCTGACCATCGTCCTCGGCACGCTCGCGGCCTATGCGATGGCGCGCTATCGCGCCGGCGGCGCGCCGCTGCTCTACACGACACTCGCGATCCGGGTCCTGCCACCGATCGTGCTCGGCCTCCCGATGTTCGTGCTGTTCACGCGCTTCGGTTTGATCGACACGATCCCCGGGCTGACGCTGGCCTACACGGCATTCATGTTGCCCAACACGATCTGGCTGATGCTGGCGTTCTTCCAGGACACGCCGCGCGAGATCGAGGAAGCAGCGCTCGTGGACGGATGTTCACGCTTCGGGGCGTTCTGGCGCATCGCGCTGCCAATGGCGCGCTCGGGCCTCCTTGTGACCGGCTTCTACAACCTGATGGGTGCGTGGAACCACTTCTTCTACGGCCTGACGCTGTCGACCGCCTATGCCCGCACGTTGCCTGTCGCTGCGGCCGAACTCATCGGCGAGCACGCCATCAAGTGGGGCGAGGTCTCAGCCATCGGCACGCTCCTGATCCTGCCGCCGATCGTGGTCGTCGCGCTGATGCAGAAGCGATTGGCAAGCGGCCTCGTCCTGGGAGGCGTCAAGGGATGAGAGACCACATGGGAATGCGCGGGGAGACACGCGAATGCTGGACCTGAAATCACGCTTGAAGGCTCTGCTGAGCGAGCCTTCATCCGACGCCGGCGACGATGCGCCTCGGCGTGCCCGGGTTGAACGCAGTCGCGTGGAGATGCTCGCGCAGGGGGATGCCATCGCCGCGACCCTGTCGCGCGAGGCGTCCGCCGTCGAAGCTCTCGCGGCGCGATTAGCGGGCCGCGGCATCGATCGGGTCGTCATCGTCGGCTGCGGTGACAGCTGGTTCTGTGCGGCGGCGGCCCGGTTCGGCTTCGAGCGGCTGACTGGCTGGCCGGTGGAGGCTGCCCAGGCCCTGGACTGGGCTGCCTACGCAAGCGGAGGCGCGAACGACCGAACGCTCGTGATCGGCCTGTCGTCCGGAGGCAATACGCCGGCGGTGATGGCCGCACTAAGGGCGGCGAAGGCCAGGGGAGCTCAGGCCATCGGCGTCTCGAACACCGCAAATGCGGCCGTCAATGTCGACTTCGACGGTGGCCTGATGATCCATGCCACGCGCCGTGGATGGCCTACGCAATCGAGCACGGCCGCGATCGTGGCGCTGCTGGCTCTCGCCTGCGCCCTCGCGCGGAGATCGGGGCCGGAGAAAACCGCAGCGGCGGATGCGTTCTCGGCCGACCTCACGAGACTGCCAGCCCTCGCGGACCACGTATCGACCGTTTTTGACGAACCCTCCCGACGCGTGGCCGAAAGCGTTGCAACCGCTCGCATCATTCTCTTCGCTGGTGCTGGGCCCCATTGGGGAACCGCCGGCTTCGGCGCGGCGAAAGTCAAGGAACTCGGGCCGATCCACGCCATGGCGATGCCGCTGGAGGAGTACCACCACTATCGTTCGCAGAAGGCCGGCGACCCGCTGTTTCTCCTCGCTCCAGACGAGGCTTCCGCCGACAGGGCGTTCGACACCGCGCTGGTCAGCGAGGCGATCGGAGGGCGGACCGTCGCACTCGTTCCCGAAGGCGACCGTCGCCTGCAGGGCCGCGTGGATACGCTCTGGGAGCTTCCAGCCGTGCGCCCGGAACTGGCGCCGGTGCTGTACAGCATTCCCCTTCACCTGTTCGCCTATCACTTCGCGTCGGCGCGCTTCGCGGCAGGCCTCGGCTATCCTGGAGCCTTCCCGGAGGACGGCGGGTGAGCGTTGTCCTCGCCACCGCCGGAGGAATGATCGTCGACAATGTCGTCGGCGCCGACGGCACGGTTTCGCTGGGCGCCATGGGCGGCAACGGCGCATATTCTTGCGTCGGTGCACGGATGTGGTCGCCATCGGTCGGCGTCATGGCAGCCGTTCCGTCAAACTATCCGGAGGCCTGGATCGCAACCCTCGCCGATGCCGGTGTTCTGACCGCCGGCATTCAGCGCCATGCCGAGCCTGTCGCGCTGTCCGAGTGGTTCTTCTACCGGCCGGACGGCAGTCGCAGGGACGGTCTCTATGCGTCGATCGAGGAAGCCGCGGCCGCCGGGGTACACGGCGATCATCTTTCACCAGATGCGTCAGCGGCATGGGAAGCCCGGCTTTCTGCCAGGACGCATCGCGGACTGACGTTCGGCGCCTTTCGCGCCCTCCATTCCATCGGACCTGAACATCTTCCCGAAACGTGGACCGAACTGAGGGGTCTTCATCTGGCCCCCGAGCGCCCCGATCGGCAACTCGCCCTTGGCCGGCATGCCAAATTGCTCGGCGCGATCGTGACGCTTGATCCCGGTCCGCACGTCCGGTCGCTGGACCCCGGAATTCTCTCCGACATCCTGCGGACCGTCGACGCCTTCCTCCCCAGCGAACGGGAACTTGGTATCCTCTTGCCGGGGCGTGACCCCGAGGATGCAGTCCGAGAATTGGCGCATGGTGGACAAGCGATCATCTGCGCCAAGCTGGGAGCCAGTGGCTGCCTGGTTCATGATCGGACATCTGGCCGGAGCGTTCCGATCCCGATTGTCCCGGTGGTCGCGCGCGATCCGACCGGCGCAGGCGACGCCTTCTGCGGCGGGTTCCTCGCCGGGCTTGTAGCGACGGGAGATCCAGTCATCGCCGCCTGCTTCGGCACGGTGTCCGCCTCATTCGCCGTCGAAGGATTTGGCGCCCTCCACGGTCTCTCCGCAGACCCCGCGGAAGCCCGGCGGCGGCTCGATGCGGTCCTGCGGCGGATCGGCAAACCCTCCATTGCAGAAGGAAGCGCAATCCCATGAGCGGTCCCGTCAGTTGCGATCTGCTGGTGTCCGGCGGCACCGTCATCACCATGGATCCGATGCGCCGGGTCATCGAGGACGGCGCAGTCGCAGTCACCGGCGACCGGATCGTCGCTGTGGCGCCATCCCGGGAACTGGCAGGGATCAGCGCGGGTCGAACCATCGACGCCACAGGCCGCATCGTCGTCCCGGGATTGATCGACGCCCACGGCCATGCAGGGCACAGCCTGCTCAAGACCATCGCCGGCGACACCCCTGGGCTGTGGGGACAGGTCGTGACGTCCGTCTACTTCCATTTCGTGACCCCGGATTTCTGGTACGCGGAAGGCCGCCTGTCCGCGCTCGAACGCCTCAAGTTCGGGGTGACCTGCGGTCTCTCGGTGGTCGGATCGCAGCCGAGGTCCGATGATCCGCGCTTTGCCGGCGCGCATGCGCGGGCCTACGCAGAGGCCGGGCTGCGGTGCGTCGTGGCCGTAGGTCCCTGCAATCCGCCATGGCCGAGACCGGCCAGCATTTGGGACGGCGGCGTGCGCAAAGTCGGCACCTTCACTTTCGAGGATGCGCTCACCGGTGCAGGCCGGGTCATCGACCTATGGCATGGCGCGGCATCGGGCCGCATCCGGGTCTATCTCACGCCCTTCGTCATCGTGCCATCGCTCGACACATCCGGCCCGACCCCGGCGGACAAGTCCCCCTCCCTGACGTCCTTCGACCGCGAGCAGTCGCGACGGGTCCGGGAGGTGGCGAGACACTACGGCGTCCGCATTCACTCCGACGCGTTTGGCGGGATGGTCCGTCTCGCGGCCGGCGACCCGCATGCCCTGCTCGGGCCGGACGTTTCGCTACAGCACTGCACGGGCTTGAGCGGAGAAGAGATCCGGATCCTCGCGGACACGGACACACGGGTCGGACATGCGCCGATGTCCGGCTCGCTTGTGAAAGCCCGCTGCCCCGTACCGGAACTGATCCAGGCCGGGGTGACCGTGGCCCTCGTCACGGACGGAACGTCACCCCGCACGACCTTTGATCTCCTGCCGCAGATGCGGGCGGCCATCCGGCTCCAGCAACTGCATTTCCAGGACATGTTCGTGATGCCGGCCGGCAAGGCTCTGGAAATGATCACGATCGACGCCGCCCGAGCCCTCGGCCTGGACTCGGAGATCGGATCGCTCGAAGCGGGAAAGAAGGCCGACGTGGTGCTGATCGATGCGCGCCAGCCTCATCTCCAACCGGCCTTCATGCCGGTCCACCGCCTCGTCCACGAGGCGGCCGGGCAGGACGTCGAGACCGTCATCGTGGACGGGCGGATCCTCATGGAAGGACGCCGCGTCATCGATCAGAGCGAGAGCGACATCTTCGAACAGGCGGGACGCGAGGCGAGACTCGTGATCGATCGTGCCGGCCTCGAGCCCTTCATGAATCCGCCCGCCCAGTTCTGGAGCCATGCCTATGCCCGCATCGATGACGACCGCGCCGACCACATCCCTGTTTGACAGGCGTCCGCTGGTCATCGCGGCCCTCCATCTCCCCGACCTCGCACTGAACCCCGGCATCTCGATGACTGCCCTGGAGGACTACGTTCTCGGCAACTGCGCGACCTTCGCCAGGGCGGGGATCAGCGCCGTGAAGCTCCAGGACGAAACGCGGGAACCCGGGCGCTGCCGGACATCGACAACGGCCGTCATGGCGTCGCTCGGGCGCCTGATCCGGCGCGAGCACCCGGAGCTGTCGCTCGGCATCATCGTCCAGGCACACGATCCGGTTTCACCAATCGCGATAGCGCATGCGACCGGTGCAGACTTTGTCCGGCTGAAGATCTTCGTCGGGAGCGCCATGACCTCCGAAGGTCCGAAGGATTCGCTGGGTGTCGAGGCCGTCGCCTATCGCGCGGCGCTCGGGGCCGAGAGGGTCGCGATCCTTGCCGATGTCCACGATCGCACCTGCGTGCCGATGGGTGGTGTTCCAGCGGACCGGGCTGCGACATGGGCGCAATCACTCGGCGCCGACGCCCTGGTGATCACCGGATCGAGTTTCCCGGACACGCTGGAGCGCATCCGCGCGGCGCGTTCTGCAGGGGTGAAGAGGCCCATCCTGATCGGTGGCGGCGTGGCGGCGGACAATGCGGAGGAGGCATTCCGGCACGCGCAGGGAGCCGTGGTCAGCACGTCCATGATGCGTCCCGGAGCCGGCAGCCTTGCGCCGGATCGCTGGGAACTCGAACGGTGCAAGGCGGTCGTCGAGGCCGCCGGACGGGGGAGCCTGTCGACAGGCGGCCAACGCTAGCACACAGTCCCGGGATCCACTTGCTGCGTGACACGGACTGCCCAGGGAGGGTCGGTTGAGGACGCTGATTCGCAATGCCCGCGTGCTCACGATGGACGACCAGGACCGGGAGCACCCCTGCGCCGACATCCTGATCGAGGACCAGTTGATCCTCGGCATCGGGCCCGATCTCGCTGATGGGGCGGAGGCGGCCGGCGCCGACGTCATCGAGGCCTCGGGCATGCTGGCGCTGCCGGGCCTCATCAACGCCCACCTGCATTCGCCGGCAAGCCTCCAGCGCGGCACGCTGGATGGCCTGCCGCTCGAACTCTTCATGCTGTACGAGGTGCCGCCGCTCGCCCACGCGCCGTTGGCCGGCCGGGTCGCCTATGTGCGCACCATGCTGGGCGCGATGGAGATGCTGAAGCTGGGAATCACAAGCGTTCTCGACGATGCGTTCTACGTCCCGGCCCCCAACCTCGACGCGATTGACGGCGTCATGCAGGCCTATGCCGACAGCGGGATGCGGGCGACCGCGACGCTGG
>CAZJCW010000042.1:0-22775 GCA_964544365.1 uncultured Alsobacter sp.
CGGGATGCGCGACGTTTACGTCAAAATCAACCAGGTTGCCCACGCCGAGACGACCGTCTTGATTCGGGGCGAGTCGGGCACCGGAAAGGAATTGGTCGCCTCGGCGATCCACTACAGCAGCCCTCGGGCGCAACGCCCGTTCGTCAAAGTGAATTGCGCGGCGCTCAACGAATCTTTGTTGGAAAGCGAACTGTTCGGGCACGAAAAGGGCGCCTTCACCGGCGCGACCGAGAAGCACGCCGGTAAATTCGTCGAGGCGAATGGCGGAACGCTGTTTCTCGATGAGGTCAGCGAATTGCCGCTCGATGCCCAGGTCAAGCTGCTGCGCGCGATCCAGGAAGGCGAGGTGGATCCCGTGGGCGGGCGTCGCTCCGTGAAGGTCGATATCCGGCTGATGTCGGCGACCAACCAGAACCTCATCGAGCTGGTGAAGCAGGGCCGGTTCCGCGAGGATCTCTTCTACCGCCTCAACGTGTTCCCCATCACGATCCCGCCGCTGAGGTCGCGGCGCGAGGACATCGCCGACATCGCCGGGCGTTTCGCCGCACGCTTCGCCGCCGAGGAAGGCAAGCGCATCCGCGGCCTCTCGGCGGAGGCCGTGGCGCTGCTCGCCAGCTATGCCTGGCCGGGAAATGTCCGCCAGTTGGAGAACACCATCTTCCGCGCCGTGGTGCTGTGCGACGGCGACGAACTGGGGGTCGCGGAATTCCCGCAGATCGCAGCGCAGGTGGACGGGTTCGACGTACGCGTCCCGCCGCTTCCAGCCTTCCGGCCGGAAGCCTGCCCACCCGCTCCCGTGAACGAGCCGGCGTCGGCGTTCCGCGACATGGGACGTCTGGCGATGCTGGACGATACGGGAGACGTGCGTCCACTCGTCGCGCTCGAGGAGGACATCATCCGCTTCGCCCTCGACCACTACCGTGGCCACATGACCGAGATGGCGCGGAAGCTGGGGATCGGCCGCTCCACTCTTTACAGAAAGTTAAAGGAATACGGTCTCGATGGTGCCGGCGACGGGCAAGCCGACGCTGCGGCGTGAAGGCGCGGTTTTCGCGCAACAGGCCGAAAAGAAACGATTCCTCGAAAAGGTGTGATCGTCGCACCGCCCCGCACAAGGCTTGCGCTGCGGCGCGGAAAACCTGAGAACAAGATTGCGGCCCATGCGACAGATTCGGACGGGATTTCCGATGATCTCAAGGCAATTGCGCGCCGCTCTGGCAGGCGCGTCCGTCGCGGCTCTCCTTGCCTGCTCCGCATGTCCCGCCCGTGCGACCGATGCTGCGCCGGTGGAAGCGCCGGGCATTCCAGACCCCACGCCCGAGATTCCGCTCCCGGCCTATCCGTCCGTGCCGCCGACGATCGACCTCACATCGGGAGAGGATGTGATCCGCGACGCGGTGGCACCGCCCGCCGAGCTCCCGCCCGTCATCGTGGAAGGTCCCACCGTCGATGCCCCGGCCGTGGTCGCCGTGGAGCCCAGTCCCTCCGCCCCGCCCGCCGAGGCCGCAACGACCGCATCCGGCCCGGCCGGGACACCCCCGGCCCATGTCGTGGTCGAGACGCCGTCTCCCGTCGCGCCGCTTCGGGGCGCCATCGAGCCGGCAGCCTCCCAGCCTCCCGTCGTGGCGGACGTGCCGGTCGATATCGCCGTGCCGCTCCCCACCTATCCGGGGCCTGTCGTCTCGATACCTCACCCGCCGCTCGAGACCGCCTTGCGCGACCTCACGACGAACGGGCCGCTGGCGCTGCCCGCCGGGCTGGTTCTGTCGAAGCGTGACCGGGAGGCGATCGTTGCCTTCTATGCCGAGCGCGCTTTCGAGCCGCTGTGGATTCGCGACGGAGCGGCGACGCCGGCTGCGCAGGCTATCGCGCGTCAGGTTCAGTCGGCCGACCATGACGGCCTCGATCCCGACGCATATCCGGTGATCCTGCCGGCGGCGGGAGCAAGCCCGGCCGTGCTGGCACAGGCCGAGTTCGCCCTGTCGGCTTCGGCCTTCGCCTATGCGCGAGATGCCCGCGGCGGGCGGCTGGAGCCGAGCCGACTGTCGACGATGCTGACGCCGGATATCGACCTGCCTAAGCCGGACGAGGTGCTCGCGGGCCTGGCACAGGCCGCGGATCCAGGCGTCGCGCTGGCGGCCTACCAGCCGAAGCATGCAGGTTATGTGGCACTTAGGCGCAAGCTTGCAGAACTGCGGGAGACGACGGCAGCGATTTCGCCACGCCCGGCGCTCGGCGAGGGCCCCGTACTGATCGTCGGCATGGAGGATCAGCGCGTGCCGCTGTTGCGCGAGCGGCTCGGACTTCCTGTCGGCGACGGCATCACCTACGACACCCCCCTGTCGGAGGCCGTCCGAGCGTTCCAGCGCGAGCGGCGCATTCCGGCCAGCGGCCGGCTCGATGCCCGCACGATCGCGGCCTTGCAGGGCAACCGCCCGGCCAGCGCCTTCGTGCTCGCCGACATCGTCGCCAACATGGAGCGTTGGCGGTGGCTGCCGCGCGACCTGGGCGAACGCCACATCTTCGTCAACCTTCCGGAGTTCACGCTGCGCCTCGTCGATGCCGGCGAGGTCATCCACAAGGCTCGCGTCATCGTCGGCAAGACGGAGACGCCGACGCCCGTGTTCTCGCACGCGATGGACCACGTCATCGTCAACCCATACTGGCACATCCCGCCTTCGATCCTGCGCAAGGAAGTGCTGCCGGGCCTCGCCGCGGACCCCGACTGGGCGGCCAAGCGCGGCTACGAGGTGATCCGGCGCGGCAACTCGATCTCGGTTCGTCAGCCGCCGGGCGAGCGCAATGCGCTCGGCTTCATCAAGTTCATGTTCCCCAACCAGCATTCCGTCTATCTGCACGACACTCCCAAGCGCAGCCTCTTCGCCACGCAGCAGCGCGCCTACAGCCACGGCTGCGTCCGCGTGGACCAGCCCTTCCGGCTGGCGGAATTCGTGCTCGGCGAGCAGGGCTTCACCGAAGAGCGCATGCGGGCGATGATCGGCAAGGGCGAGCGAACCATCCGGCTCAAGACGCCGCTGCCGGTCCACCTTGCCTACTTCACCGTGACGGTCGACGAGTCGGGCCGGCTCGAGCGCGTCGGCGACCTTTACGGTCACGACGGCCGGATCAAGACAGCACTCGGCCTTGGAGCCGACGGCCGGCGATTCGCACAGTTGCACCGTTCGCGGGCCCAATAGGAGGCCTTAGCCTCCCTCGCGACCGGATTTTCGCCACCTTTGAGGCCTAACCGCTGCCGTCGTCTCAGACGGCAAATGCCGCCTTTTGCGTGAAAGCCTGTGCTTTGCTAGGGTTTCGCCGGGCGACGGCTGGGGGTTAAGGTGCCGTTAACCGGATTGCGCAAGGTTCTGTTCATCTTGGCGGCAGAAACGCCGCGACCGGCGTCGAGTCGCGCCGCATCCGTGAGTTGAACCCGTTGGTCGTTTTTCCAACCAGACTCTCATCTTCTCGGCGCATTCGTGCAACGGCGCCGGCGATGGCTGCCCTGGTCGTCGTGGTCGCAAGCACCGGCCAGCTTGGCAACGCCGTCGCCAATGGCGACACGCGAACGATCGAGATCTACCACACGCATACCAAGGAAAACGTCGCGATCACCTACAAGCGGAACGGATCCTACGACAGGACCGCGCTTGACAAGCTGAACTGGGCCCTCCGGGACTGGCGTCGCGACGAACCGACGAAGATGGACCCCCGCCTCTTCGACATTGCGTGGGAAGTTCACCGCGCGGTCGGCTCGCAGGAACCCCTGCACATCGTCTCCGCTTACCGCGCGCCCGAGACCAACGCCATGCTCCGTCGCCGCTCGCGCGGCGTCGCCAAGCACTCCCAGCACATGGAGGGCAAGGCGATGGACTTCTACCTTCCCGACGTGTCGATGGCGAAGGTGCGCGAGATCGGCCTGCGCATGCAGCGTGGCGGCGTTGGCTACTATCCGAGCGCCTACAACCCCTTCGTGCATCTCGATGCAGGAAGCGTCCGCCATTGGCCGCGAATGACGCGTGACCAGTTGGCGCGCCTGTTCCCGGACGGCAAGACGGTCCACATTCCCGCCGACGGCAAGCCCATGCCGGGCTATGACCTGGCTGCGGCCGAGATCGAGGCCGGGGGCGGCTCGGTGAGCGCCTACGCGAGCGACGAGGGCGGCCTGTTCTCGACACGTCGGGGCAAGAGCTTCTTCGCGGCCCTGTTCGGGGGCGCCGACGAGGAAGAAGATATCGAACAGACCAGGCCTGCGCCGCGTCAGACGGCGCGGCGTGAGACCGCTCCGCCGCAGCAGATGACAGCCGTGACCATGGGCGGCGGTGGGGACGAGTATGGCCGGCCGGTGTTCTTCGCGAACACCAGCATCCGGCCCTCCGAGCCCGTGCCGGTCGCGTCCCCGAGGCGTGTGGTTGCTCCTGCGGCCGCTCCGGCTCCCGAGCCCGTCGTTGCTCCCGCGCCCGAGCCTGCGGCGCCGCAGCAGGTCGCCGCCGTTCAGCCGCGACAGGTCTGGCAGCAGGGGCCGTCCGGGTCGCCGCTGGACGCCGTCACGGCCGGCGCCGCCATTCCGTTGCCGCTCGCTCGCCCGGCCGACATCGGCGGGTTGACAGCATACGCCAACGTGCCGATGCCGCCGGCCCGGCCGGTGGAACTGGCCACGCTCGGCGCCGGTACGGCCGCCGTGCTGGCGGCCCAGCCCCTGCAGCCCACCGCCGCCGCGCCGGTCGCCCCGACCGCCGTGCCGCCTGCCGCGCCGATTTCGGCGCCGGTGGTCTATGCCAATGTCCCGTTGCCGCCGCAGCGGCCCGCCCTTCCCGGCGGCGCGACGCTCGTGGCGGCGGCCCGGCCGGCGACTCCGCCGGCCGCCGCGCCTGCCCAGCCCCGGAGCGCCGGCGAGGACCTGACCCCCGGTATGCTGGACAGGGCCGCCCTTCGCGCCCTGTTCGCCAGCGCAACCATCACCGGCCCGTCGAGCCCCGAGCGCACCGTTGTGGCGACGGCAAAGGCCCGGCCGGCGGACAAGGATCTCACCGGCTTTACAGGGCAGCCCGCTGCGACCGTCGGGGGCGCCTTCAGGGCTTCGCCCGGAGCCGACCTCGTGACGGAGCGGTTTACCGGCCCAGCCGTGAAGGCCGTCCCGGTCCAGCGCTTCACGCCCTGATGGTTTCGGCCGTCCCGGACCTCTGACCCGACGACCTGTCGGCCTGGGATGCGTCCGTCATGCCATCCCGAGCGCCTCGAGGTAGAGTTCCATGATGGCCTCTTCCTCCTTGCGCTCGGCGTGGTCCTTCTTCCGGATGGCGACGATCTTGCGGATGATCTTGGTGTCGAAGCCGTTGGCCTTCGCCTCGCCGTAGACGTCCTTGATGTCTTCCGAGAGCGCCTTCTTCTCTTCTTCGAGGCGCTCGATCCGCTCGATGATGGCCTTGAGCTGGTCTGCGGCGATGGAATTGTCCATGAGATGGGGCCTCGTCGGCGGTCGGAACGGGAGGCCACCGTGTCCAGCAAAGCCCGCCGGGGGTCAAGCCCGCGCCGACGCCTCCCGCCATGGGCCTGTGGATGGCGGGGATGAGGGCAGACGGTCTCGAAGCGTGGCTGAAGGAGCCGCTGCCGTCAGCGGTTCAGCAGCGCGAGCGCTTCCGCGTGAACCCGCGGATCGCCGGCGGCGAGTATGGCCCCGCCTTCGGCCGCCGGGCCGCCCGTCCACGTCGTGACGACGCCTCCCGCACCCTCGATGATGGGGACCAGCGCAACGATGTCGTAGGACTTGAGCCCGGTCTCGATCACGACATCCATGTGGCCGGCGGCCAGCATGCAATAGGCATAGCAATCGTAGCCGAAGCGGGCGAGCTTCGCCGCGTTCTCGACGCGCTCGTAGGCCTCCAGCGCGGCGCCGGTGAACATCCGGGGCGTCGTGGCCGAAACGGTCGCCTCGCTCAGGCTGGCGCAGGGCCGCGTGCGCAGCGCGCGCGTCGTGCCGTTGCCGCCGCGCCACGTCGCGCTTCCGCCATCGCCGGAGAACCGCTCGCCGGTGAAGGGCTGGTGCATCATGCCGAAGCAGGGTGAACCGTTGCGCAGCAGCCCGATGAGGGTCCCCCAGACCGGCAGTCCGGAGATGAAGGAGCGGGTTCCGTCGATGGGATCGAGCACCCAGACGAACTCGGCGTCGGCGCCTTCGTTGCCGTACTCCTCTCCGACGATGCCGTGCGAAGGAAAGGTGCGCTTGATCATCTGCCGCATCACGGCCTCGCCGGCGCGGTCGGCCTCGGTGACGGGATCGAAGCCCGCGTCGCCCTTCGACTTGTCGGCCGCTGCGATGGAGGTTCGGAAGAACGGCAGGATCGCCTTTCCCGACACCGAAGCGAGATCGTCAACGAAGGCCGCGAAGTCGACTGCCGTCATCGGTTGTTTCCCCGGTCAGAGCCTGAGCGCGTCCTTAGACCATTCGCGTGCCGCGGGAAACGGATGAGCTGGCATCCGGCTCTTCACACGGTTGCCGCGAACGGCGAGTTTGCGGCGCGCGTCTGCCATGCTGTTGCGGCATGGCGGTGACTTTTTCGTTTAAACGGCTTGGAAACCTTGCGATTCGAAGCCTCGGCCAGAATCGCGAGAATAGGACAGCAATACTTGCCTTTTGTGCAGTGCAATGTCATATTCAGGGCGTGCGGTGATGCCTTCGCGTCCCGCGCATGCCCTCCTTGGGCGTTTCCTCCCTAGACTTGGGCCGCCGACGAAAGTCAGGCGGCCCCTTTATTTTCGGCGGTATGCTGGTTCCGCCTACTCGGCCGCCAGGCGGCCGCCCCGCAACGTTTCCGCGATCTCGGCGGCGAGTGCATCCACCGTCAGCATCAGGTCGCGGGCGACGCGATCGAAATTCGCGGTCTTCTGCAAACGCCGCTCGTCCATGTAGAGCCCGCGGTTGATCTCGATCTGGAGCGCATGGCAGTCCGAAGCCGGATTGCCGTAGTGCTCCGTGATGAATCCGCCTGCATAGGGCTTGTTTCGGGTGACGACATACCCCCGGCTGCGCAGGGCGTGATCGATCACGTCGGCATAGACGCCATTGGCGCTTGTTCCGTAGCGGTCGCCGATCACGAAGTCGGCCCGCGCTGCTTCGTCGCGCCCGCCATGGGCGGAGGGCATGGAGTGGCAATCCACCAGCACCGCCATGCCGAAACGACGCTGCGTCGTCTGCAGCAGGCGCTGGAGGGCCCTGTGATAAGGCTTGTAAAGCAGTTCGATCCGCAGAAGCGCATCTTCGACAGGCAACCGACGGGCGTAGATCTCCTGCGAATCGCCGACGACCCGCGCGATGGTTCCGAGGCCGCCCGCCACGCGCATGGAGCGCGTGTTGGCGAAGGGCGGCAGCCGCCCGTCGAACATCCGGGGATCGAGTTCGTAGGGCTCGCGGTTGACGTCGAGGTAGGCGCGGGGAAAGTGCGCCTTCATCAGGGGCGCCCCGCGCTCGACGACACCGGCGAAGAGTTCGTCGACGAAGCTGTCCTCGGATCGGCGCAAGGTCAGCGGGTCGAGGCGCGACGCGTCGGTGAAGGCCTTCGGATAGGTGCGGCCCGAATGCGGAGAATTGAATACCAGAGCCGTGCGCACGACGTCCGGATCGACGATCTCGAAGGCTGGATCGAAGTCGCTGGCCGTGGGGGCTGGCATTGCCGGCGGACACCTCTCGCTGTTCGTGCGATCAGTGTGCCCTGCACGGACCCCGCTGTCCACGCAACACCTTCAATCCGTCGCGAAGTGGCCGTACGCGTTAACGCTTTCACCGCTTTTTTACCCAGACATGTCCTAGTGCTGTTCGACAGCGGAGTTCCCCATGGTGCCTGAGACCCTTCCCACCCCGCGTATCCTGCTCGCGGAAGACGACAACGACATGCGGCGCTTCCTCGTGAAGGCGCTCGAGAACGCCGGATACCAGGTCGCGTCCTACGACAACGGCCTGTCGGCTTACCACCGCTTGCGGGAAGAGCCGTTCGAACTCCTGCTGACCGACATCGTGATGCCGGAGATGGACGGCATCGAGCTGGCCCGGCGCGCCACCGAGCTCGATCCGGACATCAAGGTGATGTTCATCACGGGGTTCGCAGCCGTGGCCCTCAATCCCGATTCGCAGGCGCCGAAGGAGGCGAAGGTGCTGTCCAAGCCCTTCCATCTGCGCGACCTCGTTGCGGAGGTGGAGAAACTGCTCGCCGCCTGATCGCGTCCAACCGGCTTGCCATCCCCCGATCATGCCGTTATATCCGCCACACTTCGGCTCCAGCGATGGCGCCGGGGGCGCGTAGCTCAGCGGGAGAGCACTACGTTGACATCGTAGGGGTCACAGGTTCGATCCCTGTCGCGCCCACCATTTCGAGGCCCAGCGGACCCACCGGTCGGCTGGGCCTTTTTCATCCGCGGTTCATCTGGCGAATGTTAGTTGCTCAATCCCTCATGACAAAGCCATGACTCGTTAGGATTAACGTGATCTCGACCATGAAAAGGGCACTTTCAGCGGCCGAAGCACGATGGTTTTGTACCACTGCCTTAACAACCTAGAGCTTATTTCATCGTTCCGGACCAAGCATCGAGGCTTTCACGGGCAATGCGTAGACGGTTCAATGACGCCAAGGCGCCGGCCGAGGTCGTCCTGGGGCGAGATGTGCTCGATTTCAGATCCGCGACATTGATCGACAGTCTGGCGGAGGCGGCATCGGTCGCCGGCGCCGCGATCATGCGCCACTACGGCAGGGCCGAGCCGTCGCTCAAGACGGACGGCAGTCCCGTCACCATCGCCGACGAGGAAGCCGACGCCATCATCGCCGAGGCCCTTGCCCGGCTGCTGCCCGGCGTGCCCGTGCTGTCCGAGGAGCGTGCATCCGCCTTCGAGGCCACGGACTTCGACGCCTTCGTGCTTGTCGATCCGCTGGATGGAACCAAGGAGTTTCTGGCTGGCAACGGCGACTTCACCGTGAACATCGCCATCGTGGTCAACGGCACGCCTGTCACCGGCGTCGTCTATGCCCCGGCCCGATCCGCCCTTTGGACAGGCGGAGCGGACGCGCAGGCGGCCACGCTGCATCCCGGTGCCCCCGTCGCCGCAGCGACGGAGCGACGCACGATCCGTGTCCGCCGGCCGCCGACGCGCATCGTCGTCACCAAGAGTCGAACCCACTGCGACCGGGACACCGACGCGTTCCTCGCCCGGTTCGCCGTTGCGGACGTCCGCAGCGCGGGTTCCTCGCTGAAGTTCTGCACCGTCGCCGAGGGCGAGGTCGACCTCTACCCGCGCTTCGGTCCGACGATGGAGTGGGACACGGCCGCAGGCCACGCTGTCGTCGTAGCGGCGGGCGGCGTCGTGCTGACGCCGGAGGGCGAGCCGTTCCTGTATGCCAAGGCGGAGCAGGGCTATCGCAACGGACCGTTCGTCGCCGCGGCGTCGCGCAATCTTATTCTGCGCGCTGCGGACTGAGGCAGGCTTGATTTTCGGGCGCGGTCTTTCTACAAGTCGCGCCGAACGCCGGCAGCTTCGTCGGCCGCAGTCTTTTCCGGAAGCGAACCGATGAAGATCCGTAACTCCCTCAAGTCGCTGCGCGAGCGCCACCGCGACAACCAGATCGTGCGCCGCAAGGGCCGCGTCTACATCATCAACAAGACGCAGAAGCGCTACAAGGCCCGCCAGGGCTGAAGCCTTCCTGCCGCGACGTCCCCGAGGGCGCCGGTTCGGCGCCCTTTTGGCGTTCGGGGCCCGGCACGCTCCCGACACTGTGACCGGGCGGTGTTTTGACACCCGCCTCCCGTGCCCTACACTCCGGGCATGAAGCGGATCGTCCTTTTCCTTTGCACGTTCATCACGGGCCTCGGCATCGCCGGCGCCCCCATGACGGCCGTTGCCCAGCAGGGCAAGAAGGCTCCGTCCACCGCACCGGTCCGACCCTCGTCCATCGATGAGTTGTTCGAGCGTCTCCAGCGCGCGAAGTCCGAGGACGAGGCGAAGGGCATTGCGGACGCCATACAGCGCCGCTGGATGCGCTCCGGGAGCGATACCGCCGACCTCCTGATGGATCGTGCCCTCGACGCCCTGAAGGCGGGCGACCAGCCGCTGAGCATCGAGTTGCTCGACCGCGTGGTCACGCTGCAGCCCGGTTGGGCCGAGGGCTGGAACAAGCGCGCCACCGTGTTCTTCATGATGGGCGACACGACGCGCTCGATGGCCGATCTCCGCGAGGTCCTGGCCCGGGAGCCCCGCCACTTCGGCGCCCTCGCCGGTCTCGGGATGATCCTGCGCACGAACGGCGACGACAAGCGGGCCTATGAAGCGTTCAAGCGGGCGCTCGCCATCAATCCGTACATGTCGGAGGTGAAGTCGGCGGTCGAGCGGCTGGCGCCCGACCATGAAGGCCGCGACATCTGAACAGGCCCTGCGCGAGTAGACGCATAAGAGGCGGGCCGCGACCGGCGCCGCCGCCGTGCCGGATGCCATGCGACAGCTTCCCTCCCGCTTCCGCCAACCCATGACCTGGATCATCGCCGTCGGAGGTCTTCTCGTCCTCCTTGCGGGAGCCGTGCAGATCCTGGCCTACCGGATCGAGCGCGCTCATCCGCCCAGGGGCGTGCTCGTCCCGGTGGACGGGGGACGACTGCACGTCGTCGACTCAGGCGCGACCTCGGCGCCCGGCGACCTGCCGATCCTGCTGATCCACGGCGCATCGGGAAACTCGGCCGACATGACGCTGGCGCTGGCCGATCGCCTTGGCGACCGCCACCGCGTCGTCGCCGTCGACAGGCCGGGCCATGGCTGGAGCGACCGGCCGGGAGGCCGCGCCGACAGCGCGCCGGAGCGACAGGCGGCCCTGATCCGCGAGGCGATGGCCGGCCTCGGGCACGAACGGGTCGTCGTCGTCGGCCACTCCCTGGCGGGCGTGGTCGCCACCCGCCTCGCGCTCGATCACCCGGAATTCGTGGCCGGCCTGGTCCTGCTGTCGCCCGTCACGCATCCCTGGCCTGGTGGCGTCGCGTGGTACTACGATCTCGCGGCGACGCCTGTCCTGGGCCCGCTTTTCGCGCGGACACTCGCACCGCTGGCCGGGCATTTGCTCATGGAGGGCGGCATTCGTGGCAGCTTCGCGCCAGAGTCGCCGCCGGCGGGTTATGCCGAACGCAGCGCAACGCCGCTGGTGCTGCGCCCGGCCCAGTTCCAGGCGAACGCGCAGGACGTGTCAGCGCTCCTCGGGCACGTCGAAGCCCAGTTCCGGCACTACGGGCGCATCCGCGTTCCCACCGCCGTGATCCATGGCCAGAGTGACACCGTCACCTCCGCGGTCATTCACGCGAAGGCCGTGGCGGCGCAGATCGAGGGCTCGCGGTTGATCCTCCTGCCGGGCGCCGGGCACATGCCGCACCACATCCACACCGACCTGGTCGCGACGACGATCGGCGACATCGCCGCGCAGGCGAGGGCGCGGTTGGCGCTGCGCTAGAGATTGAACCCGCCGGTGGACACCGGTTGGCGACGGGACGCGATGCGGCCTGCCTCGTGCGGCCGGAATGCTCTTGTCCGTTCAGCTCTCAGGGCCGACGAAAGCGATCCGCACCATGTTGGTCGCACCCGGCGTCCCGAACGGGACGCCCGCCACGATGATGATGCGCTGGCCCACCGAGGCGAAGCCTTCCAGCGCCGCGTTGCGGCACGCGCGGACAGCCATGTCGTCGATGTCGCGGGCATCGTCCGTGACCAGCGCATGCACGCCCCAGACCAGCGCCAGCCGGCGGGCCGTGTCGATGTTCGGCGTGAGTGCGAGCACCGGTGGCTGCGGCCGTTCGCGCGCGATGCGCAGTCCCGTCGAGCCCGACGCCGTCCATGCGACGATGGCCTTGAGATCCAGCGTCTCGGCCACGTCGCGCGCCGCCACGGCGATGGCGTCGGCACCGGTCGGCTCCGGCGCGGCGCGCTGCGCCGTGATGATCGCCCGGTAGACCTGGTCGTTCTCCACCTCTTCCGCGATACGGTTCATCGTCGCCACCGCCTCGTACGGGAACTGCCCGGACGCGGATTCGGCCGACAGCATCACGGCGTCTGCACCCTCGAAGACCGCCGTGGCGACATCCGAGACCTCGGCGCGCGTCGGGACCGGCGCGGTGATCATCGATTCGAGCATCTGCGTCGCGACGACCACGGGCTTGCCCATCCGGCGAGCCGCGCGCGTGATCCGCTTTTGCAGGCCCGGCACCTTCTCGAGCGGCATTTCCACGCCGAGATCGCCACGGGCAACCATCAGCGCGTCGGAAATCTCGATGATTTCGTCGAGCCGGCTGATCGCCTGCGGCTTCTCGATCTTCGCCATCACCGAGGCGCGGCCGCGGGCGGTCTTGCGGACCTCGGCGACGTCCTCTGGACGCTGGACGAAGGACAGCGCAACCCAGTCGATCCCCGCGTCTAGCGCGGCCTCGAGGTCGGAGCGGTCCTTCGCGGTCATCGCCGAGACCGGGATCGTGGTGTCGGGCAGGCTCACGCCCTTGCGGTTCGAGATCCGTCCGCCAACCTCCACGACCGTCACCGCGCGCTTCGGCGCCGCCTCGGTGACGCGCAGGCGCAGCTTGCCATCGTCGATCAGGATCGTATGGCCCGGCTCCAGCGTCCGCAGGATCTCGGGATGCGGCAGGTGGACGCGCGTTTCGTCGCCAATGGCCTTGGTGGAATCGAAGACGAAGCTCTGGCCGTTGCGCAGCATCGCGCCGCCGTCGGCGAACTCTCCGACGCGCAGCTTGGGCCCCTGCAGGTCGACGAGAATCCCGATGGGCCGTCCCACGTCCTTCTCGACGTCGCGGATCATGCGAACCCGCTCGCGCATCATGTCGTGCGAGGCGTGCGACATGTTGATCCGGAACACGTCGGCCCCGGCCCGGTAGAGCCTGGCGATCGCCTCGCGGTCTGCAGTGGCCGGGCCAAGCGTGGCCAGGATCTTCACGCGGCGCATGCGTCTCATCGCGAAGGCTCCGTGGTCAGGGGGCGCGCGGTGTCGGGCGCGTGGAGTCGGTCAATTGGATGGTCCAGTTCTTCTGTTCGCCGGTGTCGATCTCGAAGAAGCCGGTGCGCTCGAATCCGCGGGCGAGGCAGTCCTCGACGCCGCGGATCGTGAATTCCTTGTCGCGCGTGCACATGAAGGTCTTGCCCCCCCATTCGCCGCCGCGGTCGTAGTCCTGGGCGAAAACATAATAGAAGCGGGCCGCCAGCGGGCCCTTCAGCATGGTCTCGCACTCGTTGGGCTTGAGGTTCCACCAGCCTTCGGAAATCCAGCCCTGCGTGTCCTTGTAGCCCATGGCAACGCCGACGCGGCTCTGGGTCATGTTGCACAGCCGCAGGTCCGCGAAGGCCGTCGCCGGGAGGGCGCAACCCGCTGTCGTGAAAAGGGCGGCAAACAGGACGTGTCTGGCGGTCATGAAACGGGCGACGCGGAATGGATGGGTCGTCGGAACGATCCAATGAATCGCTTGTGCCGTTAGACGAACGGCGAAGTCAACCGACCAGGACGACGCGCAGGTCGTTTACGTTGGTGCGTGTCGGACCGGGCACGAGAAGATCGCCCAAGACCTCGAAGAAGCCCGTCGAATCGTTGTCGGCGAGGCGGGCAGACGCATCGAGCCCGGCAGCCCTGGCCCGCGCCAGCGTCGTCTCGTCCACGAACGCGCCTGCCGGGTCGTCGGCGTCGCCGCCGCCTCCGTCGGTCCCGTCCGTATCGCCGGCCATCGCGGCGATGCCCGGTGCGCCGTCGAGCGCCAGCGCCAGCGCGAGGGCATATTCCTGGTTGGGCCCACCGCGGCCGTTGCCGCGGATCGTCACCGTCAGTTCGCCGCCGGACAGGATCGCGACACGCCGGCCGGCCGCCGCCATGTCCCTGGCGAGCGCCGCCTGCCGCGCCGCGACGTCGCGCGCCTCGCCTTCCAGGTCCGCGCCGAGGTCGATCACCTCGTATCCGTTTGCGCGCGCCATCGCGACGGCGGCATCCATGCTGTCGCGCGGCTTCGCCACGATCCGGAAGTCGGCGTCGGCGAAAATCGGGTCGCCCGGCTTCGGCGTCTCGTTGGCGGGGTCGTCGAGCAGGGCTCGCGCCGCGGGCGGCAGGGCGATGCCGTAGCGGGCGACGATGGCGCGAGCATCCGCCGTCGTCGTCGGGTCCGGCACCGTCGGGCCGGATGCGATCGTGGAGGGGTCGTCGCCCGGCACGTCCGAGACGGCGAGGGTCAGCATCCGGGCGGGCGCGGCGACGCGCGCGAGCCTTCCGCCCTTGATGAGCGACAAACGCTTGCGCAGCGTGTTGATCTCGCCGATCGAGGCGCCCGAGCGCAGCATCGCGCGGGTGATGGCCTGCTTTCCCGCGAGATCGAGATCGCCTGCGGGGGCGATCCAGTTCGCCGATCCGCCGCCCGAGATCAGCACCAGCACGAGGTCGTCCGCGCCGGCGCCGGCCGCCAGTTCCAGGGTGCGGCGCGTGGCGTCGATGCCGGCCTGCGTCGGCACCGGGTGGCCGGCCTCGATCATCTCGATCCAGCGCGTGGGTTGGGCGTATCCCGTCCGCGTGACCGCGATGCCGGTCAGCCGGTCCGGTCCAAGGCCGTGCCCTTGGGCGTAATGCTGCTCCGCGACGGCCGCCATGCTGCCGGCCGCCTTGCCGGCCGCGAGGATGATGACCCGCCCGCGGGCCGGGGGCGGCGGCAGATGCGCCGGAAGGCATGCGGTGGGATGGGCGCGCGCGACCGCGGCATCGTAGAGAGCCCGCAGGAGCTCGCGCTGCGCCAACCGATCCGCCATGCCCGAACCTCCCGTTCCCTCGCCGGCCGTCGAAGTCGTATGGCAATGCAGGCGCGCCGTCACTATGGTTCCGGCCGCCCCATGTCGGAGACCGGAACCGGACCCGTGACTGCATCCTCCCTGGACAGCATCGTCGTCGACCATCCCGCCGTCACCGTCGTGCCCGGCGACCTGTCGGGCGGCCTCGTCATCCTGTGCGACCACGCGTCCAATGCCATGCCACCGGAGTTCGAACGGCTGGGAATGCCGGAGGCCGAGTTGCGGCGCCATATCGCCTACGACATCGGCGCGGAGGCCGTGACCCGGGATCTTGCACGGCTCACCGGCGCACCGGCCGTCATGAGCACGTTCTCCCGCCTCGTGATCGACCCGAACCGCGGGCCGGACGATCCGACGCTGGTGATGAAGCTGTCGGACGGGGCCATCGTCCCGGGCAATGCGAAGGCGGACGAGGCCGAGGTGGCGCGTCGCATGGAGCGGTTCTACCGTCCTTATGACGACGCCGTCGGCGCCGTCGTCGAGGCGGCGCTGGCCACGGGCCGACCACCCTGCGTGCTCTCGATCCATTCCTTCACGCCGTTCTGGAAAGGTGTCGCGAGGCCCTGGCACGTCACCGTGCTCTGGGACGCAGACCCGCGCCTGCCCCATCCGCTGCTCGCCGCCCTCGCGGCGCCGGGCGATGTGGTCGTCGGAGACAACGAGCCCTATGACGGCGCGCTGGCCGGCGACACCGTCAACCGCCACGCCACCCGCCGCGGGCTCGCCAACGCCCTCATCGAGGTGCGCCAGGATCTGATCGCCGATCCCGCTGGCGCTTCGGCCTGGGCGCGCCGGCTCGCCGACGCGTGGTTCGCGGTGAAAACCGAGCCATCGCTGAGGCGCGTGGAAATGCATCCGAGCCGCACGCGCGCCGGGCGGCGGCCGTAGGGGCACGCGAACGCGGGACGTCCGTCGTTCAGGACGCGGCCGCAGTCTCCTCCGCGGCGTCGGCATCCGCCCCGCCCGACGCCGCCGCATCCGGGGCTGTCGAACCGACCGTCGTGCCCGGTATGAACGCGTCGAACGCCGCCCAGAACAGCTCGCGGACCTCGTCGCGCTCCATCAGCAGTTCATGCTCCGCGCCGGGCAGGACGAGGGCCCGTCCCGCCTTCAGCCGCGCCGCGAAGCGTTCCGCGACCGGCGTCTGCGTCACGCTGTCCCGCGCCGGCATTGCCAGCAGCATCGGCGTTTCGACCCGCAGCGGAACGTTGGGATCGGCGAAGAGATCCATCGCCCGGAATGCGGCGTGGACCCAGCCGATGGTGGGATCGCCGAGGCCGAGCCAGGGCGCCGCGGCGATGAAGTCCGCGGTCCGGGCGTAGCGCACGGGATCGCTGGTCAGCGGATTGCCGGCGAACGGCTTCGTCGCCACGGAGGTCTCGCCGCCAGCCGGAATGAAGGATCCGCCGAAACCGCAGACGTCCAGCGCGGCCGCCAGCAGCCGCGCGCCCCGCGGGCGCCTGAGCCCCGCTATGGCGAACATCGGCGACGTCATCACGACGCGCGAGAAGAGACCGGGATCCTCGAGCAACGCCTGCACGGCGATGCATCCGCCCATCGAGTGGGCGAGCGCGAAATGCGGCGCGGGTGTCGATTCCCGCACCACCCTCTCGACCACGGCGCGCAGGTCCGCGACATAGTCCGCGAAGTCGTCGACGTGACCCTTTCGGGGGTTGGCCAGGGGCCGGTCGGACCCCCCCTGTCCGCGCCAGTCGAATGCGACCACGGCGAAGCCCCGCCTGCGCAGTTCCGCGATGACTTCGAAGTACTTCTCGATGAACTCCGCCCGCCCTTGCAGGATGCAGACCGTGCCGCGGGTTCGCCGGGCCGTCGGTCGCCAGCGGGCGACGCGCAAGGACAGGCCACCGGCGCTCTTCACCCGGGCGAGGACGGGCTGGGACGGGACAGGAGAATAGGGAAGCGAGGCGAGTTCCATCGGGTCCGGTCGATCCAGCCTGCGAGTCGTGCCGTGGCACCACGGCGCAGTAGGCCCAGCCGGCCGTCCGGAGGCAAGCGGTTACTGGCTTCGAGGCGGGAGGACGGCCGGCGGAAGCGGCCGCAGGCCGGCGAGTTCGCCGGTGTCCGCGTCGACGACGGCGCGGTACTTGCGTCCGTCCAACGCCGAGACCTCCGCGATCCAGACGCCACCGCGGCGCTCCACCCGCGCGGCATTGCGCAGCCCGTGGCGCTGCAGAACCTCCGCCACCGCGAGCGGCTCCATCGGCGGGCGCTGCTGCGCGCCCGATTGCTCGGCGAGCGCGAACGCGGCCAGAAGCGCCGCGACGGCGAAGACCGCCGGGGAGCGGCGCAGGACCGGGATCGTCGGAGTGCGATGGACAGGCTGGATCATGCCCACCATGTCGCATGTCCATCCTGAACGGCGCCGGAGCCCGGCGTTCAGCGACCGTTCATTCGCCGGCCCCCCACCCCCTTGAACGGCGGACGAAGCCCACCCACATCGGGATCAGCGCAGGCCACGACGGCTGCGCTTCGGCACGATCCGGCCTCCAGGAGGCGGATCGCCCGCATGTCGCTCAACATGGAGGATATGCCATGCGTCAGTATGATCTTTCACCGCTCTACCGCTCGACGATCGGCTTCGACCGCCTGTTCTCGATGCTCGACCAGGCCACCGGCTCCGACGGCGGCAACGCCTACCCGCCCTACAACATCGAGCGCACCGGGGAGAATGCCTACCGCATCTCCATCGCGGTGGCCGGCTTCACCGACCGCGACATCGCGATCGAGGTGAAGGAGACGGTCCTGTCCGTCCGCGGCGAGCGCCAGAACGGCGGGGCCGAGCGCGCCGGCGAGATGCTCTACCAGGGCATCGCGGCACGCACCTTCGAGCGCCGGTTCCAGCTCGCAGACCATGTCCAGGTGACGGGAGCGAGCCTTGAAGCGGGCCTTCTCCACATCGACCTCGTGCGCGAGATTCCCGAGGCGAAGAAGCCGCGCCTGATCCCGATCAGCGCCAGCGGCCGCACCGTCATCGAGTCGACCGCCACGGAAGGCCAGCGCGCCGCCTGACGCCCGACGCATTCCAGCATCCAGGGGCGCCCGGCACCGGGCGCCCTTTTTCGTCGTGCTACTCGAGAACCGCCGGGGGAACCGGGGCCGCGGCGGCACCGCGTCGCGCGGTGTCGTCCAGGGGCGTGACCGGCGCAGGCGTGGCTGCGGGATTCGCGCGCCCCGTCTTCGGATCGGTCAGCGGCTCGGGGATGCGCGGCGGAGGCTGAATGGCCCGGCTCTCGGCGCTGGCGGCCGGCCGCTGGGCCGGCGCTGCGGCAGCCGGCGGCGTCGGGGCCGTCATGCGGGGTGTCTCCTTAGGCGCCGGCGCCGGCCGGGCAACCTCGGGCCTGGCAGCCTCGGGAGGCGTCGCCGCCACCGGCGGTTCAGGCAATGGCCGGCGCTCGACCGGCCCGACGCTTGGCGCGGGGACCGAGGGGGATTCCTGGACCTGCGGACGCGCAGGCGCGGGTCGCTCCGCCGGCGCGCCGCGCGCCTCGCGCGGAGGCGACGACCGCGGCACCGCGCGGGGCTCGTCCGGAAGCATCCGGTCCGGCACGAAGCCGGGCGGAACGGGAGCCGCCGACCTGTAGCGCTCACCGCCGAGGGTGTAGCGATCCAGCACCTCGGCCGTGTCGCGCGCCAGGGTGTAGCGGACGCGGTAGCCGCGCCGGTCGATGATGTCGGCCTCGAAGACATCCCCGGCGGGCCGCACGAGCAGCACGTGCTGCGCGCCATAGTAGCGGTAGAGATGATCGGCGATCTGGCGGCTCGAGTAGCTGCGATAGAAGCTGCGGGGCTGCGGATCGTCCCGGTACCATTGCGCGGGGGAGGATCCCCAGCCGAAATACGTCATCACCTGCGCCGAGGCCGGTTGCGCCGCGGCCAGGGCCGCGACACCCAGTCCGGCGGTCAGGACAAGGTTCGCCAGCCGCGAAACGGGCTTACGGGGGGCAGTCATGGGGGCGCTCCGGAACGTTTCGAGGGATCACGTTCCTTAACGTATCATTAAGATCCGATTGGGGCGCGCCTCGGACGTTTTCTTGGTTGACGGCAGCGCTCACGCTCCCGCGTCGGCGGCGGCGAGCAGGGCCGCAATGTCGTCCTCCCGCGTCGCCCAGGACGTGACGAAGCGGACGAAGCGGTCGCCGCCGATCTCGAAGCCCTCCGGCAGACTGAGGCTCGACCAGGGTGCGCCGCGGAAGCCGGCGGCGCGGATGGCATCGTCGACGGACGGCGGCAGGACGGCAAACACCTCGTTCGCCTGCGTGGGCCAGGCCAGCCTGACGCCGCGAATGCCGGCGAGGCCGCCGGACAGCACGGCGGCGGCAAGGTTGGCGTGCCGGGCATTGGCGATCCAGTGGTCGTTGTCCAGGTAGCCCACGAGCTGGGCGCCCAGCAGCCGCCCCTTCGACAGCGTATGGCCGGAGCGCTTGCGGCGAAACTGCATGTCGGCCGCCAGCGCCTTGTCGAAGAAGACCACGGCCTCGCATGCAAGGCAGCCGTTCTTCGTCGCCCCGAAGGTGACGACGTCGACGCCGGCCCGCCACGTCATGTCCGCCGCCGAGCAGCCCAGCGCCACCATGGCGTTGGCGAAGCGGGCGCCGTCGAGATGGACGCGGATGCCGGCGTCACGGGCGATACCGGCGAGCCTGGCGATCTCCCCGAGGCTGTAGAGCGTGCCCGCCTCGGTCACCTGGGAGATCGACAGGGCCGAGGGCTGGACGGCCTTGACGAGCCCGCGGGGAAAGCGCTCGAGCGTGGCGACGAGGTCGTTCGCCGCCATCTTGCCGGCGACGCCCGGAATCCCGACGAGCTTCGCGCCGGCGGTGAACATTTCAGGAGCGCCGCACTCGTCGTCCAGGACATGGCTCTCGGCGTGGCAGAACACCGCGCCCCAGGGCGGCGTGATGGCCGAGAGGGCGAGCGCGTTCGCCCCCGTGCCGGTCCCGACGAGGAACACCGTCACCTCGTGCTCGAAGACCTCCGCGAGCATGGCCTCCGCCCGCACGCTGAAGGCATCCGCGCCGTAGGCGGTCTGCGAGCCCTCGTTGGCGGCCATCAGGGCTTCAAGGACCGGCCTGCTGGCTCCCACCACATTGTCGCTGGCAAAGTTCATCGCTCGATCCCGGCTGCTGCGGGCGGCGCCTCGCGCCGCGCTCCATGGCCCTTGCGGCCTGTCGGCCGTGGGCGGGGATGTGCCTCAAGGCGCATCGAATGACAACAGCGGCGGCGGCCTGCCGGCCCCTCGCCGACGACATGCCGTGACGCGGCAGGCCCCGGCGGCTTCCCGCATGTTTCACGGCAATCCCGCGCGACGAAAGAAACTTGCCCTGGCGGCGTCCCTGCCGCCACAATCCGCTTGTGCGGGCGGGAACCTTGTGGCAAGGTCCAGCCCGAATAGGACAGTCTTGCTGTCCCATTCCTCGGGGCACGGCCTCGCTACAAATGGACATCCGACTGTGTGCATGATCGGCACGAACCTGGCAGACTGCGGACGTGACCTGACGGTCACGAGCAACGCCAAACGTGCCACGCGCAAAGATCGAATCTGACGGGCATCCGGTTCCGCCGGTACGCCCGCAGGGTGCGGGCGCAAGACGGGGCGCGACCGGGACCACCCTGACCAGCCTGAGGCCCCGGCGGCCCGCTCCTTGCACGATCGTGCAGGGGCGGCAAAACGGCAGTGTTGCGGGACCAGGCGAGGGTGTGACCATGAGCGAGCACAGCACGGATCTGACCGGTTCGCGGGGGCAGGCGGTTGCGTCCGCGGCCACGTCCGGAACGGCGATCACCCCGCGGCTCGCGGTGCGCGACCCGGCGCTGCCCGAGGCACAGGGCCTTTACGATCCCGCCCGCGAGCACGACAGCTGCGGCGTCGGCTTCGTCGCCGACATGAAGAACCGCGCCTCCCACGCGATCGTCGAGATGGGCCTGCAGATCCTTCTCAACCTCGATCATCGTGGCGCCGTCGGCGCCGATCCCAAGGCCGGCGACGGCTGCGGCATGCTGATCCAGACGCCGGACGCCTTCCTGCGCGCCGAATGCGCGGCCCTTGGCATCGACCTGCCGCCTCCGGGCGACTATGCCGCGGGCATGGTGTTCCTGCCGCGCGACCCCGAAGGCCGCGCCTTCTGCGAAGGCGTCTTCGAGCGTGTCATCGCGGAGGAGGGGCAGGTGTTCCTCGGCTGGCGCGACGTGCCCGTGGACAGCTCCGGGCTCGGCGAGAGCGTGAAGCCGACGGAACCCGTGATCCGCCAGGTGTTCGTCGGCCGCGGCCATGTCGCCGCCGGCGACGACTTCGAGCGCCGGCTGTTCATCCTGCGCAAGGTGATCTCGAACACGATCTACGACGCCAAGGATCCGCGCACGAAGGGCTACTACCCCGTCTCGCTGTCCTCGCGCACGCTCGTCTACAAGGGCATGCTGCTCGCCGGCCAGCTCGGCGACTACTTCAAGGACCTGCGCGACCCGCGCATGGAGTCCGCCCTCGCGCTCGTCCACCAGCGCTTCTCGACCAACACGTTCCCGACGTGGTCGCTGGCCCATCCCTACCGGATGGTCGCGCACAACGGCGAGATCAACACCCTGCGCGGCAACGTCAACTGGATGGCGGCGCGGCAGGCTTCCGTCGACTCCGAGCTGTTCGGCGCCGAGATCTCGAAGCTCTGGCCGATCTCGTACGAGGGCCAGTCGGACACCGCCTGCTTCGACAACGCGCTCGAGTTCCTCGTGCAGGGCGGCTACTCGCTGGCCCACGCCGTGATGATGCTCATTCCCGAGGCCTGGGCCGGCAATCCCCTCATGGGCGAGGACCGGCGCTCCTTCTACGAGTATCACGCGGCGCTCATGGAGCCGTGGGACGGGCCTGCCGCCGTCGCCTTCACCGACGGGCGCCAGATCGGCGCGACCTTGGATCGCAACGGCCTGCGGCCGGCGCGCTACCTCGTCACCGACGACGGGCTCGTGGTCATGGCATCCGAGTTCGGCGTGCTGCCGATTCCGGAGGAGAAGATCGTCACCAAGTGGCGCCTTCAGCCGGGCCGGATGCTGCTCATCGACCTGGAGCAGGGCCGCATCATCTCGGACGAGGAGATCAAGTCCGAGCTATCCGGCGCGAACCCCTACCGGGAGTGGCTGAACCGCGGGCAGATCATCCTGGAGGACCTGCGCCCGGTCGAACCGCGCCAGTCGCGCACCGACGTCTCGCTGCTCGATCGGCAGCAGGCGTTCGGCTACACGCAGGAGGATCTCAAGCTCCTCATGGCGCCGATGGCCGTCACCGGCCAGGAGGCCGTCGGGTCCATGGGCACCGACACGCCGATCTCGGCGCTGTCCGACAAGTCGAAGCCGCTCTACACCTACTTCAAGCAGAACTTCGCCCAGGTCACGAACCCGCCGATCGACCCGATCCGCGAGGAGCTCGTGATGAGCCTCGTGTCCTTCATCGGGCCGCGGCCGAACATCTTCGACCTGGAAGGCTCGTCCCGCCGCAAGCGGCTCGAGGTGCGCCAGCCGATCCTGACCAACCAGGACCTCGAGAAGATCCGCTGCATCGGCCATTTCGAGGATCGCTTCGACACCAAGACCCTGGATATCACCTACCCGGCCGAACAGGGCGCATCCGGCATGGTCGGGGCCATCGACCGGCTGTGCGAGCGCGCCGAGGCGTCGGTCCACGGCGGCTACAACATCATCGTGCTGTCGGATCGCGCCGTCGGGCCTGACCGGATTCCGATCCCGTCCCTGCTGGCCACCGCGGCGGTGCACCATCACCTGATCCGCAAGGGCCTGCGAACGTCGGTCGGCCTCGTCGTCGAAACCGGCGAGCCGCGCGAGGTGCATCACTTCTGCTGCCTGGCCGGCTACGGTGCCGAGGCAATCAACCCCTATCTCGCCTTCGACACGCTGCTCGGCATGAAGTCCGAGT
>CAZJCW010000043.1:0-18746 GCA_964544365.1 uncultured Alsobacter sp.
CAGCGGAAAAGAGCGGCAGCGGATGGCGTCGGCTGCGCCAAAATCAGGCGGTGCCCGCCTGCGTCCGGCCGGCCTTCCTGGTCAGTAGGACCGCGGCATGCCGAGCACGTGCTCGGCGATGTAGGACAGGATCATGTTCGTCGAGATCGGCGCGACCTGGTAGAGGCGCGTCTCGCGGAACTTGCGCTCGATGTCGTACTCCTCGGCGAAACCGAAGCCGCCGTGCGTCTGGAGGCAGGCGTTGGCCGCGGCGAAGGAGGCATCGGCGGCCAGCATCTTGGCCATGTTCGCCTCGGCGCCTGGATTCTCGCCCGCCTCGTAGAGCCGGAGCGCCTCACGCACCATCAGTTCGGCGGCCCTCATGTCGGCATAGGCCTTGGCGATCGGGAACTGGACGCCCTGATTCTGCCCGATGGCGCGGCCGAAGACGTTGCGGTCCTTCGCGTAGGCGCTCGCCTTCTCGATGAACCACTTGGCGTCTCCGACGCACTCGGCGGCGATGAGAATGCGCTCGGCATTCATGCCGGACAGGATGTAGCGGAAGCCCTTGCCCTCCTCGCCGACGAGATTCTCTGCCGGCACGCGAAGGTCGTCGAAGAACACCTCCGTGGTGGAGTGGTTCATCATGGTGCGGATGGGGCGGATGGTCATGCCGTTCCCACGCGCCTCGCGCATGTCGACCAGGAGGACTGACAGTCCGTCCGTGCGCTTCATGCCCTCCGTGCGCGGCGTGGTGCGCGCCAGCAGGAGCATCAGGTCGGAGTGCTCGGCGCGGCTCGTCCAGATCTTCTGGCCGCGCACGACGAAGTGGTCGCCGTCGAGGCGGGCCGTCGTCTTGAGGGCGGACGTGTCGGTGCCGCTGGTGGGCTCGGTGACGCCGAACGCCTGCAGGCGAAGCGATCCGTCGGCGATGCCGGGAAGGTAGCGCTGCTTCTGGTCGGCCGAGCCGTGCCGCAGGAGCGTGCCCATCGTGTACATCTGCGCATGACAGGCGCCGCCGTTGCAGCCGGAGTGCTGGATCTCCTCCAGCACGGCGGCGGCGGCCGAGAGAGGCAGCCCCGATCCGCCGTATTCCTCGGGAACCAGGATCGAGAGGTATCCCGCCTCGGTCAGCGCCCGGACGAACTCCGTTGGATAGGCCATGCGGCGGTCCAGGTCGCGCCAGTACGTCCCCGGAAACTGGGCGCAAAGCCGCGCCACCGCCTCGCGAATGTCGGCGTAAGTCTCTACCGCTGCCATGTCCTCGACCATGTCCCCGTCTGCAAATCGAGGGCGTACCCTGACGGGAAGCGGCCGGTCGGGCAACAGGCCGGGCGGGTTTCGATGTCCCGCGGCGGTCGGGACAGCCACGCCTCTGCCGCGGGGCAGCCGCGCCCGTCAGTGGTGAACCAGCACCGGCACCGGGCAGGCATCGAGGATCCGGCGCGTGCAGGACCCGAACAGGCGCTGGATGCCGCTGGTGCCATAGGCGCCGATGACGATCATCCGCGCGCCGATCGTCTTGGCCGTGTCGAGGATCGCATCGGCGGGTCGATGCGCCGAAGCGCCCGACAGGCCGATGGCATGGGCGTCGGTGCAGCCGTGGCGGGTCAGCATCTGGCAAGCCGCAGCCGCCTTGGCCTCCGCATCGCGTGCGCCGGCGCCGGCCGTAACCACGTGGACGTGGGCGTTAGCTGCCAGGCCGAGAAGGGCCAGCATGTGAAGCGCGCGGGACGAGGCGGGGCTTCCGTCGAAGGCAACGAGCACGGGGCTGTCCGGGGGCAGGTCCGCCGCCGTACCGTCACCCGGCACGACCAGCAACGGCCGCGGTTCTTCGCGGACCATGCGATCGACGAAGGGCGCGATTTTCTCGTTGTCGCCGTCTCCGTCGAAACGAGACAGGCGGGACACGACGATGAGGTCGTGCGCGGTCACCTCCTGCTGGAGGATGGCCATGACGTCGCCGGACACGGCCCTCGCGTCGCTCCGGACGTCGAAGGCCCGGGCCTGCGCCGAGAATCGCTCGAGCACCGCCGCGATCCGCTTCTCGCTGGCTTCGACCAGGGCATGGTCGAGTTCCGCCTTGAGCCCCGCGCCGCCGATCGGCACGGGCTGGGCACGCTCAAGCCACGCTGCGTTCACCAGCCCGAGGGC
The DNA here is from genome assembly GCA_964544365.1 of uncultured Alsobacter sp. GTDB lineage: Bacteria > Pseudomonadota > Alphaproteobacteria > Rhizobiales > Beijerinckiaceae > Alsobacter. The sequence continues at coordinate 2,134 of CAZJCW010000043.1, forward strand.
CGTGACATGGGCCTGCTGTTCGGTTGCGATCATCAGCGCCGCACGGGCCGCGGCGAGAGAGGACGGCGTACCGTCCAGCGCGACCAGGATGCTTCCAAGCATTGTCCATCTCCCGGATCATGGAAGGAAATCTATCATCGCCGCGCCAGAGCGCGCTGCGCTGGGTCAATCCCGCGACCGGCAGCCAGCGGCATCTTGCCACTGGCATGCCGGGCTTTCGTCCTTTATTTCAGGAATGTCTGAAATTACGGGAAGCGCGATGAACCTCTCCCCGCTCGTGCAGTCCTTCGTGCTCCATTTCGGCGAGATGGGGTCGCGGTGGGGCATCGCCCGGACAGTCGGCCAGATCTACGCCGTGCTGTTCGTCGCGGAGCGGCCGCTGTGTGCCGACGACATCGTCGAGCGCCTCGGCGTGTCGCGCTCGAACGTGTCGATGAGCCTGAAGGAGCTGCAGTCCTGGCGGCTCGTGAGGCTCGTCCACATGCCCGATGACCGGCGCGACCACTTCGCGACGCCCGACGATGTCTGGCAAATCGTCCGAACTCTCGTGGAGGAGCGCAAGAAGCGCGAGATCGACCCGACCCTCAGTGTCCTGCGGGGCCTGCTGATGCAGGCCCCGCAATCGGCCGAGGACAAGCAGGCGCAGGCGCGCATCCGCGAAATGCACGAGATCATCGAGTTGATGACGGGCTGGTACGCCGACGTCGAGAAACTCGAGACGGAACGGCTCGTCCAGCTGCTCGGCCTCGGATCGCGGGTGGTCAAGGTGCTCGAGATGAAGGACCGCCTGCTCGTGCTGCCCGGCTCGAAAGGCCGGGCGAAACGGAGCGACAGCTCCGCGTCCTAGTTCACACCCAAGGCACTCGCCCCCGGAGAGCCCCATGTCCGCCGCACTCGATCCCCTCATCCTCGCCCGCATCCAGTTCGGCGCGAACATCTCCTTCCATATCCTGTTTCCGACGATCACCATCGCCCTCGGGTGGATGCTGCTGTTCTTCAAGCTGCGCTTCGACGCGACACGCGACGAGGCATGGATGGATGCCTACCGCTTCTGGGTGAAGGTGTTCGCGCTGTCGTTCGCGCTGGGCGTCGTCTCGGGCATCACCATGAGCTTCCAGTTCGGGACCAACTGGCCCGGATTCATGGAGCGGGTGGGGAACGTGGCCGGGCCGCTGCTGGCCTACGAGGTGCTGACGGCGTTCTTCCTCGAGGCGACGTTCCTGGGGATCATGCTGTTCGGCTACAGGCGCGTGAAGAACTGGGTGCACACGCTGGCGACGGTGCTCGTGGCGTTCGGCACCACCATGTCGGCGTTCTGGATCCTCGTGCTGAACTCGTGGATGCACACGCCCGCCGGCTTCGAACTGCGCGACGGAATCGTCTTCGTCACGGACTGGCATGCGGTCGTCTTCAATCCGTCGATGCCCTATCGACTGGCTCACATGCTGCTGGCGTCGGGCCTCACATGCGCCTTCCTCGTGGCCGGGCTGTCGGCGTTCCGATGGCTGCGGGGTGAGCGGTCGGCATCGGTGCGCGCGACGCTGCGCACCGGCGTCACGCTCGCGGCGCTTCTCATCCCCGTGCAGATCCTCGTCGGAGACATGCACGGGCTCAACACTCTGGAGCACCAGCCTGCCAAGGTCGCTGCGATGGAGGGCAACTGGGAGACGCGCGGCCACGTCCCGCTCGTGCTGTTCGCCTGGCCGAACGAGGCGACGCGAAGCAACGACTTCGAGATCGGCATCCCGAACGGCGCAAGCCTGATCCTGCGTCACGACCCTGCCGGCGTGGTTCCGGGCCTGAACGACTTCGTCGGCAAGCACCCCCCGGTGGCACCGGTCTTCTTCGCCTTCCGCATCATGGTCGGCGTCGGCGTGCTCATGCTCATCGTGTCGTGGACGGCGGCCTGGATGACCTGGCGTCGTGGCGACATCGGAGCCTGGATGGCGCGCGCTCTGGTGGCGATGACGTTCTCGGGATGGATCGCGACGCTGGCCGGCTGGTACGTGACCGAGATCGGTCGCCAGCCATGGCTTGTCACGGGCGTCCTGACGACGGCGCAGGCTGCCTCGCAGGTACCGGGCGGCATGATCGCGTCGACGCTGGCGCTCTATCTCCTGCTCTACGCGGTGCTGATCGCGGCCTATGTGAGCGTGCTGTTCCATTTGGCCCGGCGGCCGTCGCAGCCTACGCCCGAGGCGCCGGCGAAGGGCCGGCTGGTCTCGGCACTGGCGCCGGCGGAATAAGGGAGGCGGCGATGGAGCTTTTCGGAACGGCCCCGGCGCAGTGGCTGCCGCTGGCCTTCGCGGTGCTGATGGGCGTGTCGATCCTCGCCTATGTGATCCTCGACGGCTACGACCTCGGCGTCGGCCTGCTGATGGCGAGCGCCAACCGGGCGGAGCGCGACGTCATGGTGGCCTCGATCGGCCCCTTCTGGGACGCGAACGAAACGTGGCTCGTTCTGGGCATCGGCATCCTGCTCGTCGCCTTCCCGGTGGCGCACGGCATGATCCTGGGGGCTCTCTACCTGCCGGTCGCGCTGATGCTGCTGGGCCTGACGCTCCGCGGCGTGGCCTTCGAGTTCCGGGTGAAGGCGCAGACGCAATGGCAATCCTGGTGGGACCGGGCGTTCGTCGCCGGCTCCGCGCTGGCGGCCGTGACGCAGGGCTACATGCTGGGCGCCTACATCATGGGCTTCCAGAGCGGATGGCCGGCGCAGGCCTTCGCGCTCCTGACCGGCGTGTGCCTCGCTGCAGGATATGCATTCATCGGCGCGACCTGGCTGATCCTGAAGACGGAAGGGGAGCTGCAGGCGCGTGCGGTTCGGTTCGCCCGGACGACCCTGTGGCTCAGCGCGCTCGGCATGGTGGCGATTTCGCTGGCGACGCCGCTCGTCTCGCCGCGCATCTTCGAGAAGTGGTTCTCGTTCCCCTCGATCCTGCTGCTCGCACCGATCCCGATCGTCACCGGGCTCGTCTTCCTGGCGCTGTGGGTGTTCCTGAGGCGCATGCCGCGGGCCGACCACACGCTCGACGCGACTCCCTTCCTCGCCGCGAACGTGTTGTTCATGCTGGCGTTCGCGGGACTGGCCTACTCATTCTATCCCTACGTCGTGCCCGAGCGCCTGACGATCTGGCAGGCTGCCTCGGCGCCGGAAAGCCTGTTCATCATCTTCGTCGGAGCGTGCGTGGTGCTGCCGGTCATCATCGGCTACTCCGCCTTCGCCTACTGGGTATTCCGGGGCAAGGCGGGGCTACTGCGGTACGATTGATGTCGGTGCGAAACTCGACTCAATCGAGGGCCGCGCGGGTCGACGGCGTGCCGTCGGCGACCGCACGCGCGGCGATGACCACCGAGCCGAGCCGCGATGGGAAGGCAATGCGGACGGGAAGGAACCGGCGGTCGCGCTCGACGATGTCGATCTCGATCACGCGGGTCTCCGGCGGGCGAGCCGCCGCATCGATCCGCTGGCCGGCCACTGGCACATAACGGATGCGGCAACGCATCGCGTTGTCGGGCGTTCCCGCTGCCCCGCGGCCGAGACCTTCGAGGTCGAAGCGGGTGAGACCGGTGAAGACCGCAGTGCGGCCCGCGCACAGTCTATCGACGTCCTTGATGCTGTCGGCGCCCATCACTTCGGACAGGAGGTGAAGCGGGCTCACGACGTCCTTGCGGTGGCTGTCGTTGATCGGGCTGCGCTGCGCCTCAGGCTCTTCCTTCACCTCGGTCTTCTCGACGGCCGCCGTGCCGCGGTCGAAGCGGACGACGTGGTCCCACCGGCCGGAACTCGACATCGCGGCTGCCGCATAGCGCAAGGTGGGAGAGGCTCCCGCCAGCGTCGCATTGGATTCGCCCTTGCCGAACAGGCCGGACCACGTTGTCCTGAGCGACGTTCCGACCCGTTCCGTCTTGCCCGTGCTGGCGGTGGCGGCAAAGGACCCGAAGCCCAGCATGCCACCGATGCCGCCCTCGACCCGGTAGCGAATGGCGCCGTTCGCTTCTTCGATCACGAGCGTTCCAGAACCGACGGGCAGTCCGGCCAGCGTGGCGGAGTAGGTCACGCTCTTCGTCTGAGCCTGGGCGGTGCCGACGGACAAACCGGCGCCGAGCGCACAGGCGAGGGATAGGCAGGAGCGTGCTCGCATCGGGACAATTCCCTTCCATCTCTCGGGCCTGGTGCGCAGCCAACGCGCCGGATCTGTCGACGCATTGAACCTGCAGGTAGCGTCGGATGCCCAGGACGACAAGGCGAGAGGCCGCGAGCCGTCCTTCACAACATCAGGAGCCAACGGCCCAGAGACTGGCCTAGAGGGCCAGCGGCCGGCCGGACAGAGCGAGGCCCATGGCGGCCAGAGCGAGCACGGCGAGCACGCCGGCAGTCACGGTCACCGTCGTCCTCACCGCGCGCGGCGCAAGCACCGAGGCGGCGATGGCCGCGACCGGCACGGCCTGCAGGATGTGCAACGCGACGAAATGGGCGGCGCGCAGATCGCCGGCTGTCGTGGACCATCCTACGATGGGCCACGTGGCCGAACCGGCAACGTGCACACCGACGATCGCGCCACCCTTGACGGACAGGGCCGCCCCGGTGACGAAGGCCATGATGCCGGACACCACCATGGCGACGACGGCGGTACGTCCGGCTTCGTCGGCCGCCGCTCCGGAGCGCCAGGCCGCGAGGCCGGCGACCGCGGGTCCGAGGACGAGGATCGTCGCGCCTACGCCCATGAGCTGGAACATCACGACCGAGATGCGTGACGAGAAATTGTAGTGGGACGCCTCGCCGTTCGCGGCCCGAAACACGATGTAGGCGATCTCGAAAAGGGCTGCGAAGGCGATCACCCGTGCCAGGATCCGGCCCGCACGGCGCTGTCCGAAGCCGCCGGTCAAGCCCCACAGGAGCGCCAGCGTCACGAGGTGAAGGCCCAGCGATGCAGCGAACTTGGCCGGCTTCACCCAGGTTCCCACGGCGCCGACCGTGCGCGCATCCGCCTGACCGAGGAGCAAGAACGCCGGCAGCATGGTGAGCAGGAGCAAACCCGAGGCCAGAAGGGCCGGATCTGCGTCGCTCACCCGACGGTGGGCGGATTCGGCGATCCGACCGAAGCGGTCCGGGCGAGAAGGCGAAGACAGCGCGGTCATGCGGCGGCTCCCGTGGTCGCGAGGGGGCGTCGGGCAACAATGCCGCGCAACGCCTGGAAAGCGAGGAATCCGGCCGGGCCGAAGAGGAACGTGGCGGCGAACACCGGAATCATCAGCAGGCGGGGAACACCGACCTGCTCGTTCTGCTGCGCGAGCATCGCGCCGACGAGCAGGTCGAAGGCGAGATAGTGGATCCATCCGGCGAGCAGAAGTTCGCGAGACCCGAAGAGTGTCGCGACCTCGTCGAGGCTGCCGAAACCGCCTTGCGCCCCGGGGAAGGCTTTCACGATCAGCGCGACATAGGCGACCGAAAGGCCCACCGGGACAACCAGCGCTGGCACGATGCGGCGCAGCGCCGGGAGGTTGAAGAGAACCGAGACGATCAGGGCCAGCCAGCCGGTCATTGCGACGGCTCCGGCAATCGAGAACAGGCGATCGAGGTCCATGACGTCTCCGGGGGATCGCGAACTTGACAATGCCAAGATTGGGCATGCTTGCCATCTTGTCAATGGCAAGATAGTGAAGGGCCGTTCAGGCGGGGAAGGTATCCGGGGATGGCGATCGCGGACGATTCCGGGGTCAGGCGAAGCCGCTACCACCATGGCGATCTTCGCGGGGCGCTGCTTGCCGCTGCCCGGCTGATCCTCGAGGAAGAGGGGCCTCGCGCTCTGACGTTGCGCGAGGTGGCCCGCCGCGCCGGCGTGTCCCATGCGGCGCCCCGTCATCACTATTCATCGTTGCGCGACTTCATGGCCGACTGCGCAGCGATGGGCTTCGACGATCTGGCCGACGCACTGTCATCGGCCTGGTCGGCGCATCCGGACGACCCCCAGGCAGGGCTCGGCGCGATGGGCCTGGCCTACGTGAACTTCGCCCTCTCGCACCGGGCGATGTTTCGGATGATGTTCGACCGGGATACCTATGCCGAACCGACCGGCGATCTCATGGCCAGCGGAGAGCGTGCCTACGGCGTCCTCGTCGGAGGGGTCGAGGCGCTCGCGACGGATCGTTCACCGGCGGACAAGGCGCTCGCCGTGTCGACGCTCTGGTCGCTCGTCCATGGCCTCGCGACGCTGATGCTGGAAGGCAAGATTCTCGGCCACAGCCCTCGCCCGAACGATGTCGCCGGCCACGTACAGGCGGCCTGCCGCCTCGTCATCTCGGGCTATCTCGGCGGCAAGGCCTGGAATGGATCTGGCCTGGACGACGTTGGTTCGGTCCCTGTGCCGGGCGATTGCCGTTAGAAAGACAGCCTCGCCTCGCCCGATGAGACTGGCCGGAGCAGCCGGTCTCAGCTCGCCATGCGCCGGCGAGAGGCGAGAACGGCCTCGACCCGGTTGCGGACCTGAAGCTTGTTCATGATGTTGGTCATGTAGTGCTTCACGGTCTTCTCGCTCAGCGCGAGGCGCGAAGCGATTTCCTTGTTGGTGAGACCGCGGGATACGTAGCCGAGGATCTCGTCCTCGCGCGCCGTGAGTTCGGCCGCGTCGTCGTTGCGCAGCGCATGGACGTTGCTGGTCTGCTGCTGCTTCATCTGTGTCAGGAGACGCGCCGCCAGACCGGGCGAGACGTAGGAATCGCCGTCATGGACGGCGCGGACCGTGCGCACGAGTTCCTGACCGGAGCTACCCTTGAGGACATATCCGCGGGCGCCGGCCTGCAGCGCGGCGGCAACGTGCTCCTCGCTTTCCGAAACCGTGAGAATGACGATCAGCACCTCTGGCGCCATGGCGGAGATGGCCCGCGCCGCCTCGATACCGTTGCCGGGCATGCTGACGTCCAGCAGGATCATGTCGGGACGCTCCTGCGAGACGATCCTGAGCGCGTCCGCCGCGCTCGATCCCTGGCCTACGACCTCGAAGCCGCCCGCCGTGTCCAGCGTGAAGGCGACCCCCTCCCGGAAGAGTGGGTGATCATCGACGACGGCGATCCGGATCATCTCAGACATGGTCATGCTCTACGGAAGACAGTGGAATCTGAATCCTGAGGCGGGTGCCCAGGCCTGAAACGCTTTCGATCGTCAGCTTGCCGCCCTGCGTTTCGACCCGGTCGCGCAGGCCGGCGAGTCCGAGGCTTCCCTCGCGACCCCGGTCGGTTGGAAATCCCGGACCGCGATCGGACACCTCGACGGTAAGGACGCCGGCGTCGAACCCGGCGCGGATGGTCTGCCCGGCCGCGTCGGCGTGGCGAAACGCGTTGTTCAGGCCTTCCTGGGCGAAGCGGTAGATGCAGGTCTTGAGCAGCGTCGACCCGTCGTGCGGCAGGTCGTCTATGTCGAGGTTGACCGAGGTTCCGGTCCGCCGCTCGTGGTTGCGGGCGGCCAGTTCGAGCGTCTGACGCAAGGTCGTGCCCTGCAACTCCGGGGGAGCGATACCCGCGGACAGGTTGCGGATCTCCTCGAGGGCGTCCTGAAGGGCAGAGCGAATGATGTCGGAGTTCTGCTGCTGCTTGCCGTCGAGGTGAGCCGTGACGACGCGCCGCAGCCCGTCGAGGCGCAACAGGGCGAGCCCGATCAGCTGGGCCGGACCGTCGTGCAACTCGGCACCAAGCCGGCGGAGCAACTGCTCGTTGGTATCGGCGCCCTGGCGACGCGCAGCGGCAAGGTTTTCCCGCAGTTCCTCGTTGCGCGCGAGAAGGCTCGACAGTTCCTCGATGCGGTCGCGAAGGGCCAGCTGCTGGAGCGTGATGGTCCGGCTGCCGCGACGAACGATCCCGAAGAGAGCACCCGCCATCGCCATGGTGACGAACGCGACAAGCAACCAACTCTGCATCGTCGCGCGGTTGACATCGCGGTAGAGCGCATCGGCGGGGGTGTAGAATTCGGCGACGGCGATCACGCGGTCCGTTCCGTTGGCGTGCATCGGAACGTAGATCTCGATCAGAGGCTGCCCGAGGTTACGCTCATGGGCGTTCTCCTCGTCGCCCAGTTCGTCGAGCGAGCCCACGATCTTGCCGGACAGGGCTTCCTGGAGGTCGTCGGCCATCGGGAACTGGCGGCCGATCAGTGCCTCGTCCTTGCTGAAGAGGATGCGGCCTTCGGTCGACCAGATCTTGATGGAGCTGACGCGCTTGCCGATCGGTGTCTCGTTGAGCAGCTTCCGGAAGCCGGCAATCGCTGCAGGTGAGAGCTCCTGAGCCGACGACAAGTCCTGGATCAGGGGTTCAACGAAGCTGTGCATGTAGACGGCGGTCGCCGCCACGGTGTTGTCCACAACACCGCGCTGGATCCGGTCAGCGACCCAGGCCCCCAGGATGGCCATGCTCACGCACAGCACCGCGGACCCGGCCAGCGCGAACTGTCGGGCAAGCGTCAGCTGGTGCCATGCCTCGGCGAGGCGCTGCACCAGAGTCCGACCGGCCGTGATCGACAGTCCCTGCTTCATGGACCCATCATACAACAATTAAGCGACCTACGTTTATGGACTGTGGTCTTAATCCAGTTCGAGTGATTAATGCGTGCAGGGATTGAATCAAATTGTCGATATCCACCCTGAAAGACCGCCATGACGGGTCATTTCGGAACCTTAACCGCCTATCGTGACTGTTTAAAAGGATATTAATGATGGGGTGGCCTGTCGGCGCTCGCGCGCGACCGACGCTTCGGCGTCGAATCGACCGCCGGAATGAAGCCGCGGAATTGGCCGCCGGGAACTCAGTCCAACAAAAAAGGGTCGGACCAAGGGCCGACCCTCCGAATCAGCATGTGGACGTTTGTCAGCAAGGTCCGGCGAGGGCGTAGCTGACGGTCGAGCGACGCGGGGCGATTCCCTGGTCCCGGGCAATGCGCGCCAGAACCCCCTCGACACAATGGACCACCGCTGACTCCGGAAGACCCATGTCCTCGGCGATTTCGCGGTTGCTGTAGCCGCGGGACACCATGCGCATGATCTTTTCGTCGCGCGTCATGGCCGCGGCCGTCTCGCCCTTGCGCAATTGCCCGTTGCGGGCGGCGCGACCCAGGAGCAGGCGGCCGCCCAGATGCGGGGACACATAGTTCTCGCCCGCATGGACCGAACGGATCACGGCGACGAGTTCGGCCTCATGCCGTTCCTTCGTGAGATAGCCGCGCGCGCCAGCGGACATCGCGGCGCAGACCGTTGCTTCGTCTTCCGACTCGGACAGCATGATCACACGCACGCCATCGGCATCCGCCATGGCGGCAATCATGCCGGCGGCCCTGACGCCGTCGCCTGCGACGGTCGTGTCGAGGAGGATGATGTCGGGCCGGTTGAGGCGCGCGATCGCGATGGCATCGGCCGCGGTGCGGCCCTGCGCGACGACCTCGATGTCGGCCTCCTGCTGCAGCAGGGCGATGACGCCCATGCGCGCCAGGCTCTGGTCGTCCACGATCGCCACGCGAATGAGACCCGTCATGCTCTCCTCCGGGAGTTCCTGCGCCGGTGTTCCGGCTGCCCCACCAGCGGCTCCCTCACCGCTTGACGCAGGCTAGCGGAGGCTCGCTGACATCTGGCTGACACGTCGTGTCAGCGTCGCGATGCCGGGATGGATGCGTCGGGAGGACGGGGTGGGGTCAGTCGTCGACGAAAGCGAAGCGATCCACGTCGACGAGACCCTTGTCGGTGATCTTCAGGTGCGGGATGACCGGCAGGGGGAGGAATGCCACCTGCAGGAAGGGCTCCGGTAGCACGACCCCCAGTCCGCGGGCGGCTCCGCGAAGCGGCACAAGCGCATCGTGCACCGCCTCGTGCGTACCCAGGCTCATGAGACCGGCCACCGGCAAGGGAACCTCCGCAAGGATTCGCCCTTCCGCGGCGACGGCAAAGCCGCCCTCGATTGCTGCCAGCCGGTTCACGGCGAGAGCCATGTCCGCATCGTTCGCGCCGATAACGCAGATGTTGTGGCTGTCATGGCCGATGGAGGAGGCGATGGCGCCGGTCTTCAGCCCGAATCCCTTCACGAAGGCGACGCCGATCGAGCCGCCGCGGCCGTGACGCTCGACGACGGCGACCTTGACGATGTCCTGATCAAGGTCGATGCCCCGAATGCCATCGGCGTAGGGCAGTACTGCAGTGATATCATCGGTGATGATGCGACCTGGCACCACGCCGATGACGCGTGTGGACGGCCCGGATCCGCGCGCAGTGAAGTCGGCCGCCGTCACGGAGCGGGCCTTTACGCTGCGGCGGCCAACGGGCGCGACAGTCCGGCGGCCGGCAAAGAGGGCGTCGTCGACGACCCGTCCAGCGGTGAGCACGCGTCTCACGGCGCAGGATTCGAGATCGTCGACAATGACGAGATCGGCACGCCATCCCGGCGCGACAAGGCCCCGGTCGCGCAGTCCGAACGCCCGGGCGGCCGAGATCGTCGCCATGCGATAGGCGTCGAGCGGCCGTGCGCCCAGCTTGATCGCAGTCCGGATGATGTAGTCGAGGTGCCCCTGCTCGGCGATTTCCAGCGGGTTCCGGTCGTCGGTGCAGAAGGCCATGAAAGGCGCGGTGTCGGGCGTGATGAGAGGAGCCAGGGCGTGCAGGTCCTTGGACACGGAGCCCTCTCGCACGAGGATGGTCATGCCCTTCGACAGCTTCTCGCGCGCTTCGTCGAGGCGCGTGGCCTCGTGCTCCGTGCGGATACCGGCGGCGCAATAGGCGTCGAGTCCGCGGCCGCCGAGCAGCGGCGCATGGCCGTCGATGTGCCCGCCGGCGAAAGCGGCGAGCTTGTCGAGGCAGGCCGGATCGCGCGCCAGCACGCCGGGGAAGTTCATGAATTCGGCGAGGCCGATCACTTTCGGATGCGTCCGGAACGGCACGAGGTCTGCCGCATCGAGCCGCGCGCCGGATGTTTCCAGATGGGTCGCGGGCACGCAGCTGGACAATTGGACCCGCAGGTCCATTGCCGTGGCCAGCGACCAGTCGAGGAAATAGCGGATCCCTTCGGCACCGAGCACGTTCGCTATCTCGTGCGGATCGCAGATGGCGGTTGTGATGCCGTGCGGGAGGACGCAGCGATCGAACTCGCCAGGCGTGACGAGCGAGGATTCAATGTGCAGATGGGTGTCTATGAAGCCGGGAACCACTACGGCGCCGCGGATGTCGATCTCGCGCAGGCCGCGGTAGTCGCCGCCCGTTCCGACGATCGTGTCGCCGCAAATCGCGACGTCGCCAGGCGAAACCGTGCCGTTGACCAGGTCTAGCCAGCGGCCGCCCTTCAGGACGAGGTCCGCCGGCTCGGAGCCGCCGCCCTGCGCGATGCGTCTGCCGATGGTCGAGGGGGTCATTCCGGTCATTCTGGTCTCCACCTTGGACCGCGAGTGTCGCCGAGGCGACGAACGCGGTCCAGAGCGGTGGCGACGCGAGGTCGATCCGTCAGGTTGCGGACGCCGCCGCGTCGGCCTGGGCACGCGCCTGCATCTGGGCTGCGGCGGCGCCGGCGACGGCGGCGTCGTTGCCGAGGCCCTGGACGGCGAAGGTTGCGCTGGCGAACTCGATTCCGAGGCCCGGGAACGCCCGGACCATGCGCTTGACCGCGTCGCGCTGGATGAAGGAGGGCTTGCCGGGGCGCACGGTGAACTTGAAGCGGGCGACGATGGCGTTTTCGAGAATGTCGGCGACGCCCTGCATCTTCAGCGGCTCGATGATCTCCGCCTTCATCTCGGGATCCTCCAGCATCTCCTGGCCTATCTTCTTGACAGCCTTGCGCAATTTCTCGACGTCGGTATCCCGCGTGAATTTCAGGTTGAACTTCACGGTGGACCAGTCGCGGCTGAAGTTGGTGATCTGCCCCAGCTGGCCGAACGGGATGGTGTGGACCTGGCCGTTCTGGTGGCGCAGCTTGATCGAGCGCAGGGTGAAGCCCTCCACCGTGCCCTTCGCCTTGCCGCAGTCGATGTATTCGCCCACCCGGAAGGCGTCGTCGGCGAGGTAGAAGATGCCCGAGACGATGTCCCGGACGAGCGTCTGACTGCCGAAGGAGATGGCCAGTCCAAAGACAGACGCGCCGGCGATGAGCGGAGTGATGTTGACGCCGAGTTCGGACAGGACGAGCAGCAGGGTGACCACGCCGATGATGATGACGAGCGCGATGCGCAGGAGCGGCATCATCGTGGCGAGGCGGGACGCGCTGGTGACGCGCTCGTCCTCGTCGACATGGCCGGCGGGGTCCCTGGACACGTAGCGGTTCGTGAAGAAGCGGACGATCTCCCAGCAGACATAGGCGAGGAACAGCGTCACGCCGGCCCGCAGCGACGACCGCGTCACGTCGGACCAGCCGGCGGCGTCGACGAGGCCGATCACGTCGACGATCCAACGACCCGCGACGGCGACGACCGCGAAGATGAGCACGGCGACGCGCAGGCAGCGGGCGAAGACATCGGCGATGCGTGGTGCCGCCGGCGGCGCAGCCGCATGCGCCTCACCCTCGGCGACCGGCGCGGTGCGGGCGCCGCCGAGACGGCGGGCGACGGCTTCGAGCACGGTCTCGAAGAGGATCAGCCCGATCACGGTGTTCAAGGTCAGGAGCATCGCGGCCGGGATGCTGTAGCGCGCCGAGATCGCGCCGTAGACCTGGGCGGCGACGAGAAGCATGAAGAACGGGATTGCGATCCGGAGCCAGTTGCCTGCGATCCGCGACCACGCGCCGCCTGGCCGCGTCAGCCCGGTGAACCATGCGGCGACTGGTTCGCGCGAGGCGCGGGCGGCCCAGATGAAGGCGGCCAGGATGATGACGTTGCCGAAGAGCTGACCTGCCGAGATCACCTCGGACGGCGCCTTCAAGGCCATGACGCTGCGCAGGATCAGCCGGAGCCCCAGCACGACCAGGACGGCCGTCGACAGGTTGCGCATGACTGCGGCCGCCGCGTTGTCGCTGATGGCGACGAGCCGTGCGCCGGGGAGGTCAGGCTGCAGCACGAGCCGGAAGGCGAAGAGGTAAAGCCGCCACGCGAAGACACTGGCAAGGACGAAGAAGGCGAAGCGGGACTGAACATCCTCGACGGAGAACCATGCGCCGACGAGCGCGTGGCTGACGACGAAGATGGCGCCGAGGGCCAATCCGTCGATGAGCGCAATGCCGAGCAGGTAGGCCAGCGCCATCGGGCCGCCATCAGGACCGGCGCGCATGGACAACCGCAGGCGGATCTTGCGGAAGAGCCGTTCGACGAGACGCTCCGCACCGAGCGCCGCGGCCACCGCGAGCAGAAGCAGCGCCGCGTAATGGAAGAACCCCTTGCCTCCCGCGTCCGAGCGGTCGAGCGCTCCGGGGATCTTCAGAACCTCGCCGAAGAACGCCGGCAGCGCGGCGATGACGGTCGCGCCACGGGAGAAAAACTCGGCGAAGCCCGCGGCCGCCGCCTCCTGCGCGTCCCCCGTGGGCTTCGGCGCGGGTGCCGGAGTGGCCGGTGCCGGTGCGACCGTTCCCTCCGCCTTCAGCTTCTGCACCACGGACCGGCTGATGGCATCGACCAGACGGTCGAAGTCCGCCTGGCTCATGCCGGCCGGTGGTTGCACCGGAGCCTGCGCAACCGCAACCGGAGCGGCGCACATGATGGACAGCATCAGAAGAATGGCACGAAGCATGTCGGTCTCGCTTCATCTTTGCCCGAAGGCCTAGCTGATGCTTAGACCGACAGCGTGGTTTGCACCACCTATCGTTACGCGAAAACGTGGTCTTCCCGCCGAGGCCCGCCAGCCCGGACGGTGCCTGGACCGCCTCAGGCGGCCGCGCGGCCCTCGGACGGATCGAACACCAGCCGGATGACGTCAGGGTCGCCGCTGTCGCTCACGGGCACGTGCCAGTAGGCGGCGCCCATCACGGGAAAGCGGGACATGGACAGCTGGATCTCGACGAGGGGCGTGCGATGCCGATTCGCCGCGAGGATCGCGCCGTCGAGCAACCGCTCCATATGGTCGTCGGACTGCGGAAGCTCTGTCACCACGAAGGACAATCGGTTACTGGCGGAGGCCAGGCTGGCGTCGAGCGTCTTCATGAGGTCGCTGAGCATTCCGTCATCCCCTCGGTTGCCGTGTGGACGGAAGCACGCCATGCATGCCCCGCGCCACTGGAACGTTAACTCGTCCTTAACTCCGCATCCGTCGGAAGGTTCAGCTTAATCCTCACCTTTGGGCGTTGATTCGAATCAAGGTCGCGGATCGACCGCAATGGCGCGTTCAGGTTTCGCGGCGTCTGCGCCTGCGGCCGGTCTCCTCGGTCCCGGCCGCTTTCGGCTCCGGCATGGCCAGCACCTTTGCGAGCTCGGGGAAGGGGTCCCGCTTGTTCGGAATCGCCATGGCGTCGACGAAATGGGCCTGGAACGCCGGCTCCAGTGCCGTCTCGATCTTCTCGATCCGGTGTACCGTGCCTTCGATTTCGGCACGCGACTTCAGATTGAGCAGGGCGATGCGCGCGCCCGTGCCAGCAGCGTTGCCGGCCGAGGCGACCTTGGCCAGGTCGCAGTCCGGAATCAGCCCGAGCGCCATGGCGTAGGTGACGTCGATGTGGCTGCCGAAGGCGCCGGCCAGGGTGATCCGCTCGACGCGCTCCACGCCGTAGCGGTCCATCAGCAGCTTGATGCCGGCGTAAAGCGCCGCCTTCGCGAGCTGGATGGCGCGGACATCGTTCTGCGTGATCGCGAGGCGCGGCTCACCTTCGCGCACGAGGTAGGAGAACGTCCGCCCGGTCGCCTCGATGCGCGGCGTCCGCGCCTGCAGGCCGCCGTCGATCACGCCGTCCTGGCTGATGATGCCGGCGAGATACATCTCGGCGATGATCTCGATGATGCCGGAGCCGCAGATGCCGGTGACGCCGGTTGCAGCCGTGGCCTCGGCGAACCCCGGTTCGTCCGACCACAGATCGCAGCCGATGACCTTGAAGCGCGGCTCCAGCGTCTGCCGGTCGATCCGCACACGCTCTATGGCGCCGGGCGCGGCGCGCTGTCCGCAGGAAATCTGCGCACCCTCGAAGGCGGGGCCGGTGGGCGATGAGCAGGCGAGCATCCGCGACCGGTTGCCGAGGACGATCTCGGCATTCGTGCCGACATCGACCAGCAGCGTCAGCTCGTCCTTGAGATAGGGGCCCTCCGACAGCACCACGCCGGCCGCATCCGCGCCGACATGGCCGGCGATGCAGGGCAGGGTGTAGATCATGGCGCCGGGCGCGATGGTGACGCCGAGTTCGGCGGCACGGGTCTCGTACGAGCCGTCGATCGTCAGCGCGAAGGGCGCGCCGCCGAGTTCGACGGGGTCGAGACCGAGAAACAGGTGGTGCATGATGGGGTTGCCGACGACGGTCATCTCGACGACGTCGCCGCGCCCGATCCCGGCTTCGCGCGTCACCGCCCCGACGAGCTGGTCGAGCGCCTCGCGAACGGCGGCGGTCAGTTCGCGCTCGCCGCCCGGATTCATCATCACGTAGGAGACCCGGCTCATCAGGTCTTCGCCGAACCGGATCTGCGGGTTCATCAGGCCGGCCGAGGCGACGACCTCGCCGGTGAGCAGGTCGGTCAGGTGGGCGGCGATGGTGGTGGAGCCGATGTCGACAGCCATACCATAGGCGTGTTCCTTCAGCCCCGGATAGACGGCGACGATGCGTCCGTCAGCCCGCACCGCGGCTGTGACCGACCACTCGCCGGCGCGCAGGGTCTTCTGCAGGCCGGCGATGACGGCGAGGTCGCCGCTGGTGCCACCGATGTCCCACTGCACCTTCAGCGCCTCCTGGAGGCGGCGGAAGTCGGAGGAGGGGTCGTGCATGTCCGGCTGTGCAACCTCGACGAAGCACAGGCGCACGACGGGGTCGATCTCGATCGGATGCGCCTCGGCGCGCTTGCGCACGACCTGCCGGTGGACCTGCGATTCCGAGGGCACGTCGACGACGACGTCGCCGCACAGCCTGGCCTGGCAGCCGAGGCGGCGCTTGTCGCCCAGCGGTCCGCGCTTGGAGGCGTAGCGCTCCTCGACCGCATTCCAGCCGGTGACGTGGTCGGAGCGGCTGGCGATGCCGTGTTTGGCGAACTCGCCTTCCGCGACCTGCACCTGGCACCGCCCGCAGATGCCGCGCCCGCCGCACACCGAGTCGAGATCGACCCCGAGCCGGCGCGCCGCTTCCAGCACGCTGGTGCCCTCGGCGAAGCGCCCGCGCTTGCCGGAGGGGGTGAACACCACGAGATGGTCGGGGCTGTCTGTCACGGTCAGGATGTCCTCAGGCGCGAGCCGGTGTCTAGTCGAGCGGACGCGTAGGGGCCACCCGCACGCGGAGCAAGCGATAGCGCGAGGCTTGTCCGCCTGCCACCCCTATCCCGTCATCGCCGGCCTCCGCAGCGTCGCACCCGGCTATGTCCGGTATCGCCGAGGCCGCTGCAACTCGGTTTTCGGGCCTTCGTCAGCTTGGGGCCAGCCGGCCGAGGTCCATGGCTTACGCCGGCATGTCAGTCGTGGATGGCCGGGCCGAGCCCGGCCATGACGGTGGAGGGTTCGGGTCCGACGATGGCCGATAGGCGCGTTTTGGCGGAGGACCGGCGCGCT
>CAZJCW010000043.1:18846-22713 GCA_964544365.1 uncultured Alsobacter sp.
CGTCATCCCCGGGCTTGGCCCGGGGATCCACGGTTTCGTTCCGCCAGGCCAGTCGTGGATGGCCGGGCCGGGCCCGGCCATGACGGTGGAGGCTGCGCTGAGGATCTTCAGCCTTCGGCGCGACGGCGGCGGCCTTCGCGGCCGCGGCGGCCGCCTTCGCCGCCGGCGCCTTCGGGAGCCGGTTCGCGGTACTTGCGGATCCACGCGCCGCAGTTGGGATCGTTGCCCATCACCACGTCGGCGCCGAGGATCGCCTGGATGTCCTCGTTGTGCAGGGGATTCATGATCGCGGAGGTCATGCCGGCGCCGATCATCATCGGCAGGAAGGCGGCGTTGAGGCCGCGCCGGTTCGGCAGGCCGAAGGAGAAGTTCGACGCGCCGCAGGTGGTGTTGACCTTCAGCTCCTCGCGCAGGCGGCGCAGCAGCCGGATGAGCTGGCGGCCCGCATCGTTGATGGCGCCCACCGGCATGACGAGCGGGTCGACCACGATGTCCTCGCGCGGGATGCCGTAGTCGGCGGCGCGCTCGACGATCTTCTTGGCGACGGCGTAGCGCACGTCGGGATCCTCGGAGATCCCCGTCTCGTCATTCGAGATGGCGACGACGGCGGCATTGTATTTCTTGACCAGCGGCAGAACCTGCTCCAGGCGCTCTTCCTCGCCGGTGACGGAATTGACCAGCGGCTTGCCCTTGTAGACGGCGAGACCAGCCTCCAGCGCCGCGACGATGGAACTGTCGATGGACAGCGGAACCGGCACCGTCTCCTGCACGAGCTTGACGCACTCGGCGAGGATCCGCGGCTCGTCGACGAGCGGGATGCCGGCGTTGACGTCGAGCATCTGCGCGCCGGCCTCGACCTGGGCGACGGCATCGGCGACGACGCGGCTGTAGTCGCCGCGCGACATCTCCTCGGCCAGCAGCTTGCGGCCGGTCGGATTGATCCGCTCGCCGATCATGACGAACCGGTGCTCGAAGCCGATCACGACCTTCCTCTTCTCCGAGGTGATCACCGTTTCCGTCATGCGATCCTCCGTGTGTCCCGCCTTTACGGCCGGGAGCTTCTAGCAGATGCCGTTCGTCAAGAGAAACGTTTCGTTTGTTTCGGCGGCTCAGGCGGCGCCCATGGTCTCGACGGCCCGCAGGGTCGACTGGAACTCCCGCCGCCAGGGCGTGCGGCCTGCCAGCGCCCCGGATTCGTGGACGATCTCGGACACGTACTCCTCCTGGCGGTACGCCATGACGTGAATGCCGGCGATCCCGGGCATCTCGCGCAGTTGCTGGATCATCTCGATGCAGATCCGCTTGCCCTCTGCCTTCTGATCCTGCGCGCCTTCGAGGCGGGCGATCACCGCGTCGGGAATGTGGACGCCCGCGACATTGGCGCGCATCCATCTCGCGGTCCGCGCGGAGGCGAGGGGCCCGACGCCGGCCAGGATGAAGCAGCGCTCGTGGAGGCCCATGTCGCGGACTTTTTCCATGAAGCGGGCCATCATCGGCAGGTCGAAGCAATACTGCGTCTGGCAGAACTGGGCACCGGCCTCGATCTTCTTGGCAAGGCGCAGCGGCCGGAAGTCGTAGGGCGGCGCAAAGGGGTTCTCGGCCGCGCCGACGAAGACGTCGGGCGCGGTCGTCAGCTTGCGGCCGGACAGGAACCTCTTCTCATCCCGCATGGTGCGGATCGTCTGCAGCAGCGACGTGGAATCGAGGTCGAAGACCGGTTTCGCCTCCGGGTGATCGCCGCATTGCACGCCATCGCCGGTCAGGCAGAGGATGTTGCAGACGCCGAGCGCGGCGGCGCCGAGCACGTTGCCCTGGATGGCGATGCGGTTGTGGTCGCGGCAGCTGATCTGCATGATCGGCGCGAAGCCGACGCGCGTGAGCAGGGCGCAGATCGCGACGCTGGACATGTGGCAGTGGGCGCCCGACCCGTCGGTGGCATTGATCCCGTCGACCCACCCCTCGAAGATCGAGGCGCGGCGGTAGACCTCCTCGGGATCGGCGGAATCGGGCGGGTTGAGCTCGGCGGTGACGGCGAACTCGCCGCGGCGCAGCACGCGCTCGAGACGGCCGCGGGAGGTGTGGCCCGGCAGTGGCGGCAGCGGGGCGTGCGGCTCGGGGCCGATGTCGTCGGGATGGAGGGTCATGCCCTTGCCTCCGGCCCCGCTTTCTCCCGCAGCACGCGCAACCAGGACGACGAGCCCTTGAGGCGATGGTCGACGGGCGGCTGCACCGAGCGGATGCGCTCGCCCTCCGCCATCAGGCGGCTGCCCTCCCAGGCCTGGACCCACACGCAGGGCATGTCCGGGTAGACCTCGCACCCGCCATTCGCGCGGACGCCGCCGCAGGGGCCGTTGCGCAGGCCCTTGGGGCAGTTCATCGGGCAGGACATGCCGGTCGAGGACAGGATGCACCGGCCGCACATGCGGCAGTCGAACAGGGCGGATTTCACCGCGCCCTCGACGGCGGCGACCGGCCGTTCCAGGCGGCCATGGCCGATCCGGGCGGCGATCGGCGCCAGCGCGAGCAGGAAGCGCTCGAACGCGGCATAGGCGGATTCGAGGCCCCTGGCGTGGCGGACCGACCAGAACCGCAGTCGTCCCGATCCCGCATGCGGGGGACGCTTGCCGCGCGGTTCGAAGGCGGACGGGGTCAGCATGGCGCAGTCCTCAGCCGACGGCATGGCCCTTGTTGTCGATCAGGGCCTTCAGCCGGTCCTTGTCGTACGCGGCCTCGAGCCTGTCGGCGGCGGCCTGCGCCTCGGCCTCGAGGTCGTCGCCGCAGGGCGTCGGGTCGCCGCGCCGCCAGGAGGCGAGGTAGTCGTCCGTGCCGGCGGCGCCGGAGCGCATCGCCGCCATGTCGATCGCCTCGGTGAAGCGCAGGGTCAGCTCGCGCTTGGCGCTCTTGCGCCCGGCCTTGACGACGACCTGGGCGGGGATGTCGCGCCAGTAGAGGATGACGAGATCAGCCATCGGGGCCTCGTGTTGCGGCAGGGGAAGCGTGGGCCAGGAAATCGGCGATGCCGCCGCGTCCGGCAGGGCGGTGCTCGAAGGCGAGGCCGAGGCGGGCGGCGGACGCGCGGGCCTTCGCCAGCAGGGCGGGGTCGTCCGCCTGGGAGAGGAAGACGACACGCCTGTAGTTGCCGAAATAGGTCGGGAGCAGCTCCGGGAAGCGATCGAGGCCGAGGCCTTTCCACACCAGCCGGTCGAAATGGCGGGCGAGATAGTCCGTCAGGAAGAAGGTGGCCGGATCCTCGTCCGTCAAGGCGGCGAAATCCGGCGCTCCGGCGAAGAATTCGTAGCAGTGGGCGCCGGGAATGCGCTGGACGCCCTCCTCCTGAAGCACGGCGTCGAGAAGGCCGCCGGTGCCGCAGTCGCCGTAGAGGCAGAGGATCTCGTCGTACCGGGCGCGGCCGGCGCGGATCTTCGCACGCACGGCGTCGGGAATCTTCTCGGGCCGGTTGTGCAGGATGGCCGGAAGGCAGGTCACGGCGAGGTGGTCGAGCCGGTTGGCCTCGATGACCGCGAGCAGGTCGCGGGCGAGCGCTCCGCAGGCGATCACCAGCGTGCGGGGCGGCCCGGCGGGGCCGGGCGGGGCGTCGGCGCGATGGAGCCCCGGCGCCGCCATGGCGTCCTCAGCCGCTCGCCTGGACGCTGCCCTGCCGGCGGGCCATGAAGGCCTTGGCCGTCTCCACCGCCACGGCGGCGTCGCGGCAATAGGCATCCGCGCCGATGGCGTCGGCGAAGGTCTCGTTCAGGGGGGCGCCGCCGACGAGCACGACATAGTCGTTGCGAAGGCCCTTTTCCTTCATCGTGTCGATGACGACCTTCATGTAGGGCATGGTGGTGGTGAGCAGCGCCGACATGCCGA
>CAZJCW010000044.1:0-22120 GCA_964544365.1 uncultured Alsobacter sp.
TCAACATCGTCTGCGGCTGGAACCCGCAGGAGTTCGCCATGTTCGGCGTCGCCCTCGGCGAGAAGGGCTACGTGCAGGCGGCCGAGTGGGTCGACATCATCGAGCGCTGCTACTCCTCCAACGAGCCGTTCGACTTCAAGGGCGAGTACTACGACCTCAAGGGCGTCGTCAGCCGTCCGGCCAGCCTGCAGGTGCCGCGCCCCGTCACCATGAACGCCGCCTTCGGGGCTCCCGGGCGCGACTTCGCCGCCAAGTACTGCGATTTCCTGTTCTCCACCTTCACCGACATCGAGGATGGCCGGCGCCACGTCGCCGACATCAAGGATCGCTCGCAGCGCTTCGGCCGCCAGGTCGGCATCTACACGGTCTGCCACGTCGTCTGCCGCGAGACGCAGAAGGAGGCGGAGGACTACTACAACCGCTATGCGGTGACCGAAGCCGACCACGCCGCAGTCGACGCCCACATGGCCGGCAAGAAGGAGTTCTCCAACTCCCACGACAAGAGCGCCTACGACCTCTACCGCCAGCGCTTCGCCGGCGGCGCGGGCTCCTATCCCCTCGTCGGCACGCCGGAGAAGATCGTCGAGGACATGCTGCGCATATCCCAGGAAGGGTATGCCGGCGCGGCGCTCACCTTCGTCAACTACACCTACGAACTGCCGTTCTTCTGCGACCGGGTGCTGCCGCTCATGCGGCAGGCCGGCCTGCGCGTGAACTGACGCGGCACGATGCTCGCGCGCTCGCTCCGCACCGCCGGCCAGGAGCCCTTCAGGCAGGGCATGCGCTCGCTCGTCAGCGCGGTCACCGTGGTGGCGGCGCAGGGCCACGAGGGCATGGCCGCCGGCCTCACCGCCACGGCGGTGTGCTCGCTCAGCGTCGATCCGCCGTCCCTGCTCGTCTGCGTCAACCGCAACGCCTCCATCGCGCCGGCGCTGCGCGAAGGCGTCGAGTTCAGCCTGAACGTCCTGGCCGACGACCAGCAGGACGTCGCCCGGGCCTTCGGTGGGCAGGCCGGCGTGCGCGGCTCCAACCGGTTCACCTTCGGGCACTGGGTGCGCAGCGAGCACGACGTGCCGCTGCTCGTCGGCGCCCGCGTCAGTTTCGAGTGCGTCGTGGCGCAGGTGATGGACTGGAGTTCCCACCACATCGTCATCGGCCGCGTCGTCGAGGTGCATCTGGGAGCCGAGGGCTCCCGGGCGCTCGTCTACGGCGACGGCCGGTACAAGAGCGTCGAGTAGGAGTATCGCCGATGTTCGACCCCCGCCGCCCCACCCTGAGATACCGGCTCGACCGCGGCGACACGCTGGGGGTCACGTGGCTGTCCCTCGGCAGCGTGGCCATCGCCGAACTCGCCGCGCGGGCCCGCCCCGACGCCATCGTCCTCGACCTGCAGCACGGGATCTGGGAGCGCGCGACGATGGAGCAGGCCATCGGCGTCGTCCCGTCCGACATCCCGGTTCTGGTGCGGGTCGCCGAGAACTCTCCCATGGCGATCGGGCAGGCGCTGGATGCCGGCGCCGAGGGCGTCATCGTGCCGCTCATCGAAACCGCGAAGCAGGCGCGCCGGGCCGTCGAGGCGGCCCTCTATCCCCCGCGCGGCGCCCGGTCCGGCGGCGGCGTGCGGCCGCTCGTCGACTTCGTGGATTATGTCGAGGGCGCCAACCGCGGCATCGTCGTCGTGGTGATGATCGAGACGGCGAAGGGCGTCCGCAACGCGCGCGAGATCGCGGCCGTGGAGGGCGTCGACATGGTGTTCATCGGCACCGGCGACCTCGCCCTGTCGCTCGGCACCTTCCCGCAGTTCGATGCGCGCCACGAGGTGGCCTGCGCAGCGGTCCACGCCGCCTGCCGCGCCGAATGGACCCTGTGCGGCACCTTCACCGGCTCCCTCGACGGCGCCCGCGCCCGGCGGGAGAAGGGCTATCGCATGGTCGTCACCTGCAACGACATCGACCTCGTCGCCCGCGGCTTCGGCCAGGCGACGGCCGGCTTCGCCGCGCGCACGCCAGTGCCGCCGAGCCTGCCGCCGCGGCCCGCTCCCGCGTCGACGGAACAAGCCGAAACAAGTGCCGGCGCCCCGGCGGCGAAGCTCGCCAACGGCGCGGGCTATGGACCGGAGACCCGCCCGTGAGCGCCGCTTCCTTCCGCGAGAGGCTCGTCTGGGACCCCGCCGCTGGCGAGATCCTCGACCAGACCCGCCGCTACATGCTCATCCGGCCCGATGCGCTGATGGGCGTCTTCCGCCGGCTTCCGCGCCCTGCGCTCGACGAGGCGCTTGCCGCGCTCGAGGCGTCGATCTTCGAACAGGGCTCGGACAGCGCCCGCGCCTACCGCGCCATGGGCGGCGAAGGCGCGACGCTTGCCAGGATCGTCGCGGAGACGGCCCCCCAGCTCGGCTGGGGCCTCTGGCAGTTCGAGGTCACGCCCGGCCTGATCCGGCTCGACGTCAGGAACAGCCCCTTCGCTTCGGGCTTCGGCCCGTCCGACCGGCCGGTCTGCCACGCCATCGCCGGCATGGTGCGCGCGGTGGCCACGCTCGTCTTCGAGCGCCCTGCGATGGCGCGCGAGGTTGCCTGTGTCGCCATGGGCGCGCCATCGTGTCGCTTCGAAGCCACGCCGACAGAACAAACGTCCGGGGGAACGCCTGCATGAACGCCGCCGTCGAGGAGCTTCTCGCCACGCTCGGATCCGACCTCGTCAAGGTCGGCGACGACATTCCGCAGCGCAACTGGCACGATCAGGTGGGCATGACCCCGACGCGGCCGCTCGCCCTCGTCCTGCCGCGCTCCACCGAGGACGTGTCGAAGGCGCTCGCGGTCTGCCACCGCCATCGACAGCCGGTGGTGACGCAGGGCGGCATGACGGGCCTCGCCGGCGGCGCCCATCCCGGCGAGGGCGAGGTCGCCCTCTCGCTCGAGCGCATGGTCGGCGTCGAGGAGGTCGACCCGGCGTCGAACACCCTCACCGCGCTCGCCGGCACGCCGCTCTACCTCGTCCAGCAGGCGGCCGAGGACGCCGGCCTGATGTGCGGCATCGACCTCGGCGCCCGCGGCTCCTGCTCGATCGGCGGCAACATCTCGACCAATGCAGGCGGCAACCAGGTGTTGCGCTACGGCATGGCCCGCAAGAACGTCCTCGGCCTCGAGGTCGTGCTCGCCGACGGCCGGGTCGTCCGCTCCCTCAACAAGATGATGAAGAACAACGCCGGCTACGACTGGACGCAGATGTTCATCGGGTCGGAGGGCACGCTCGGCGTCGTCACCCGCGTCGTGCTCGGTCTCCATGCCCGCCCGCGGGGAATCCAGACGGCGGTGCTCGCGGTCGACGGCGTGGAAGACGCGATCAAGGTCTTGCGCGCGGCGGAGCGCGGACTGCCGGGCGGACTGCTCGTCTTCGAGGCGATGTGGAGCGAATTCTACGGCATCGCCATCACCACGATCGGCGTCCCGGCACCGATTCCGGCCGGCTACGACCTCTACCTCCTCGTCGAGGCGCCGACCGGCGAGGCCGGTCCCGAACTCTTCGAGGAGTTCCTCGCCGGCCTCTACGAACAGGGCCTGGTGAAGGACGCGGTCATTGCCAAGTCACGGGCGGAACGCGATAAATTCTGGATGCTGCGCGAGAGCGTGTACGAATACGGGAAGCACCTGCCCAAGGCCGTCGGCTTCGACGTCTCGATTCCGCTGGGCCGCATGCGCGAGGCCATCGAGTCCCTGCGCCGCGACATGCCCGCGATCGTCGACGGCATCGTGTGGGTCGTCTTCGGCCACGTCGCCGACTCGAACCTCCACGTCAACGCCATGCCGCCGAGCTACAACCCTGAGGTGAAGCTGGCGATCGAGAAGGTCGTCTACGACCTGACCTCCTCGCTGGGCGGCTCGGTGTCCGCCGAACACGGGATCGGCCGCGCGAAGAAGCCCTATCTGGGGCTCTCGCGTACGCCGCCCGAACTGGCTCTGATGGCGACGATCAAGACGGCTCTGGATCCGGCGGGAATCCTGAACCCGGGCCGGGTTCTGTGAGGGTGTGACAACAGGCGCCGCAACCATGGCGCGAAATCTGCAATGCTGCCGAGGGAGAGGGCATCGATGAGCGAACTGCTGATGAAACTGGCGAAGGCGATCGCCAAGGAGAAGATCAAGGTGATCGACCTGACGCAGACGCTGCGTCCCTCGACCCCCGTGATCCAGCTCCCGCCGCCATTCGCGCCGACCAAGCCCTTCGAAATCGAAGAGATTTCCCGCTACGACGACAAGGGTCCGGCGTGGTACTGGAACAACATCGCGCTGGGTGAGCACACCGGCACGCACTTCGACGCGCCGATCCACTGGGTCACCGGCAAGGACTATCGGGACGGCGCCACGGACACCGTTCCGGTGCAGCGTTTCGTGGCGGCCGCCGTCGTCATCGATTGCTCGAAAGAGGCCAAGAAGGACGAGAAGTTCCTGCTCACGCCCAAGCACATTCTTGCCTGGGAAAAGAAGCACGGCACGATCCCCAAGGGATCCTGGGTGCTCATGCGGACCGACTGGTCGAAGCGCACCGACCCGGCGAAGTTCCTCAACATGCAGGCCGACGGCCCGCATGTCCCGGGGCCGAACGCGGACGCTGTTCGCCTGCTGGTTGAGCGGGACGTGAACGGCTGGGGCGTCGAGGCTGTCGGTACCGATGCCGGCCAGGCCTTCTCGTTCGAGCCGGCCTTCCCGGCTCACGCGCTGATGCACGGCGCGAACAAGTTCGGCCTCGCGAGCCTGTGCAACCTCGACAAGCTTCCGCCGACGGGCGCCGTCATCGTCGCCGCGCCGCTGAAGATCGAGCACGGTTCGGGCAGCCCGCTGCGCGTCATCGCGCTCGTCCACGACGACGACTGAGGATCTGCCGCCGGCTTGTCACGTCCCCGCTTCCGGCGGGGCGTGGCAAGGGCCGGTGGGCGAGATCGAAAACATGGAGCCCCCACCATGGCGGAACGGTCCTTCAAGGAAGAGGTGAAGAGCCTCCATCTCGGCGACGGCGACGAGTTCGCCGGCGAGGGGATTCTCGCGATCACCAAGGCGTTGCTGCAATCGGGCGTCTCCTATGTGGGGGGCTATCAGGGTGCGCCGATCTCCCATCTCATGGATGTCCTGTCCGACGCCAACGAGATCCTCGAAAGCCTCGGCGTCCATTTCGAGTCGAGCGCCAGCGAGGCGACGGCCGCCGCGATGCTCGCCGCCTCGGTCAACTACCCGCTGCGCGGCGCGGTCACCTTCAAGTCGACGGTGGGCACCAACGTCGCCTCCGACGCCCTCGCCAATCTCGCCTCCGGCGGGGTGACGGGCGGCGCCATGATCATCGTCGGGGAGGACTACGGCGAAGGCTCCTCGATCATGCAGGAGCGCAGCCACGCCTTCGCGATGAAGTCGCAGATCTGGCTGATCGATCCCAAGCCCAACCTGCCGACCATCGTCGACCTGGTGGAGAAGGGCTTCCAGCTCTCCGAGGTCTCCAACACGCCCGTCATGCTGGAGGTGCGGATCCGCGCCTGCCACGTCTACGGCCGCTTCAAGACGAAGGACAACGTCCGCCCGGGATTCACCCTCCGCGACGCGATGGAGAACCCGCGGCGGGATGTCAACCGCATCGTGCTGCCGCCGGCGAGCTACCTCCACGAGAAGGAGAAGATCGAGAAGCGCTGGCCTGCCGCGGTGAAGTTCATCGAGGACAACCACCTGAACGAGATGACCGACGGGGATCTCTCCTCCATCGGCATCGTCATGCAGGGCGGCATGTACAACACCGCCATGCGCGCGCTGGAGCTGAACGGCCTCGCCGACGCGTTCGGAAACTCGCGGGTCCCTCTCTACGTCCTCAACGTCACGTATCCGCTGGTCGACGCCGAGTTCATCCGCTTCTGCGCTGGCAAGAAGGCGGTCCTCATCGTGGAGGAGGGCCAGCCCGAGTTCATCGAGCAGGCCGTGCACACGATGCTTCGCCGGGCCGACATCCAGACGAAGGTCCACGGCAAGGACATCCTGCCGATGGCCGGCGAGTACACCGGCGCGGTCATGAAGGAAGGCTTCGGCAAGTTCATCGCGCTCTACGAGCCGGCTTCCGCCGTGACCGGCGGCGCCCCGCCGGAAGGCGACAATCGTCGCAAGGCGGCGATGGCGGCCCTTGACGGCAAGGTGCACGGGCGCCCGCCGTCCTTCTGCACGGGATGCCCCGAGCGTCCGATCTTCACCGCGCTGAAGCTCGTCGAGCGCGAACTGGGCACGCACCACGTCAGCTGTGACATCGGTTGCCACCTGTTCTCCATCCTGCCGCCGTTCAACATCGGCGCGACCACGATGGGCTACGGGCTGGGCGGCGCCGGTGCGGCGGCGTTCAACACGGTGTCGGACAAGCGGGTCATCTCCGTGATGGGCGACGGCGGCTTCTGGCACAACGGGCTGGCCTCCTCGGTCGGCAACGCCGTCTTCAACAAGAGCGACAACGTCATCCTCATCGTCGACAACGGCTACTCCGCCGCCACCGGCGGGCAGGACATCCTGTCGTCCCATCACCCCAACCAGACGCGCTCGACCCAGAACGCGATCGAGAAGGCGGTGAGAGGCATCGGCGTGGAGTGGGCGCGCACGATCACCCACACCTATGACCTGAAGACGATGAAGGACACGCTGAAGGAGGCCCTGACGACGCCGGAGAAGGGCCCGAAGGTCATCGTCGCGCAGTCCGAGTGCATGCTCAACAAGCAGAGGCGCGTGAAGCCCCAGGTCAACCAGGCGATCAAGGACGGCAAGCGGGTGGTGCGCGAGCGCTTCGGCGTCGACGCGGACACCTGCACGGGCGACCATTCCTGCATCCGCCTGTCCGGGTGTCCCTCGCTCACCATCGCGCCGAATCCGGACCCGCTTCGAAAGGATCCGGTGACTCAGGTCGTCAACTCCTGCGTGGGCTGCGGTCTGTGCGGGGAGGTCAGCCACGCCGCCGTGCTGTGCCCGTCGTTCTACCGGGCCTCGATCATCAACAATCCGACGCCGAAGGATCGCCGGTGGCACGGCATCCGGCAGGCGGTGATCGGCTTCTTCCAGCGGCGGCTTGCCCGCCGTTCCCACGCCTACGCCTGACGGGACCGCCATGACCGCTGCCGAAACCCCGCGCGCCATCCGCATCGCCGTCCTCGCCATGGGCGGCGAGGGCGGGGGCGTTCTCGCGGACTGGATCGTGAGCCTTGCGGAGCACGGCGGTTACATCGCGCAGACGACGTCGGTCCCCGGCGTCGCGCAGCGCACCGGTGCGACGATCTACTACCTCGAACTGTTCCCCCGTGCGGCGGCCGAGGCCGCGGGCCGTGCGCCGGTGCTCGCCATGATGCCGGTGCCGGGCGACGTCGACATCGTGGTCGCCTCGGAGCTGATGGAAGCCGGCCGCGCGGTCCAGCGCGGCATCGTCACGCCCGACCGCACCGCGCTCATCGCCTCCACCCATCGTGTCTTCGCCATGACGGAACGTCTCGCTCTCGGCGACGGCCGTGTCGACGAAGCCGCGTTGCGCGACGCCTGTCGGACCGCGGCACAGCGCTATGTCGCCTTCGACATGGCGGCCCTCGCCGAGCGCGCGGGCAGCGTCATCAGCGCGGTGATGTTCGGTGCCCTCGCCGGCGCCGGTGTCCTCCCGTTCGACAGGGCCGCTTTCGAGGCGACGATCGAGCGTGGTGGGGTCGGCGTCGCGGCCTCGAAGCGAGCCTTCGGCCTGGGCTACGACGTGGCGCAGGGCCGCGAGCCCGCCCCGGTCGCCGAGCCCCCCGCGAAAGCCGTCGCGCCGCCGCCTGCACCCGGTGTTCCTGCGCTCGTCGCTGAGGCGGAACGGACCTTTCCGGCCGCCGCGCTGGACATCATCCGGCAGGGCGTCGCAAGGCTGGTGGACTATCAGGACGAGGCCTATGCCAGGCTCTACCTCGACCGGCTCCGGCCTGTCGCCGAGGCCGATGGCGGCAAGGGCGATGGCCAGTGGATATTGCTGGCGGAAGCCGCTCGCCATCTCGCCCTGGGCATGGCCTACGAGGATACGATCCGCGTCGCGGAACTGAAGATCCGTGCCTCGCGGTTCGAGCGCGTCGCCCAGGAAGTCCAGCTGAAGGATGGGCAGATCCTCGAGATCGCCGAGTTCCTGCATCCACGCCTGCAGGAGATTGCCGAGACGGTGCCGGCGCCGCTGGGCCGCATGCTGCTGAAGGACGGCCCCCTGCGCCGACTGGTGGAGCGGCTCACCGCCTCGGGCCGGATCGTCAAGACAACGAGCATCCGCGGGTTCCTCCAGCTCTACCTCGTGGCAAGCCTCAAGCCATGGAGGCGCAAGTCGCTGCGCTACGAGGTCGAGCAGGTTCATCTCGAATCGTGGCTCGCCCGCCTCTGCGGCATCGCCGCGCGGGACTACGGCCTCGCCGTCGAGTTCGCCGAGGTCCGCAACCTCGTGAAGGGCTACGGCGACACGCACGCCCGCGGGAAGGCGAATTTCGAACGCATCGTCGCCCTGCTGGACCCGGTCGCGGGCCAGCCGCAACCGGCGCGGGTGCTTGCTGAACTCAGGGCCGCCGCCCTCGCCGACGAGACCGGCGGCAAGCTCACCGAGACCGTCGGAAAACTGGGACTAGCTTGAACAAAGACGTCGACAACCATTCGCTGGAGGGACCCATGACGACTTCATTCGACCGCCGATCCATACTGAGGCTGGGAGCCGGAGCCGGTGCGCTGGCCACGCTCGGCGTTCCCGCCACCGTCCTCGCCCAGGCCGCAGCCAAGGGCCAGCTGACGATCGCCTTCCCGGCCGACGTGCCGACGTGGGATCCCAACGCCCGCTCGCTGGCTGCCGTCCAGTCGCTCTACAAGTGCGTCTTCGACCAGCCGCTGACCCAGAACCCCGACATCAGCGTGCGTCCGGCGCTCGTCACCAAGTGGGGCTATGTCGACGACAAGAGCCTGTCTCTCGGCCTCGACTTCCGGTCCGACGTCGTCTTCCACGACGGCTCGCCCATGACGGCGGCCGACTTCCGCTATTCCTTTTTCGAGCGTCCGCGCGCGCCGGTTCCGGAGGGTGGCCGCAAGCTCGATACCAGCTTCATCTGGCAGAAGATCAAGGACATCGAGGTCGTCTCGCCGACGCGCGCCATCGTCCACTTCACCGATCCGATGCCGTCCGCCGTCGCCTGGATGTACTTCCTGACGAGCTACGTCGTGCCGAAGGCCTATGTCGAGCGCGTCGGCCTCGACGGCTTCCAGAAGGCGCCCGTCGGCTCCGGCCCCTACAGGCTCGTCGAGTACCAGCAGGGCGCCCGCGCCGTGCTCGAGGCCAACGACAAGTACTGGGACGGCAAGCCGGCCATCGCCCGCATCACGGTGGAACTCGTGCGTGACCCGACGGCCCGCGTCGCGGCGATCGAGTCGCGCCGGGTCGACTGCGCCATCGACGTGCCGGTGCGCGAGGCGCAGCGTCTCGCCAGCGTGCCCGGTCTCGTCAGCAACATCGACGCGATCGCGGACATCACCCTGCTTCAGATCACGAAGAACGGCGGGTTCGCCGACGATCGCGTTCGCCTCGCGGCGCATCACGCGATCAACAAGGAGGCGATTTCGCGCGCCCTCTTCGGCGGAGCCGCAAAGCCGATTTCCGTACCCGCCGCGCACGGCACATCCGGCTATCCGGAGGACTTCGTGTTCCCGTTCTCGGAAGAGAAGGCGGTCGCGCTGCTGAAGGAGGTCGGCCACGGGCCGCAGAACCCGATCAAGATCAAGTTCGCCTCTCCCAACGGCGCCTTCCCGAACGACTTCGACGCCGCGCGCGCCATCGTGCAGATGTGGAAGAAGGTCGGCATCGACGCGGAGCTGGAGACGATCGAACTGTCCACCTACCAGGAGCGGTTGCGCGCCGGCACGCTGCCCGAGGCGACCTACTTCTCCTGGGGCAACTCGGCCGGCGATCCCGAGCTCTATGGCGGGTATCTGCTCAATCCGAAGTCGATCTTCTCGGCCTTCAAGACGGAAGACCTCGCCCCGAAGATCCAGCCGCTGCTGGTCGAAATGGACGAGAAGAAGCGCATCCAGGGCTACAAGGATGCCCATCGCTATGCAGCCGAGAAGGGATACACGATCCCGCTCTACCAGACGGTCAAGACCGTGGTTCACGTGAACACGCTCAACACGACGAAGTTCGCGAACGGTCTGGTGCTGCCGCAGGGATGGTCCTTCAAGGCCTGAGCCCCCTGGGCGCGAAGCGACAGGCGGCGCTGTTTCGGCGCCGCCTGATTCTTTCTCCCGCTGCGGAATTCGCCGGCCGATGAGTCGAATTGCCCTCCAGTTGCTGTTTCGGCGCACGCTGCTCGCCATTCCGATCCTGCTCTGCGTCTCGGCGCTGGTGTTCGGCATCCTGCGGCTTCTGCCCGCCGATCCGATCGCGATGTCGCTGCCGCCCGGCGCGACAGCGGCGGATTTCGAGAAGCTGCGCCAGTCCTTCGGCCTGGACCGCTCGATCCCGGAACAATATGCGATCTGGCTGGGCCGCCTCGTAACGGGCGACCTGGGCACCTCGATCTATTTCCGCCGCGACGTCGGGGATCTGATCGCGAAGGCGTTGCCCGCAACGCTTGAACTGGTGCTGCTGGGTCTCATGCTGGGCGTCGCCATCGGCATTGTCGGCGGGCTCGCCATGTTCGCGTGGCGGGGCCGGGCCGGCGAGCAGGTCCTCGACCTCGGCACCACGAGCCTGATGGCGATCCCGGAATTCCTCTGGGCCATCCTGCTGATCCTGGCATTCGGCGTCGCGTTGCCCATCCTGCCCTTCATCGGCCGCCTGAGCCCCGACCTTGTGCTGCCGCGGAACGTCACCGGCTTCCTGCTGCTCGACAGCGTGTTGACCGGGAACGTCCGTGTGCTCGGCAGCGCGCTGTGGCACATGGTCCTGCCGGCCTTCGCGCTGGCCATCGGCGTCGCGCCGCTGGTCATGCGCGTGCTGCGTTCGTCGCTGCTCGACGTCATCCAGGAGGACTACGTCACGCAGGCGCGGCTGCGGGGCATCTCCGAGCGTGCGATCCTCGTGCGCCACGCGCTCAAGAACGCGGCCTTGCCGACGATCAGCCTGATCGGCGTCCAGGGCGGGTTCATGTTCGGCGGCACCGTGCTCGTGGAGATGATCTTCGCCTATCCCGGCCTCGGCAATCTCATGGTGGACGCGGTGCGCAACCACGACCTGCCGGTGATCCAGGCGGTCGGCCTCGTCTATTGCGTGCTCGTCCTCGGCATCAACGCGATCGTCGACGTCGTCTATCTGGCGGCCAATCCGAAGCTGAGGGTTGCATGACCCCGCGCGCACGCGCCACGGTGCGGCGGTGCCTGCGTGATCCGCGCGTGATCGCAGGCTCGCTTCTGGCCCTGCTCGTGGCCGGCGTCGCCCTTTTCGCGCCGTGGCTGGCGCCGCACGATCCGCAGGAGCAGGACCTGCTCAACACGCTCCTGCCGCCCATGTGGCTCGCCGGCGGCGATGCCGCCTACCCGCTGGGCACGGACACGCTCGGGCGGTGCATCCTCTCCCGCCTGTTCCACGGCGCCCGCATCGCGCTCTATGTCGGCGTTGTCGCCGCCACCGGCGCGATGGTGCTGGGCACGGTCCTGGCACTGGTTGCCGGGTATTTCGGCGGCTGGATCGACTGGGCCATCGGACGTCTCGTCGATGTGTGGATGGCGTTTCCGCCGGTGATCCTCGCGCTGATCCTGCTCGTGGGGATGGGCGCGGGCGTCAACAAGGTGATCCTGGCCATCGTCCTCATCGACTGGACGCGGTTCTGCCGCGTCATCCGCTCCGAGGTCCTCGTCGTGCGCCGTCGCGACTACGTGGCGGCCGCCCGGCTGTCGGGCTTCACGCATGTCCAGACCATCGTGAAGGAGGTCCTCCCGGCCGTGACGCCGCTGGTCATCACGCTGTTCAGCCTGGAGATGGGCATCGCCGTCATCGTCGAGGCCATCATGTCCTTTGTCGGTCTTTCGGTGGAGCCCGACGTCGCCGCCTGGGGCGTCATGATCGCGGACGCCCGGACCACGATGAACCAGGCCCCCTGGGGCGTCGTCGCGCCGGTGCTGGCGATCTTCGTCACCGTTCTGGCCTTCAACCTGCTGGGCGATGGCCTGCGCCGCGCACTCGACGCCCGCCTCGTCACCAGCCGGGGAGAGGCCTGATGTCCGCGACAGCCGCGATGCCCGGCGCCCCCGTGCTGGAAGCGCGCGGCCTTACCGTGTCGATGCGTGGGATCGAGGTCCTGCGTGACCTCTCCTTCTCGGTGAAGCCCGGCGAGGTGCTCGGTCTCGTGGGAGAATCGGGCGCCGGGAAGAGCATGATCGGCCGCGTCATCGGCCGCAATCTTCCCGGTGGCTTCGGCGTGACCGGTGGCAGCCTCGTCTTCGACGGACGCGACCTCGTCGGCCTGGCCGCGGAGCCGTTGCGCGCACTGCTGGGCGACCGCATCGCCTTCATCCCGCAGGAGCCCCTGACGGCCCTCAACCCGGTCCTGACGATCGGCCAGCAGTTCGGCGAGCATCTGGAACGGCTGGGGGTCACACGCGCGGCCCGTCGCGACCGCATCAGGGCCGCGCTGGCTGATGTCCGGCTTCGCGACCCCGACGCGCTGCTCGACCTCTACCCCTTCCAGCTGTCCGGCGGCATGTGCCAGCGGGTGCTGATCGCGATGGCCTTCGCCAGCGAGCCGTCCCTGATCGTCGCCGACGAGCCGACGACCGCGCTCGACGTCAGCACGCAGGCGCATATCGTCCAGATCATCCGGGGGATGCAGCGCGATCACCGCACGTCGCTGCTCTTCATCACGCATGACCTGCGGCTGGCGAGCCGCGTCTGCGACGAAATCCTCGTCCTGTATGCCGGAGACATCGTCGAGCAGGGTCCGGCCCGCGAGGTGTCGGAGCGACCCCGCCACCCCTATACGCGCGCCCTGCAGGCGTCGAACCCGCCGCTGGGAGGCACGAGGCGCCGGCTCGCGACCCTGCCGGACCAGATGCCGGGGATCGGCAGCTTCGCGTCGCTTCCCGGCTGCCGCTTCGCGCCGCGCTGCCCGATCCGCGACGAAGGCTGCGCCGCCGGGGTTCCGGCGCTGCGCGAAGTGGGACCGCGCCACCGTGTCCGCTGCACCCCGGCTTGCCTCTCCGATGCCCGCGGCCTCTTGCCGGGCGAGCCCCTTCCCTCGTTCCGGATCCCGGGCGGCGAGCCGGTCCTGCGGGTCGAGGATGCGTGGAAGCATTATGCCGGCAAGCGGGACTGGCTCGGCCGCCGGCGCCCCGGCCTCGATGCCGTCAAGGGCGCCACGGTGTCCGTCGCTCCGGGCGAGTTCGTCGGCATCGTCGGCGAGTCCGGTTCCGGCAAGAGCACCCTGGCCCGACTGGTGATGGGTCTCGAGGACGCGACCTCGGGGCGGATCCTGGTCGATGGCGTCGATGTCACGGCCAATGCGGCCGACGCCCGCCGCATCCGCCTGGGCGCACTGCAGATGGTGTTCCAGGATCCGCAGTCGGCGCTCAATCCGCGCCGCCCGGTGGAACGCCTCGTCACGCAGGTCATGGAGGCCGGCGACGGCGCGGCCGATGCCGAACGGCTCTCGCGCGCCAAGGCCCTGATGCGCGAGACGGGCCTTCCGGCCGACCTGCTCGACCGCTATCCCTCCCAGCTCTCCGGCGGACAGAAGCAGCGGGTGAACATCGCCCGCGCCCTCTGCGTCACGCCGCGCCTGCTGGTCGCCGACGAGATCGTCTCCGGCCTCGACGTCTCCGTCCAGGCCCAGATCCTGAACCTTCTGCTCGACCTTCGCGAGACGCGCGGAATCGGGCTGCTCTTCATCTCCCATGACCTGGCGGTGGTCCGCTACCTGTGCTCTCGCGTGCTCGTCATGCGCAATGGCGAGGTGGTGGAGGAAGGCGCGACGGAGGCCGTGCTCGGAGATCCCCGGCATCCCTACACGCGTTCTCTCGTCGCGGCGGTCCCGCCGGAGGATATGGACGCACCCTGGCCTCCGCCCGCACCGGCGGAAAGTGTCTGAAACCGGACGATTCATGTCGCCTTGAGGCAAGGCACCCGAACGGACCGACGAGCTTGAGCGAACAGCTTGTCGGGCCGTTCATCAATGCTACGCTGGCCCATCAAGGGTTTCGCCACGACCGGGCCGAGCCCTGCAACAACCGGAACCGGGAGGGGTTTCATGGTCGATCGGGAACATCCAGTCATACAGCACGCCGGCCGCGAATTTGCCGAGGGCAAGCTCGACCGACGTGACTTCCTGCGCATCGCTACGCTGCTCGGCGTATCGGCCGCCAGCGCCTACGGAATGGTCGGCCTGCCGATGCCGGCGATGGCCCAGGGCACGCCGAAGAAGGGTGGCACGCTGCGCCTCGGCATGCGCGTCCAGGACCTTTCGAGCCCGCACACCTATTCCTGGATCGAAGCCGCCAACGCCGGCCGCCAGACGCTCGACTACCTGACCTACACGGGCGCCGACAACGTCACCCGCCCGAACCTCGTGTCCAAATGGGAGGCGAGCCCGGACCTCAAGACCTGGACCTTCACGCTCCGCAATGACGTGAAATGGCGCAAGGGTCGCCAGTTCACCGCCGACGACGCCATCTGGAACTTCAACCGGGTGCTCGATCCGAACACCGGGTCCTCGGTGGTCGGCCTGCTCAAGGGCTTCATGCTGGAGGACTACGAGACCGGCCAGAAGGACGACAAGGGCGTCGCGAAGAAGTCCACCAGACTGTGGGATGCCAGCGCGATCCAGAAAGTCGACACCTTCACCTTCCGCATCACCGGCAAGTCCGCGAACCTCGCGGTTCCGGAGGCGCTCTTCCACTATCCCTTCCTGATCATGGACCCGGAAGAGGGCGGCAAGTTCGGCGTCGGCTCGAACGGCACCGGCGCGTTCGAGATGGTCGAGCTCGACGTCGGGCGGCGGGCCGTGTTCGTGCCGCGCAAGGATGCCTACTGGGGCGGCGGCCCGTGGGTCGACCGCTTCGAGATCGTCGACCTCGGCGAGGATGCGGCGGCCTATGTCGCAGCCATGGCCTCCAAGCAGATCGACATGCAGTACCAGGGTTCGATCGCCACGCTTCCCGCGATGGAGCGCGTGCCGCATGCCCAGATGCTGACGGTCGACACCGCCTACACGGCCGTCGCCCGCGTGCATCCGGTGAAGCCGTTCGACGACAAGCGCGTGCGGCAGGCGCTGCGCTACGCGACCGACACCGAGGCGACCCTCAAGGCCGCCCATCGCGGGCTCGGCAAGCCGGGCGACCACCACAACGTGGCCCCCGTGCATCCCGAGTACGCGCCGGGCATCGCCATGAAGCACGACCCCGCCAAGGCGAAGGCGCTGCTCGCGGAGGCCGGCTACCCGAACGGGGTCGACGTGGAAATCTCCTGCCGGCCCTCGCCGGATTGGGAGCTTCTCGCCGTGCAGACGATGGTGGAGCAGTGGAAGGCCGCCGGCATCCGCGCCAAGATCAACGTGATGCCGTCGAACCAGTACTGGGACAACTGGACGAAGCTGCCCTTCGGGTTCACCACCTGGGCGCACCGTCCGCTCGGCACCATGGTGCTCGGCCTGGCCTACCGTACCGGCGCCTCGTGGAACGAATCGAACTGGTCGAACCCCGAGTTCGACAAGCTCATCACGGAGGCGGAAGGCTATCTCGACGTCGAGAAGCGCCGCGGGGTGATGGCCAAGCTCGAGCAGATCATGCTCGACGACGGGCCGGCCGTGGTGCCGCTGTGGCGCGCGGTCTTCACCTTCACCGACAAGAAGGTGAAGGGCTACCAGTTGCACCCCTCGGTCTACATCGAGGCCAGCCGCATCTGGATCGAAGCCTGACCGGACCCTCGCGCGGGCGCCCCCCTCGGGGCGCCCGCCCTCACTCGAGGCGCGAGGCCGGCACGCCGCCAGGGGGCGGCTGCCGGCCCGTTGCTGGACAAGCCCGCCCTGCCCGTTAACCTGTTCGCGGGCCGCCGTCCCGGCCGGCCGTTGGAGTGTGCATGGCGCGTTTCTGGGCCAAGCAGTTGTTGAACATGGCGATCACCCTTTTCGCCGTGTCCTTCCTCGTCTTCGTCCTGAACGAGCTGTCCCCCGGCGACGTTGTCCGCAAGATCATCGGCCCCTACGCGACGCAGGACCAGGTCGAGCGCATCACGCAGCAGATGGGCCTCGATCGGCCTGTCCTGGTCCGCTACTTCGAGTGGATGGGCAACGCGCTGCGCGGCGACTTCGGCCAGTCGCTGATCTACAAGCGGCCGGTCGCCGAAGTGCTGTGGGACCGCCTCGGCAACACGCTGCTGCTGGCCGGCGTCTGCTTCGCCGTCATCGTGCCGTTCTCCGTCTTCCTCGGCGTGCTGGCCGGCATGCGCGAAAGGAGCTGGATCGACCGCTCCGTTTCGGTCTTCTCGTCGGTGTGCGCGTCGATCCCGGAATTCGCCATGGGCGTGTTCCTGCTCGCCATCTTCGTCGTCGGCCTCGGCTGGCTGCCGGGCGCCTCGCCGCTGCGCTCGGGGGATGGCTGGCCGATCTGGACGCAACTCGTCCTGCCGGCGATGGTCGTCGTGCTCTACGACAGCGGCTACCTGATCGCGATGATCCGCACCTCGATGGTCGAGGTGATGCGCCAGCCCTTCATCCGCACCGCGGTGCTGAAAGGCATGGACTTCAGGTCGGTCGTGATGCGCCACGCGCTGCGCAACGCCCTGATCGCGCCCTTCACGGTCATCCTCCTGCAGATCAACTACCTCGTGGCGGGCCTCGTCGTCGTCGAGATGGTGTTCGCCTATCCGGGCTTCGGCCGGATGATGCTGGAGGCCGCCTTGGCCAAGGACATCGCCGTCATCGAGGCCGGCACGCTGGTCGCCGTCTTCGTCACCATGATGACCCAGATCGTGGGCGACCTCGGCTATCGCGCCCTCGATCCGAGGATCCGGCTGTGAGCGAGACAGGGCACACGGCGGGACAGGTCGCCCCGGCGGCGCCGGCGGCAGGCGCGGGCAACGCCGTGCCTTCCGTCGGGCGGCTCCTCTGGAACGGCCTCACGATCTCGCCCATCGCGACGCTGGGCGGCGGGATCATCGTCTTCTGGGCCCTGATGGCCGTCCTGGCCCCGGTTCTGGCACCCTATCCGCCTAACCAGATGGATCCGATGGCGCTGGTCGATCCCTTCCCCTCGGCCACGCACTGGCTGGGAACGGACCAGCTCGGCCGCGACATGCTTTCGCGGATCATGTGGGGCGCGCGCACCGTCCTCCTGGTCGCGCCGATCGCCGTCCTGGGCGCCGCCGTCATTGGCACGCTGCTGGGCCTCGTGTCCGGCTATCGGGGCGGCATCGTCGACACCGTCGTCATGCGCGTCGGCGACGTGCTGCTCGCCTTCCCGCAGATCATCCTCTACCTCATCATCCTCGCGAAGTTCGGCGCCAGCGCGCTCAACATCATCCTCGTCATCGCCGTCACCAAGGCGCCGATCATCGCCCGCATCGTCCGGGCGGTGACGCTGGACGTGAAGAACCGCGACTATGTCGCGGCCGCGCGCATGCGCGGGGAGAGCACGCTCCACATCCTGCTGGTGGAGATCCTGCCCAACGCCCGCGGGCCGCTGATCGTCGATTTCTTCCTGCGGCTCGGCTACACGACCATCGCCATCGGCGTCCTCGGCTTCCTCGGCATCGGCCTGCCGCCGCCCGACCCCGACTGGGGAGGCATGATCAAGGAAAGCTACGGGCTCATTTTCGTCTACCCGCACATGACGCTGATCCCGGCCGCGGCGGTGTCCTCGCTGGTCATCGGCTTCAATTTCCTCGCCACCGGCCTGCGCGAGGCGTCGCTCGATGACTGACGTCCTGCGCCTGGAAAACGTCTCGATCGAGTACACGAACCGCAAGGGCACGATGCGGATCGTCGACGACGTATCCTTCCACATCGCGCCCGGCGAGGCGCTCGGGCTGGTGGGAGAATCCGGTTGCGGCAAGTCCACGCTGGCGCTCGCCGCCATGCGCTACCTGCCGCGCGGCATGACGGTGTCGAAGGGGCGCATCCTGTTCGACGGCGCGGACCTCGCCACGATGGACGATGCGAGCCTGCGCCGGATCCGCGGCAATCGCGTCGCCATGGTCTACCAGGATCCCATGTCGAGCCTCAATCCGGTCATCACGATCGGCCGCCAGCTTGTCGAGGTTCCGCTGCTCCATGGCGAGACGGATGCAGGCAAGGCGCATGACCGCGCCGTGCGGATGCTGCAGGAGGTGCGGCTGCCCGATCCCGAGCGGATGATGACGCGCTACCCGCACGAATTGTCCGGCGGCCAGCAGCAGCGCGTCGTCATCGCCATGGCGCTGATGGCCGAGCCGGCGCTGCTCATCATGGACGAGCCGACCACCGGCCTCGACGTGACCATCGAGGCGGCCATCCTCGATCTCGTCCGCGACCTGCGGCGCCGGTTCGGCACCGCGATCCTCTTCATCAGCCACAATCTTGGCACGGTGGCGCGCATCTGCGACAAGATCGGCGTGCTCTACGCCGGCCGTCTCGTGGAGACCGGCTCGATCCGCTCGGTCTTCGGCGCGCCGGCCCACCCCTACACGAACGGGCTGCTGGCTGCGCTCCCTCGCATCGAGGCCGGCCGGAGCGCGGCGCCGCTGCGGCCCATCGGCGGCACGTTGCAGGCTGCCGACCGCGCCCGCGCCGGCTGCGCCTTCGCGCCGCGCTGCGACCTTGCCATTGCCGCGCTCTGCGAGGCGCAACCCGTGCCGCTGGTTCCGGCCGGTGGCGACGACCAGTGGGCCCGCTGCGCCCGGCTGGACGTGGTCCGGGCGACCGTCGGGGCGGACCGCAATCCAGCGCTCGCCGCGCATGCCATCACGCAGGAGGCAGAAGGCCCCGCGCTCCTCGCGATCCGCGACCTGTCGAAGCGCTACGTCGTCGGCGGCGGACTCTCCGGCGGGATCCGCGGCGAGGTCCGCGCCCTCACCGACGTGTCGATGGAGGCCCGTGCCCGGCGCACGCTCGCCATCGTCGGAGAATCCGGCAGCGGCAAGTCGACGCTGGCCAAGGTGCTCTCCGGTCTGACCGAGGCCAGCGGCGGGGAGGCCCGCTTCGGCGATGTCGACCTCGGCGCCACCGGCATCGACAAGCGGCCGCAGGACCTGA
This sequence comes from uncultured Alsobacter sp., assembly GCA_964544365.1. Classification (GTDB taxonomy): domain Bacteria; phylum Pseudomonadota; class Alphaproteobacteria; order Rhizobiales; family Beijerinckiaceae; genus Alsobacter. Next base: position 19,205 of record CAZJCW010000044.1, read on the forward strand.
AGCGTCGCATCCAGATGGTGTTCCAGAACCCGGATTCGACACTGAACCCGAGCCATACCGTCGAGCACGCGGTGATGCGCCCGCTGCGCCTTCTGCGCGGCCTCACGCGGGAGCAGGCCAAGGCCGAGGCGGTGCGTCTTCTCGAGAAGGTCCGCCTGCCCGCGGAAATGCTCCGGCGCATGCCGCACCAGCTTTCGGGCGGCCAGCGCCAGCGTGTCGCGCTCGCCCGGGCCTTTGCCGGCGATCCCGAACTGGTGCTGGCGGACGAGCCCGTGTCGGCGCTGGACGTCTCCGTGCAGGCGGCCATCGTCAACCTGCTGGCCGACCTGCAGTCGACGTCGGGCATCGCGCTGGTGCTGATCTCGCACGACCTCGCCCTCGTCCGGCACATGGCCGACACCGTGGCCGTGATGTATCTCGGGCGGATCGTCGAATACGGACCGGCGGACGCGGTCTTCGCGCCCCCCTGGCACCCCTACACGGCGGCCTTGCTGGCGGCCGTGCCGCGTCCCGATCCGGACGCGCCGGAACCGTCCATCATCCTGTCGGGCGCGATGCCGAGCCCGCTGGAAGAGATGAAGGGATGCCCCTTCGCCAGCCGCTGCCCCCGACGGATCGACGGACTGTGCGACAGCACGTCGCCGCCGGTTCGAACGTTCGCCGCGGGCCACACCGTCGCCTGCCACCTCGACGTCGACACGCTCCCCGCCACGCTCTGAGCCGCCATGCACCGTGCCGAACCTTCGCCGGAGCCGCCGGGGCATGGCCCGGCCCCGGTCGATCGCCCTGTCGTCGACGTGGCGCTCATCGTCGGGACCATCGCCGCCTATCAGCTCGGCACGGGCATCCTGTCGGCCGTCGTCCCGTTCAGGCTTGGCGGAACGGATGCGGCCGCCGCGCTGACGGGCTTCGTCTCCAGCGCCTACTCCGTCGGCTTCCTCGGCGGCTGCCTCGCCGGGCCCTGGCTCGTTGGCGCGCTGGGGCCCCGGCGCCTGATGGCCGCCTCGGCGGTCACTGCCGCCATCGTCGCCCTGGCGCTGTGGGCGACACCGGTCGGCCTGTCCTGGGCGGGCCTGCGCGCCGTCGCCGGCTTCGCCTCCGGCGCCTACCTGACGCTCACCGAAGCCTGGCTCGCGGATCGCGCCCCTGCGCGTCACCGCGGCGCGGCATTTTCCGCCTATCTGACGATGAGCCGCACGGTGTTCGCCGCGGGCCAGATCTCGCTGGCCTTCGCCGAGAGCACGGCCTTCGTGCTGTTCGCGCTGGCGGCTGCAGGCTATCTCGCTGGCCCGCTCGTGGCAGCCCGGATCTCGCGGCCGCCGCCCCCCATCGGGCAGCGCAATCTCGGCAGCCTCGCCGACGTTCCGCTCCGCGCGCCCGTCGCCGCCCTGGCCGCCGCCCTGCACGGCGCCACGACCGTCAGTTCGGTCAGCCTGTTGCCGCTCTGGGGTCTGGATCATGGCCTGTCTGTCGCGTCGATCGCGGCGATGCTGATGGCCGTCCAGCTCAGCGGCATCGCCTTCCAGATCCCGCTCGGGATCCTGTCTGATCGCGCGGGCCGCAAGGGAATCATGGCGATCGTCTGCGGCGCGGTGGCGCTCCTGTCGCTCGTCGCGCCGCTCGCCGCCGGCTGGCCGCCGCTCGTCGCCGTGCCCGTGGTGGGAGCCTGGGGCGGCATCGCCTTCGTTCTCTATTCGCTGTCGGCGGCGCTGATGAACGACATCGCCCGGCCCGACCAGCGCGTCGCCTGGAGCGGCAGCCTGCTCGTCGTCTGGGGTGTCGGCGCGACGATCGGCCCTTTCGCCACCTCGCTGGCGATGGATGCGTGGGGAACGGGCGCGCTGTTCGCGGTTCTCGGCCTCTCGAACGCGGCGCTGCTGCCGGTGCTGCTCTTCCGCAGCGGCGACCGGCCGGCGACGTAGCCGTCGCCGCTTGCCCCGCGTCCCGCGAAGTGCGACACCGCCGGCCATGGCTGCGCCTCCTCTTCTTCTGCTCCAGGACATCCGGCTCACATTCGGCGGCACGCCGCTCATCACGGGCGCGGACTTGTCCGTTTCCCCGGGGGAACGGCTTTGCCTCGTCGGCCGCAACGGCTCCGGCAAGTCGACGCTGCTGCGCATCGCCGCCGGCCTCATCGAGGCGGATGGCGGGACGCGGTTCGCGCAGCCGGGGGCGACGATCCGCTACCTGCCGCAGGAGCCCGACTTCGGCGGCTTTCCCACGGCGCTCGCCTATGTCGAGGCGGGCCTCGGCCCCGGCGACGATCCGTACCGGGCGCTCTACCTGCTCAACGAACTCGGCCTGACCGGGGACGAGGACCCGTCCCGCCTGTCGGGGGGAGAGGCGCGCCGCGCCGCGCTGGCCCGCGTGCTGGCGCCCGAGCCCGACATTCTCCTGCTCGACGAGCCGACGAACCATCTCGACCTGCCGGCGATCGAATGGCTGGAAAGCGAGATCAAGGGCCTGCGATCCGCCCTCGTCCTCATCAGCCACGACCGCCGCTTCCTCGAGAACCTGTCGCGCGCGACCGTCTGGCTCGACCGCGGCCGGACGCGCCGCATGGAACAGGGCTTCGCCCAGTTCGAGGCGTGGCGCGACGAGGTGCTCGCGCAGGAGGAGCAGGAGGCCCACAAACTCGACCGGCGGATCGTCGCGGAGGAGCACTGGGTGCGCTACGGAGTCACGGCGCGGCGCAAGCGCAACGTCCGCCGCATGGCCGAGCTCGCAACGCTGCGCCAGGACCGCGACGGCCGCCGTCGCGCGGCCGGCAACGTGAAGCTCTCCGTCAGCGAAGGCGACGTCTCGGGCAAGCTCGTCGTCGAGGCGGAGGGCATCGCCAAGCGCTACGGCGACGTGGCCGTCGTCGACGATTTCTCCATCCGCATCCTGCGCGGCGACCGCGTCGGACTGGTGGGT
>CAZJCW010000044.1:22130-22516 GCA_964544365.1 uncultured Alsobacter sp.
GCTGGTGAAGATGCTCACCGGCCAGCTCGCCCCCGACGAGGGCCGGATCCGGCACGGCGCGAACCTGCAGATGGTCACCCTCGACCAGAGCCGCGACAGCCTCGACCCGGCGGTGGGCCTCGCCGAGACGCTCACCGGCGGACGCGGCGACACCATCGAGGTGGCCGGCCAGCGCAAGCATGTGATGAGCTACATGAAGGACTTCCTGTTCCAGCCCGAACAGGCGCGCACGCCGGTTGGCGTTCTCTCCGGCGGCGAGCGCGGTCGCCTCGTGCTCGCGCGGGCGCTGGCGCAGCCCTCCAACCTGCTCGTGCTCGACGAGCCGACCAACGATCTCGACCTCGAGACGCTCGACATGCTGCAGGAGATGCTGGCCGACTATCAGG
>CAZJCW010000045.1:0-22440 GCA_964544365.1 uncultured Alsobacter sp.
GAGATCACCGCGCAGGGCACGCCCAGCCGCTTGGCGATGTGGCGCTCCATCTGCGTGCCGAGCACGAGCTCAGGCTGCAGCGCCGTCACCTTCTCCTCGACCTCGAGGTAGTCGTCCGTCACCAGCGCCTCGACGCCGTAGAGAGCGGCTGCCTCGCGGATCTCGCGCGCGAACTCCCGGCTGTAGGTGCCGAGCCCGACGACGGCGAAGCCGAGCTCGCGGGCCGCCACCCGCGCCGCCGCGATCGCATGGGTCGCGTCGCCGAAGATGAAGACGCGCTTGCCGGTGAGGTAGGTCGAGTCCACGGAGCGCGAATACCAGGGCAGCCGGGTCCCCGGATCGTCGAGCACGACCGAGGCGTCGACACCCGCCACGCGCGCCACCTCGGCGACGAAGTCGCGGGTGGCGCCGACGCCGATGGGCACCGTCTTCACGCAGGGCTGGCCGAAGGCCTTCTCCAGCCAGAGGCCGGCGGGGAGGCCGGTCTCGGGGTAGAGCACGACGTTGAAGTCCGCCTGCCCGAGGCGGGCGATATCGGCAGGAGACGCGCCCATCGGCGCGACGACGGACACGTCGATCCCGAGGCGTGCCAGCAGGCCGGTGATCTCGCGGATGTCGTCGCGGTGGCGGAAACCGAGGGCGGTCGGGCCGAGGATGTTGCACGTCGGACGCCGGCCGGGCTCGCGCGCGGGACGCGCCGATCCGGGCGCCGGCGCATGCGCACCGGCCAGCGTGCGGACGATCCGGTAGAAAGTCTCCGCCGCGCCCCAGTTTTCCTTCTTCTGGTAGGACGGCAGCTCCAGCGGAATGACCGGCACCGGCAGGCCGAGGGCCTTGGCAAGGCCGCCCGGGTCGTCCTGGATCAGCTCGGCGGTGCAGGACGCTCCGACGATCATTGCTGCGGGCTTGAACCGCTCATATGCGTCGCGCGCAGCGGACTTGAACAATTCGGCCGTGTCGCCGCCCAGGTCGCGGGCCTGGAAGGTGGTGTAGGTGACGGGCGGGCGCTTGGAGCGCCGCTCGATCATCGTGAACAGCAGGTCCGCATACGTATCGCCCTGCGGGGCATGAAGGACGTAGTGAAGGCCTTCCATCGCCGTGGCGACGCGCATGGCCCCGACATGCGGCGGTCCTTCGTAGGTCCAGACCGTCAGTTGCATGGTCAGACCTCCAGCCTGGTGCGCCGGACCAGCGGGCGAGCGAACAGTTCGGCGAGGTCGCCGGCCTGGTCGTAGCCCTGGATCGGCGTGAACAGCAGCTCGATCGACCATTTCGTCGTCAGGCCGTCTGCCTCGAGGGGATTGGCGAGGCCAAGACCGCAGACCACGAGGTCCGGCTTCGATTCGCGGCAGCGATCGAGTTGCCGGTCGACGTCCTGGCCCTCGCTCAGCATCGTGCCCGCGGGGAGCATGGCCAATTCGCGGGCGAGGTGCTGGCGGTGCAGATAGGGTGTCCCCACCTCGACGAGCGAGGCGCCGAGTTCGCGCGACAGGACCCGCGCCAGCGGGATCTCGAGCTGCGAATCGGGGAAAAAGAACACCGACTTGCCGGTCAGCTTCTCGCGCTGGCGTGCCATGGCCACTTCGGCGCGTTGCCGCCCGGGCGCGGTGACGGCATCGAACCTCGACGGGTCGATTCCCCATGCCTGGGCCGCTGCCTGAAGCCAGAGGGTGGTGCCTTCCGCGCCGAGCGGGAAAGGCGCGTCCAGCCGCGTCGCGCCGCGGCCCTCGAGAGCCCGCGCGGTGTCGCTCAGGAAGGGCTGGGCCAGCAGATAGCGGGTCTTCGGTCCGACCGGGGGAAGGTCGCCGGACTGCCGCGGGGGCAGGAAGCGCACCGGCGCGATTCCGAGTTCGGCGAACAGCCGTGCGAACTGGTCCTCGACCACGTCCGCCAGCGCGCCGACGACGAGCAGCGACGCGGTCGCGTCGGCCGGTTCGGCAGGCATCACGGGGACGAGGGACGCGAGGCAGGCGTCCTCGCCCTGGGTGAATGTCGTCTCGATGCCGCTTCCCGAATAGCTCAGGACGCGCACGCGCGGCGCCACGCGGGCGGACAGGCGGGCAGCCGCGCGACCCAGATCCAGCTTTATGACCTCGGACGGGCAGGACCCCACGAGGAAAAGCAGGCGGATGTCGGGGCGCCGGTTCAGCAGCCGTCCGACGACCCGATCGAGTTCGTCGTCGATGTCGGCAAGGCCGGCGAGGTCGCGTTCGTCGATGATCGCCGTGCCGAAGCGGGGCTCGGCGAAGATCATCACGCCCGCGGCCGACTGGATGAGGTGGGCGCAGGTGCGCGAGCCGACGACGAGGAAGAAGGCGTCCTGGATCTTGCGATGCAGCCAGACGATCCCGGTCAGGCCGCAGAAGACTTCGCGCTGCCCGCGCTCGCGCAGCACGGGTGCGCTGGTGCAGCCGTCGCCAGCCGGGATCGGAAGGACCGGGGCGTTCATCGTGCCATCTCCACCTGCCGGGTGGACTGGGGCGCTGCGCGGTCGGAGGCGCTAGCAAGTCGTGCCGCCCGCAACTTCAGGACGAACTGGGCGGCGTTGACGACGTAGGTGGCGTAGGCCGCGAGCGCGAGCAGCATCTGGCCCCGCGCGTCCAGCCAACCCCATGCCACCGCCCCGAGATAGGCGGTGTGGAGGGCCAGAACGAGCATGCTGACCACGTCCTCCCAGAAGAACGGACCCGCGAAGAGGTATTGCCCGAAGACGTCCTTCTCCCAGATCGCCCCGGTAATCATGATCGTGTAGAGGACGAGCGTCTTGATCACGACGGAGACCGTGGCGGCAAAGTAGCCGTCGCCCGTGGCGAGCCAGCGCAGAACCAGCCCGAGGCTGATCAGGAATACGACGAACTGGATCGGAGCCAGGATTCCCTGGACCATCGTCCACGGAGACCGGTCGCGCCGGATGCGCTCCTCGGGGGTATAGAGGGCGGGCCTCCGGGCCGGGTCTCCCCTGGCGTGCTCACCCTTGACCATCGCGCCGCCCCACCATGAGCGACCTTTGTGGCCGCCCGTCCGATGCGAGGACTCTACGACCCGTGCCGACAGACTGTCAATCTAGCTTGACGTCCAGATCGATTTACATTCTTCTGGTGATGCGCCTTGGCTTGGTCCAATGTGCCGCTGTTCAGTACACCGAGTTTGACCTATCATCCCCGTGAGATGCGGATCGAAGGCGGTGGGTTCTCCTGTGTAGTTGATCAGGCGAAGAGTGTTTCACCCCATCGGGCGGGAGGGCCCCATGGACAATGCCAGGCGAGACGACGGTACTGCCGACTGGCCGTCGATCGACAAGGCTTCCGGTCCTCGGGGTGGCGCCCTCGGTCTTGATGCCCGCAACGACGTTGCCGAGGCGATGAAGGATCGGCTCTCGAGCATCATCGAGGCCGAGATCATTCCCAGGTTGATGCTGGCGCACCGGCAAGCGACGAGCGGACCGGAGGCGGGTGATCCCCGCGAGCCGCTGCCGCAACTCGACGCGTTCGTCGACGTCGTCATGGGTTCGGATCCGTCCCAGACCTTCGCGGCGATCGACGCCTTGCGCAACGAAGGCATCTCCGTGGATCGTCTCTTCCTCGGCCTGCTCGCCCCAGCTGCGCGCCAACTCGGCGACATGTGGGAAGCCGATCTCGCCGACTTCATGGACGTGACTGTCGGGTTGTCCCGCCTGCAGCAGGTGCTGCGGGAGCTGACGCCGCGCGGCCAGGATCCCGACCGGAAGCCCCCGGACGGTTCACGACGTATCCTGCTCGTTCCGGCGCCGGGCGAACGCCATACTTTCGGCCTGTCGATGGTCGAGAAATTCTTCCGCAGTGCCGGTTGGGACGTCGTATCGCTCGCGGCGAGCCCGCAGGTGGACGCCGCGGCACTGGCGAGGCGCGAATCGTTTCCCGTCGTCGGCTTCTCGCTGAGCTGCGAGACGGGCGTCGAGGCGCTGACGGCGGTGATCCGCAAGATCAGAAAAGGGTCACGGAACAATCCGGTGGGGATTCTGGTTGGGGGCGACTACTTCGTTCGCAATCCTGAGAAAGCACTCCTGATCGGCGCGGACGCCACGGCCGTCGACGGCCCATCTGCCGTCACGATGGCACAAAGCCTGCTTGATCTGCGAGTGAGAGCCTGCTGAAAGAGCGCAGCGCACAACCGGAAATACCAGATTTCATGGAGATTCTCTCGCCCAACGACGTGGCCAAGCCGTTCGCGGCGCCGAAGGAATCGCTCGTCGGTCTCGGTCCCGAGGCTGCAGCGATCCTGATCGCGGCGGCGGCTGATGTCGCGGTGGTTATCGACCGGTCCGGCGTCGTGAAGGACGTCGCCGTCGGCAGCGACGACCTTGCGCGGGAGGGCTATGCCTCCTGGGTCGGCCGGCCATGGTCGGAAACCGTCACCGTCGAGAGCCGGGTGAAGGTCGAGGAACTCCTGAAGGAAGCCACTCCGGCCGGGATCACCCGCCTGCGACAGGTCAACCATCCTTCTCCCCGCGGCGCCGACGTTCCCGTCCGGTACGCCGCGATGAAGCTGGGAGACAATGGCGACGTCGTTGCCATTGGCCGTGACCTGCGCGCCATGGCCGTCCTGCAGCAGCGTCTTGCCGATGCGCAGCAGTCCATGGAGCGCGAATACGCCCGTATCCGCGGCGCGGAAACGCGGTACCGGCTGCTGTTCCAGCTTGCCTCCGAGGCGGTGCTGATCGTCGAGGCCTCGAACCAGCGCATCGTCGACGCCAACCCGGCGGCGAACGTCCTGCTCGGCAAGAGCGCCCGGCGGATCATCGGCCAGTCTTTCCCGGAGGTCTTCGCGGCCGACAGCCGTGAGGCGGTGCAATCGCTGCTGGCCGCCGTTCGTGTGACCGGCCGCGTGGACGATGTCCATGCCAAGCTCGCGTCGGGTCTCGAGTTCGCGTTGTCGGCCTCGCTGTTCAGGCAGGAAAACACGTCGCACTTCCTCGTTCGGCTTTCGCCTCTGGGGGGCGCAGGTGCGTCCGCCGGCACGGGTCGTGCGCGGCCGGTGCTGATGCAGATCGTCGAGAACCTGCCGGAAGGCTTTGTCGTCACCGATCCGCAGATGCGCATTCTCACGGCGAATGCCGCCTTCCTGGACATGGCGCAACTCGCCACCGAGGAACAGGCGCGCGGTGAGGCCCTCGGCCGCTGGCTCGGTCGGCCGGGCATCGACATGGACGTCTTGTCGTCGAACCTGCGCGAGCATGGCGCCGTCCGCCTGTTCCCGACGGTCTTGCGCGGCGAATTCGGCTCAACCGAGGATGTCGAGGTGGCCGCCGTGTCCGTGGTGACCGGCGAGCACCCTTGCCTCGGCTTCACGCTGCGCAGCGCCTCGATGCGTCCGGGAACCATGGCCGGCCGCGAATTGCCCCGCTCCGTCGAGCAGTTCACGGAGCTCGTGGGCCGCGTTTCCCTGAAGAACCTCGTCCGTGAGACCACGGACATGATCGAGCGCCTGTGCATCGAGGCCGCGCTGGAACTCACCCGCGACAACCGCGCGTCCGCGGCTGAGATGCTGGGTCTGAGCCGGCAGAGCCTTTACTCGAAACTCCGCCGCTACGGCCTCGGCGACCTCGACGGCGACGGCAGCGGCAACTGACCGCACCTGAACTGTCAGCTCTTCTTGACACTTGAGACTGTCCAGTCGTAGCGTCACTCCATGGCGCCGCCGCGTCGACGCCCGTCTCGTGCACGGGCTGACCCGGGCGACGACATCGCGTCGCTCGACCGCCGGATCGTCCCCGGATCCGCGGGTGCCCTGTCCGAGGCTCCCATGGCCCCATCGCAGACTGCCACTACCCTCGGCTGGATCGGGATAGCCCGTCTCGGCCTCGTGCAGATGTCGCTGGGCGCCGTCGTCGTGATGATGACGTCCACGATCAACCGGGTGATGGTCGTCGAACTGGCTTTGCCGGCGATGATTCCGGGCCTTCTCGTCGCCCTGCATTATGCCATCCAGGTCCTGCGCCCGCGCTGGGGCTATGGCTCTGACGTCGGCGGACGCCGCACGCCCTGGATCATCGGCGGCATGGCGGCCCTCTGCATGGGCGGCGTCGGTGCGGCGGTGGCGACCGCGGTGATCGGGGCCGCGTTCTGGGCGGGCCTCGGTCTGGCGGTGCTGGCTTTCACTCTCCTCGGCATCGGCGTGGGCGCCGCGGGAACCTCGGTCCTCGCCCTGATGGCGGCCCGCGTGGCGCCCGAGCGCCGCGCCGCCGCGGCGACCATCGTCTGGGTGATGATGATCTTCGGTCTCGCCATGACGGCCACGGTCGCCGGCCGATTCCTCGACCCGTTTTCCACCACCCGCCTGATCGCGGTCATGGCCGTCGTTGCGCTCGGCGCCTTCCTCGTCGCCACGCTCGCCGTGCAGGGGCTCGAGCCGCAGGGTGGCACTCCCGCCGCCGGCGACGAGGCGCCGAAGGCTGCCTTCATGTCCGCCCTCCGGGAAGTCTGGACGGAGCCCGAGGCCCGTCGCTTCACCGTCTTCGTCTTCGTCTCGATGCTTGCCTACAACATGCAGGAACTCATCCTGGAGCCGTTCGCCGGCCTGGTCTTCGGCATGACGGCCGGGGCCAGCACCGCCCTTGCGGGCGTCCAGCATGGCGGCGTCCTGGCTGGAATGATCCTCGTCAGCGTCGGTGCGAGCGTCATCGGCGGAAAGGTCCTCGGCTCGTTGAAGCTGTGGACCGTCGGCGGTTGTATCGCCTCCGCGGCTGCCCTTCTCGTCATCGCCGCAGGCGGACTCGTCGGCCCGCACTTCCCGATCCGCGCCGCCGTCTTCGCGCTGGGTGTCGCCAACGGCTCGTTCGCCGTAGCGGCCATCGGCTCGATGATGAGCCTGGCCAGCGCCGGCACGGCGCCGCGCGAGGGCACGCGCCTCGGCCTGTGGGGCGCCGCCCAGGCCATCGCCTTCGGCGTCGGCGGCCTGCTCGGCGCGCTGGCGGTGGACATCGCCCGCCGCTTCGTCGCATCGCCGGTCGAGGCCTATGGCCTCGTCTTCGCCGGAGAGGCCGCCCTGTTCGTCGCGGGGGCGTGGCTGGCCCTCGGAATCGGCACGAAGCCTTCCGCATCACGGGCAGGGAGCGCCGTTGGCGGCCGCTTCGCTGCCGGTTCCCACGCAGGGTGAAACCAATGGCCCAACAGCACATCTACGACGTCGTCGTTGTCGGCGGAGGCCCTTGCGGTGCCACCGTCGCGACCGACCTCGCCAATGCGGGCCGTTCGGTCCTGCTGCTCGATCGAGCGGGCCGCATCAAGCCCTGTGGCGGCGCGGTGCCGCCGAGGCTGATCCGCGACTTCGACATTCCCGACGACCTGCTGGTCGCGAAGGTCAACGAGGCCCTGATGGTCTCGCCCTCTGGCCAACGCGTCGCCATGCCGATCGAGGGCAACGGCTTCGTCGGCATGGTGGATCGCGATGTCTTCGACGAGTGGCTGCGCGAGCGCGCCGAGCGCTCCGGCGCAGAGCGCCGCACCGGCACGTTCGAGACCATCACGCGCGGCTTCGACGGCACGGTGCTGGTGCACTACCGGCCGAAGGGCGAGTCCGACAAGGGGCCGTGCCAGGAGATCCAGTGTCGCCTCGTCATCGGCGCCGACGGTGCGCGGTCGGCAGTCGGCCGGCGCGAGATCCCAGGCGCCGAGCGCGTTCCTTGCGTCTTCGCCTATCACGAGATCGTCGAATGGCCGAAGGAGGCATCGGACGCCGTCGATGCCCGTCGCTGCGACGTCTACTACGATGGCCGCTTCTCGCCGGACTTCTACTCCTGGATCTTCCCGCACGGCTCGACCATGAGCATCGGGACGGGCAGTGCGAACAAGGGCTTTTCGCTCCGCAGCGCGGTCAAGGACCTGCGCGACCTGACCGGGCTCGACGGAATGACCACCCTGCGCCGCGAAGGTGCGCCCATTCCGCTCAAGCCTTTGAAGAGGTGGGACAACGGCAAGGATGTCCTGCTGGCGGGAGACGCCGCCGGCGTCGTCGCGCCTGCCTCGGGAGAAGGCATCTACTACGCGATGCTGAGCGGCCGCCTGGCGGCCGAGGCGGCCGAACGGACGCTGGCGACCGGCGATGGCCGCAACCTCGCGCTCGCGCGCAAGAAGTTCATGAAGGCGCATGGCCGCGTCTTCTGGATCCTCGGGATCATGCAGTACTTCTGGTATTCCAGCGACAAGCGCCGCGAGCGCTTCGTCAGCATGTGCCGCGACAAGGACGTTCAGAAGCTGACGTGGGACAGCTACATGAACAAGGAACTGGTCCGGCAGGATCCACTGGCCCACGTGAAGATCTTCTTCAAGGACATGGCGCACCTTCTGGGACTTCTGCCCGCGGTCGATGCCGAGTCGAGGGCCCGGAACGGCGACGGTCGATCGACGGGTCCCTCCCTGCAGTGACTTCCACGCTGGAAGCCTTCTTCTCCAGCGGGCGCATCGCCGACCTCGTGCTCGCCTTCATGGCGGTCGAGGTGATTGGGCTCGTGGCGTTGCGCGCGGTTTTTCGCCGCGGCGTGCCGGTCGCGGATCTCGTCTGGATCACCGCATCGGGCGTTTGTCTCGTCTTGGCCCTCCGGGCAGCTCTCACCGGCGCCGGGTGGTGGTGGATCGGACTTGCCCTCAGCGGTTCCCTGGCCGCTCACGTGATGGACCTTCGCCGGCGCTGGTCGACGGCGGCGACCTGACCGCACTGCAGTCCGCGCATGGGACAGCGCCCGGCCCGGGTGATAGCGTGCGCGTCCCCGTTCCCCGGTCCCCCGGAAAGTCGCCATGAGTTTCCCAGCCTCCGCGCCCGCCGCCAGCGTGCCGGAAAGTTCCTATGCCTGGGTACGCCTCGCCGCGGCGGTGCTGCTCAGCACGGTTGGCGGCGTCGGCATGTGGTCGGTGGTGGTTGCGCTGCCGGCGGTGCAGCTTGAGTTCGATGCGGCGCGCGCGGGGGCAAGCTTTCCCTACACCATGACCATGCTCGGCTTCGCCGCCGGCGGCATCTTCATGGGGCGCATGACGGACCGCTTCGGGATCATGCCGACGATCATGGCCGGCACGCTGTCGCTCGGCCTCGGCTATGTCCTCTCCGGCTACGCGCAGACGCTGTGGCAGTTCGCCCTCGTCCAGGGCGTACTGATCGGCGCCTTCGGAAGTTCGGCCACCTTTGGCCCCCTGATCGCCGATACATCCCGATGGTTCACCCGTCGCCGGGGTATCGCTGTCGCGGTCTGTGCATCGGGCAACTATGTCGCCGGCACGTTCTGGCCGCCGATCGTGCAGCACTTCATCGAGACGGCCGGCTGGAGGCAGACGCAGGTCGGCATCGGCATCGCCTGTGTGGTGCTGATGCTTCCGCTGGCTCTGGTCCTGCGGCGTCCAGCTCCTGAGGGTGGATCGGCGCAACCGGCTCCCGTTTTCAACACCGCCGGCAAGGCCGCGCAGATGTCGCCGGGCGCGCTCCAGGCGATCCTCATCGTCGCCGGGATCTCATGCTGCATCGCCATGTCGATGCCCCAGGTCCATATCGTCGCCTATTGCGGCGACCTCGGCTATGGCGTCGCGCGCGGCGCCCAGATGCTCTCGCTCATGCTCGGCTTCGGCATCGTCAGCCGGCTGGCGTCTGGGTTCATCGCGGACCGCATCGGCGGCGTATGGACTCTCCTGCTCGGGTCGACCCTTCAGGGCGTCGCATTGATCCTGTACCTGCTGTTCGACGGGCTGATGTCGCTCTACGTCATCTCCGCCCTGTTCGGTCTTTTCCAGGGCGGGATCGTGCCGATGTACGCCATCATCGTAAGGGAATATTTCCCCGCGTCCGAGGCCGGCACCCGCGTGGGACTCGTCCTCATGTCGACGCTTCTCGGCATGGCTCTCGGCGGCTGGATGTCGGGCGCGATCTTCGACCTCACCGGATCCTACAGGGCGGCTTTCGCCAACGGCATGGCGTGGAACCTCGTCAACGTCGCCATCGTGGCCTGGCTGGCCCGCGGACCACGCCGCCGGCCGGCCCTTGCGTGAGGCGCTTGCCGCGTAGGCCGTTGACAATCCGGGCCCGTCCGGGCCCGATGCGTCGATGACGCCTGTCGACAGGCGCGAAGGAAGCCCGAAGGGGCCGGATCAGGGGCAAACGGGGGGAATGAAGCCACAAGCGACGAACACCCGTGGCAAGGGGGCGGGCGGCGGAACGGGCATCAAGCCGACGCGGCCGCGCCTGCGGCTCGAGGCCTTCCTGCCCTATCGGCTGAACGTCGCGGCGCAGCGCGTCGCCGAAGGCCTCGCCCATGTCTACTCGGAGCGGTTCGGAATCACGATCCCGGAGTGGCGCGTGATGGCGGTGCTGGGCGAACTCAACGAGGTCACGGCCAAGGATGTCGGTCATCTCAGCCGCATGCACAAGGCGAAGGTGTCGCGCGCCGTCGTGTCGCTCGAGGAGCATGGCCTGCTGGTGCGCCGTGCCAACGAAATCGATCGGCGCGAGGCATTCCTCATGCTCACGGCCCGCGGCCGCGCCATCTACGAGGGCTTGATCCCGATGGCGCTCGCGTTCCAGCATTCGCTGGTCGATGGCATCTCGCCGCAGGATCTCGAGGCCGTCGATCGCGTGCTCAGGCACATCATGTCGCGCGTCGGACCCGCCGGCGAACCGCAGGATACCGGTGGCTGACGGGGTGTGGTTTTTCCGCGGGCCTGCCGGCTGCGGGCCTGATCCAGGGAGACGAGCACATCCGCATTGTTGCAGAATGCCTCGTAGTCCGGGATACCGGCCTGCTCCAGGGCGCTCCGGCAGGTGCCGGCCTTCGCGCAGCGGCTGCAGGTGCGTTCAAGCTCACGCAGGACGGCGGGGGCGATCTCCTGTCGCGATGCGAGCCCAAGCTTTCCGAGCATCGCCGGAAGGAGCGTCTCGGAATCGGGATTGGCGGGATCGAGATCCGCGCAGGTCATCCCGAGCTCGTGCATCACGCGGTCGAGTTCGTGCGCGCCGAGGGCAGTCGTCTCGTCGAGACGGAGCGAAGCCTTGAGAGAGGCCAGTGCAGCGGTGAACGTCCTGACGACGACGCCGCGTTCGTGATCGATGTCCGACATACTGAAGGTCCTCCTGTGCACATCCTACGGATAGAAGTCCTGTCCGCCTTGAGATCGATCAAGCACCCTCCGGTTGATCGAGAAGATTGCACCGGCCACAGTGCCGGCCGTCGCACACCAGCCGGAGACGCCCGTGGCCGCTCATTCACTGCTTTCCGTCGCCGCCGTGGCGGACGATCTCCTGACGGTGCGCGACGTACTCCGCTATGCCGTCAGCCGCTTTCGGGAATTCGGCCTCGTCTTCGGTCACGGCACCACGAACGCGATCGACGAGGCCGCCTTCATCGTGCTTGAGGGGCTCCACCTTCCCGTCGACCGGCTGGAGCCCTTTCTTGATGCGCGCCTGACGCGTGCCGAGCGGACCCGGTTGGTCGAACTCGTTCATGCGCGGATCTCAACGCGCAAGCCGGCGGCGTACCTGCTCGGGCGGACCTACATCCGCGGCATTCCCTTCCGGGTGGACGAGCGGGTGATCGTTCCGCGTTCCTACCTGGGCGAACTGCTGCTCTCCGACGCGCTGCTCGGCGAGGCGGCCTTCGTCCCGGATCCGGAGGAGGTAGGGCATGTGCTGGACCTGTGCACCGGGTCGGGCTGCCTTGCCATCATCGCCGCGATGGTGTTCCCCAACGCGGCCGTCGATGCGGTCGACCTCTCCAGCGACGCGCTGGAAGTGGCGGCGCTCAACGTGGGGGAAAGCGACGACGCCGACAGGATCACGCTCCATCACGGCGATCTCTTCGCGCCGCTCGCAGGCCGGCGCTACGACCTCATCATCAGCAACCCGCCCTATGTCGACGCCGAGGCGATGGCGTCGCTTCCGCCCGAGTACAGGCACGAGCCGCACATGGCGCTCGCGGCCGGGACGGACGGCCTCGACGTGGTGCGACGCATTCTGGCCGACGCCCCCCGCCACCTCGCTCCCGGCGGCGCCTTGCTGTGCGAGGTTGGGACGGACCGGCCTGCTCTCGAGGAGGCTTTCCCGGACCTGCCCTTCCTCTGGCTCGACACGGAGGAAAGCGAGGCCGAGGTGTTCTGGATAACTGCGGCGCAGCTTGCCGGCGCGTGATGGCGCTCACCCCTTGAACGCGCCCTCCTGATCCAGCCAGGCGATCTCCTCCGGAGAACTCGTGCGGCCGAGAATGGCGTTCCGATGGGGAAACCGGCCGAAGCGGGCAATCACGTCACGGTGATGCCGCGCCCATTTCAGTGCGTCGGCATCTCCCGTCTCCCCCGCCAGCTGGACGGCCCGTTCCTGGTCCGCCAGGTCTTCCGCATGGGAGAAGGGCAGGTGGAAGAAACGGCGCAGCGGCGCCGGCACGTGAGCCACGAAACCTTTGGCCAGCGCCCTGGATGCAACGTCCCGGGCCTTGCGGTCGGTTTCATATGCCTTCGGCGTGCCGCGGAACATGTTGCGAGGCATCTGGTCCAGCAGGAGCACCAGCGCGAGGGCGCCATCAGCCGTGTGGCTCCATGCGTCGAGGTCCCCTGCAGCGGCCGCAGCCCACGAAGCCGCAAACGTGGCGCTGCATGTTTCGTCGAAGGCCGGGTCGGCGCGGAACCAGCGCTGGGCGCCCGCGTCCTGCCAGAAAGCCAGGACATCCTCCGGCGACAAAATGTCCTGCCTGGCCATTGCCGACTGTCCTCCGCGACACACATGAACTTGAGCATAGCGCAGAGGCCAGTGCGCGGCAGCATCAAGCGATCAAGTTCTGCGCAAAAGGCGCAGGGATAACCAGCCGTATGCCAATCGTATCGGCAAACTTGAGCGTGACTTGTTAGCAGTCAAATAGCATCGCTGCCAAGTTTCCCAATCGCGGGCTTGAACTCGACAGGCGACTTGACGCAACCCTTTGCTTGCCGGACGGTTGGTGTTGGCTGGGCAGAATCGGAAGGAACACGATGTTTCCCGAGACCGACCTCTTTGCCGCTTTCGCAAAGACATACGAGACGCGCCGCGAGACGGAGATGTCGCTGGCGGAGTACCTCGCTGGCTGCCGCGATGATCCGATGATGTATGCCTCGGCTGCGGAGCGCATCCTCGCCGCGATCGGCGAGCCCCAACTCGTCGACACGGCGCGCGACCCCAGGCTCGGCCGGATCTTCATGAACCGGACAATCCGGACCTACCCCGCCTTTTCCGAGTTCTTCGGGATGGAGGAGACGATCGAGAGGATCGTCAGCTTCTTCCGTCACGCGGCCCAGGGCCTCGAGGAACGCAAGCAGATCCTTTACCTGCTGGGACCGGTCGGCGGCGGAAAGTCGTCGCTTGCGGAGCGCCTGAAGGCGCTCATGGAAACGCATCCGATCTACGTGCTGAAGGCCGGGAACGAGATCAGCCCGATCTTCGAGAGTCCGCTCGGCCTGTTCGATCCAGAGCAGATGGGCGTCATGCTCGAGGAACGCTACGGCATCCCGCGGCGTCGGCTCACGGGTCTCATGAGCCCGTGGTGCATCAAGCGGCTCGACGAGTTCGACGGCGACATCACGCGATTCCGCGTGGTCAAGCTGCGCCCGTCACGCTTGCGCCAGATCGCCATATCCAAGACGGAGCCGGGCGACGAAAACAACCAGGACATCTCCTCGCTCGTCGGCAAGGTCGACATCCGGAAACTGGAGACCCTGTCGCAGAACGATCCCGATGCGTACGGCTATTCCGGCGGCCTCAACCGCGCCAACCAGGGCATTCTCGAGTTCGTCGAGATGTTCAAGGCGCCGATCAAGATGCTGCACCCGCTGCTCACCGCAACGCAGGAGGGCAACTACGTCGGCACGGAGAACATAGGCGCGATCCCCTTCCAGGGCATCGTGATGGCGCACTCCAACGAGGCCGAGTGGCAGACCTTCAAGACCAACAAGAACAACGAGGCCTTCATCGACCGGATCTATGTGATCAAGGTTCCGTATTGCATGCGCGCGACCGAGGAACAGCGAATCTACGAGAAGCTGATCCGGACGTCGGAACTCGCCGGCGCACCCTGCGCCCCGGCGACGCTGGAAATGCTGGCCCGCTTCGCGGTCCTGTCGCGGCTGCGTGAGCACGCCAACTCCAACGTGTTCTCCAAGATGCGCGTCTACGACGGCGAGAGCCTGCGGGAGGTCGATCCCCGTGCCCGGTCTCTGCAGGAGTACAAGGACGCGGCCGGTGTCGACGAAGGCATGGACGGCATCTCCACCCGCTTCGCCTTCAAGGTGCTGGCTGCGACGTTCAACCACGACACGATCGAGGTCGGAGCCGACCCCGTGCACCTCATGTACGTGCTCGAGCAGACCGTTCGGCGCGAGCAACTGCCCGAGGCGACGGAGAAGCGTTACCTGGAGTTCCTCAAGGGCGAACTCGCACCGCGATATGCGGAGTTCATCGGCCACGAGATCCAGAAGGCCTATCTGGAGAGCTACCACGACTACGGCCAGAACCTGTTCGACCGCTACGTCGACTACGCCGACGCCTGGATCGAGGACGTGGACTTCAAGGACCCGGATACGGGCCAACTGATGAATCGCGAGCTTCTCAACCAGGAACTCACGAAGATCGAGAAGCCGGCAGGCATCGCGAACCCGAAGGACTTCCGCAACGAGGTCGTGAAGTTCGCTCTTCGTGCCCGCGCAAGCCACGGCGGTCGTAACCCGTCCTGGACGAGCTACGAGAAGCTGCGCGAGGTGATCGAGAAGCGCATGTTCTCGCAGGTGGAAGAACTGCTGCCCGTCATCAGTTTCGGCTCGAAGAAGGACAGCGACAGCGAGAAGAAGCACGGCGAGTTCGTCACGCGCATGATGGAGAGAGGCTACACCGAGCGGCAGGTCCGCCGGTTGGTCGAGTGGTACATGCGGGTCAAGCAGGCAGGCTGAGAGGGCGCAGGACGGCATGCACATCGTCGACCGCCGCCTCAACCCAGGGGGCAAGAGCCTCGAAAACCGCCAGCGCTTCCTTCGACGGGCGCAGGCCTTTGTGCGGCGCGCCGTCCGCGAGCAGAGCAAGGAGCGCGGCATCCGCGACATGGAGAAGGGCGGGGACGTCTCGATCCCGGTCGATGGCGTGCGCGAGCCGACCCTGCGCCGGACCAATGACGGCGGCCGCCGCGACATGGTGCTTCCCGGCAACAGGGAGTTCATCGAGGGCGACACCATCCCGCGACCGGGCGGGGGCGGAGGGCGTGGCGGTTCGCAGGGAGCGGAGGACGGCGGCGGCGACGACGACTTCCGCTTCGCGCTGTCGCAGGACGAGTTTCTCGACCTGTTCCTCGACGATCTGGAACTGCCCGACCTGGCGAAGCGCAAGCTCGAAGGCGTCGAGAGCATCGAGTGGAGGCGGGCTGGCTATTCCGTCGCGGGCTCGCCGGCAAACCTCGCGCTGCTCCGCACCATGCGGAACAGCCTGTCGCGTCGCCTCGCCCTGCGCCGGCCCACGAGCGGTGACGCACGCGCACTCGAAGAGGAGATCGCACGGCTCAAGGAAGCCGGCGGCGATGCGGACGCGCTCGCGGAGTTGCAGGCCAAGCTGGACCTGCTCGACCAGCGCCGCAGGAGAATCCCCTGGATCGATCCGATCGACCTGCGCTACCGGCAGTACTCTCCCTATCCGCGTCCCGTCGCGCAGGCTGTGATGTTCTGCCTGATGGATGTCTCGGGATCCATGACGGAGCCGATGAAGGATCTCGCCAAGCGCTTCTACGCGCTGCTCTATATCTTCCTGAGACGGCGCTACAGGCACGTCGAGATCGTCTTCATCCGCCACACGCATGTCGCCGAGGAGGTGGACGAGGACACGTTCTTTCACTCCACCGAGACGGGGGGAACCGTCGTCTCGACGGCGCTCGAGGAGATGCGCCGCGTTGTCGCCGAGCGGTTCCGGCCCAGCGACTGGAACATCTACGCGGCGCAGGCGTCGGACGGCGACAACGCGCCCAACGACAAGGACCGCACGGCCGACCTCCTGCAGAACGCCATTCTCCCGGTGTGCCAGTACTTCGCGTACCTGGAGGTCGGCGCGGAGGACGAGCCGTCCTCGCTGGGCATGGGCGGCCGGGCCAGCGACCTGTGGCGGACATACGAGTCGCTGCGCGAAGGCGGGGCTCCCTTCGGCATGCGCAAGGTGCGCCACCGCCGCGACATCTTCCCCGTGTTCCGCGAACTCTTCGAGCGGCGCGCGGCAGGCGCGGGCTCCGTTCGATGACGGCCGCACCGGACATCCGCGAGGGTCTGCTGTTCCGCGGCGCGGACTGGGATTTCGAGACCATCCGCCGCATCCACGACGCCGTCGAGCGGATCGCCGTCCGCGAACTGGGTCTCGACATTTATCCGAACCAGATCGAGGTCATCACCTCCGAGCAGATGCTGGACGCCTATGCCTCGTCAGGCATGCCGCTGTTCTACAAGCACTGGTCCTTCGGGAAGCATTTCGCCCAGCATGAGTCCGTCTACCGCCAGGGCTACGGCGACCTCGCCTATGAGATCGTCATCAACTCGAACCCGTGCATCACCTACATCATGGAGGAGAACACGGCGACGATGCAGGCGCTGGTCATCGCGCACGCATCTTTCGGGCACAACCACTTCTTCAAGAACAACTACCTCTTCCGCCAGTGGACTGACGCGGACGGCATCCTCGACTACCTCGACTTCGCCAAGGGCTACATCGCGGATTGCGAGGAGCGCTACGGGCACCACGAGGTGGAACGCCTGCTCGATGCCGCCCATGCGTTGATGAGCCACGCGGTCCACCGCTACCCGCGCCGCGCCAAGCCCGACCTGCGGACGGAAGAGGCGCGTGAACGGGAGCGCCGCCAGCACGAGGAGCGCATGTACAACGACCTGTGGCGGACCTTGCCTGCGCGAGGCCGCGAACAGGCCGAGCCGACCCGCGAGGACGTGCGCCGCCAACTGCTCCAGCTGCCACAGGAGAACATCCTCTATTTCCTGGAGAAAACAGCTCCGCGCCTGAAGCCTTGGCAGCGCGAGGTGCTACGCATCGTGCGTCTCGTCGCGCAATATTTCTATCCGCAGCGACAGACCAAGCTGATGAACGAGGGCTGCGCGACGTGGGTGCACTATCGGATCATGAGCCGCCTCCACGAACTCGGGCGCATCGATGATGGCCACTATCTCCAGTTCGTGCACTCGCACACCAACGTGACGTTCCAGCCGAACTTCAACGATCGGCGCTGGCACGGCATCAACCCCTACGCCCTTGGCTTTGCCATGATGAGCGACATCGAGCGGCTTGTGACGCAGCCCACGGAGGAGGATCGGATCTGGTTTCCCGATATTGCCGGGCGCGGAGATCCCGAAGGGGTGCTGCGCGACATCTGGGCGAACTTTCGTGACGAAAGCTTCGTCTTGCAGTTCCTCAGCCCGAACCTCATCCGCAACTGGCGGATGTTTCATCTGCTCGACGACAGCGAGGCGCCCGAACTGCGCGTCGAGGCCATCCACGATGAACGCGGCTACCGCCGCATCCGCAGCGCGCTCGCCCGCCAGTACGACGTCGCGTGGACGGATCCCGACATCCAGGTGGTCGATGTCGACCTCGCGGGGGACCGGCGGCTGGTCGTCCAGCACAACGTTGCGAAACGCATGCTGCTCGAGGTCGAGGACGCGTCGCGCGTCCTGCAGCATCTCGCGGATCTCTGGGGGTACGACGTGCTGCTGAAGGAAGTCGATCCCGAGGGAGTGCTCCTGAAGGAACATCGGGCGACGCCTCAGCGGATCGCCGTCTGACGAGTGCCGCTCGCGCGTCGCGATCCGTCGACCGACGACCAAGCACCCTGCCGCTGCGGTTCAGGTCCCTGCTGATCTTTCCTGACGTTTTTCCCGATGCGGGATGAACGGGACGCGCGCCCGCGCGTTCTCGGAGGAGGTGGGACGCCGACTCCTGAGGCGAGGTGCCCCGAGAGGGCATCTCCGCGCAGATCTGGCGGACCAGAAGGCCGCGGATGCTCCGCAAGCCCGGGAGAAGATCCATGGAATACAAGAGAGTCGATGAACTGCGCGATATCGCTGACGTCTGCGTCTCCGAGGCGGTGCCGATGAGCCGGAAGGATCGTCTGCTACGATGGTCCGAACTTCTGGAGCGCCAACCCGAGCGGCGCCTTCGCTCCCTCGGTGAGATCGAACTCAAGGCGCCCGCAGATCGACCCCTGATGCGGGCTCATGACAGCCCTCTCACGGTGGCATTCGAGGACCCGGTTCTTCGCGCCGAGGGGCTCGCCAGCGATCGTTTGGGCGACGGCATGGCATTCTTCAAGATCACGGAAGACGAAGCTCATCAGCTGATGTGCTCGTGCATGAACGGCTGGAGCATGGCATCCGGAAAGGTTGCCAAGAGCGTCCGCAGGATCGCCGACCCTGGCTCCCGCTTCGATCGGGCCATGACGCTCTCACTCGGCACCATCGCTTCGGTCGCCGTTTTTGCGATGCTCCTGGGTTGAGGGGCAGAAGGAGACGCCGGTACCCGTTCCCCGGCGTCTCCTCCGGTCGGGTTCCACCCCGCAAAGCGATGCGCTAAGTCTGTCCGACGGGCCGCCCCCGCGGAGACGACAATGCGCCAGATCTCGATACCTGCTCGCTCCGACATCGTGGTCGGGTTCGCCCATGCGGCCTATCGTCTGGCCGATGCGTTCCGCGATCGTACCGCAGACATGCAGTACCGCGTGGCGAATGATGCCGATGGCCTTGCGGCGATTGCGGGGGAAATCGACGTCCTCGTCGTCTCGGGCCTCTGGCGCAATCCGCTGCTCGACATTGCGCCGCGGCTACGGTTCGTGCAGTCGGTCAGCGCTGGCACCGACCAGTACGACAAGTCAGCGTTCCGGGACCGGGGTGTCCGCCTCGCCAGTGCCCAGGGCGTCAACGAGCGCGCGGTCGCCGAGCATGCGCTCGCACTGATCCTCGCGTTGTCGCGTCAGCTTCATCATGCGCGCGATTTCCAGCACCGGTCTTACTGGCGCCCGATGATCGGCGACCGTGCGATTCGGGAGGATGAGCTGGGCGGCAAGACACTGGTCGTCGTTGGCTTCGGCCGGATCGGCCAGCGCCTCGGTCGCCTGGCCAAGGCGTTCGACATGCGCGTCATCGGCCTTCGGCGCGAGGCATCGCCCGTCCCCGGCGCCGCCGACGAGGTGTGGACGAACGCCCGGCTTCACGAGGCCCTTTCGAAGGCCGACGTGGTGGCCCTGACCTGCCCGCTGACCACCGAGACCGAAAACCTGATGGACGTCGCAGCCTTCGGCGCAATCAAGCCCGGCGCGCTGCTCGTGAACGTCGCGCGCGGCAAGGTGGTCGATGACGTGGCGCTGCTCGCGGCGCTCGCGTCCGGACGGATCTCCGGGGCGGGTCTCGATGTGTTCCACGAGGAGCCGCTTCCCGCGAGTTCGCCCTACTGGGCGCACCCGAGCGTGGTCGTCACGCCTCACAGCGCCGGGGAAACACGCCGCTACGAGGACAACGTCGTGAACGTGCTGATGGAGAACCTGGATCGCCTGTGGAGGGGCGAGACCCAGCTGGTGAACCAGGTCGTCTAGCCGCCGTTCCGTCCGGCGATCAGGCCACGGCGCCGCGCGGCGTCACACCACCACGGTAATCCGTTCGGCCGCTCGCGTCAGCGCCGTGTAGAGCCAGCGGTCCCGATGCTCCCGGAACGCCCAGCTCTCGTCGAACAGCACGACATCGTCCCACTGGGAGCCCTGCGCCTTGTGCACGGTGAGTGCGTAGCCGTAGGTGAACTCGTCGGTGTCGCGGCGGATCAGCCAGGGGATGTCCTCGTCGCCGCCCTCGAAGAACTCGCGCAGCACCTTCACCTTCACGCCCTTGCGCCGTCCCGCGTCCTCATCGGGGACGACCGTCATGCGGACCTGCCCCTTCTGCGGGTCGCGCAGCTCCTTGACGGTCCACAATCCGCCATTGAGCAGGCCCTTCTTGCGGTCGTTTCGCAGGCAGACAAGCTTCTCGCCAGCCGCGGGCATCGGATCGCGGAACCCCATCAGTTCGCGGATGCGGCGGTTGTAGAGGCGGCGGGTCTTGTTCGTGCCGACGAGCACCTGGTCGGTGCGCAGCACGGCGGACGCATCGATTTCGTCCCGGCCGATCACCCGGCTCTCGCCATGGGCTCCGCGCTCCAGGCGCCCGCCTTCGCGCACGGTCATGCTCATGCGGATGATCGGGTTGTCGCGCGCCTGACGGTGAACTTCCGTCAGCATGATGTCGGGCTCGGCGTCGGTGAAATAACCGCCGCCCTTGACCGGCGGAAGCTGCGCCGGATCGCCGAGGACGAGCACCGGCGTGCCGAACGAAAGAAGGTCACGGCCCAGTTCCTCGTCCACCATGGAGCATTCGTCGATGACGATGAGATCGGCCTTGGCCGCGCTGCTCTCCCGGTTGATGACGAAGGAGGGCTCCTCGCTTTCGACGGCCGCCGGCCGGTAGATCAGGCTATGGATCGTCGCCGCGCCCTCGCAGCCCTTGGCCCGCAGCACGTGCGCGGCCTTGCCCGTGAAGGCTCCGAAGGCAACCTCGCCCTCGATCCCCTCGGCAAAGTGGCGAGCCAGTGTCGTCTTTCCGGTGCCGGCGAACCCGAAAAGCCGGAACACCTGGGGCGAGCCACGGCGCAGCCATGCCGCCACCTCGCGCAGCGCGTCATCCTGTTGCGACGACCACTCCATAGACAGGCTCCTGCCGCATCCTGCTTGCCGACCCTCGACCGGGGCGGGCGCTGGCAGGTCCGTTCCGTCTTCTAGTCGATTCCCCCGCGTTGATCCCTTGCAGCCCGCCGGGCCCCGGCAAGAGCTGTCAGGATGACCCCCGAGAGAATCAGCCCGCCCCCGGCGAGCGTCGACAGGCTGGGAGTCTCGCCGATGATCAGCCACGCCCAGATCGGTGACAGAATCGTCTCCGTCTGCGCGAGAACGACCAGCCCGACGGCCGGCACGCGCGGCGCGGCAAGATTGAACAGCGGAATGCCGATCCCGATGAACACCGCGCCGTGCAGAAGCGCCATGGCGATGTCCTGGGGCGGAGGAGCCAGCGTCCGGCCGTTCGCAATGGTCACGACGCAGCACAGGAGCAGTGAGATCAGGGCATAGGCCGGCAATGCCTGCGAGAAGTCGTGCTTCGGCGCGATGCGGACGCAGATGGAGTAGATCGCAAAGCCCAGGGAAGACAGCAGCGCCACGAGGTCCCCGCCCAGCGTACCGCGACCGAGGTCGCCACCCACCATCACGGCAAGGCCCGCAAGGCCGAGGCCGATGGCGACGATCGCGTACCAGCTGAGCGCCTCCTTGAGGATGGTTCGCGCCAGGATCATGCTGATCAGAGGCGTGACCGACGCGAAGAAGATGGCATTGGCGATGGTCGTCGCCTTGAGCGCGTAGACGAAGGCTCCGGCCGCGAGCGTCAGCGCCAGCGCTGCGACGAGGTCGATCCACTGGCCTTGCGACACGTTGCGCGCGAAGCGAAGCAGCAGCAGGCCCTGGCCGCGGACGAGGCTCCACGCCTCCACGGCCACCAGCAGCCCGACCGAGCGCCAGATGAGATACTGCCAGGAATCGCTGTCCGGCGCGTATCGCACGGTGATACCGCCGAAGCTCCACATCGTGCCCGCCGCAAGGGCGAGCAGCGCGCCGCCGAGATAACCTTGGTTGGAAGTGCCGTGCATGGGCCCCGAGCGAGCTGATGTCGCCGGGGTTCGGCCGGCGTGCCTGGTTCTTCTATCTCACATGCCCTGCATCTTGGCGCATGGCTGCCCCGGCGCTGGCGGAATGACCCGGCGCCTCGCGTCTGGACAATTGGTCGCATGTCCGGGTCGTTTGGGAGGTTCCCAAGGCATCTGTTGATTTCCCTCAAGGACCGCCCCCCTTCGGAGCGTCAAAGGTCTCGTCCGTAATCGTCCCATCTGCGCGGCCAACGCATGCGCTGTTACGCCATTACGGTGGGGCAAGACGGGCTTTTGGGTCCGAAGGGGGAAGTCATGGCGCAGATTGCGGCCGTTCGAAAGTCGATGACGATCGGGGAGGGCGGTTCTGCTGTCGCCTTTGCCGCTCTCGCCGTCCTGAGCATCATCATCGCGGCGAAGGCCTACACGCCGGCCTACGCCTTCCATGCCTACCTGTTCGCGGCAGCCAGCGTGGCGGCGGTGTTCGGTGTCTTCAGCCGATACAACGCGCGTCCGGCCGAGCCGGCGCCGCAGGAGATCAACGGACGTCCCAACTACAATATGGGGCCGGTCAAGTTCGCGACCGTCGCCGCCATGATCTGGGGCATCGCCGGCTTCACGGTCGGCCTCATCGCCGCCCTTCAGCTCGCCTATCCGGCGCTGAACTTCGACTTCCAGTACATCAATTTCGGGCGGCTGCGGCCGCTCCACACCTCGGCGGTGATC
>CAZJCW010000046.1:0-21718 GCA_964544365.1 uncultured Alsobacter sp.
CGCCCGCCTCGCCTTCGCCGACGGCACGCCCGACATCCTCGCCTATCCGGCGGATCGGGACGGATGGGGCCGGCTCTCCCGGCTGATCACGCTCGGCACGCGCCGGGCGGACAAGGGCGCCTGCCGGCTGGAGCTGGCAGATCTCGTTGCCGCCGTGGCGGAGCGTCCGGCCAGCCTCAACCTGGCGCTCGTGCCGCCCGCCCGCCTGACCCCCGCCGAGGCGGCCCGCGTGGCCGACGCCCTGGCCGTCGTCGCCCGCGCCGCCCCCGACAGCACGTGGCTCCTCGCCACCATGCCCCATGCGGGCGCCGACCGGCGGCGACTGGCCCGGCTCCTGGACATCGCCGCGGCAGCGCGCGTCCCGCTGATGGCGGGCAACGACGTGCTCTACCACGCCCCGCACCGCCGGCCGCTGCAGGACGTGCTGGCCTGCATCCGCGCCCGCACGACGATCGAGGCTGCGGGACGCAGCCTTCAGGCCCATGCCGAACGCCACCTCAAGGACGGCGACGAGATGGCCCGGCTGTTCCGGCACTGTCCGCAGGCCGTGGTCGAGACGCTGCGCTTCCTGGAGCGCTGCCGCTTCTCGCTCGACGAGTTGCGCTACGAGTATCCCGACGAGCCGGTGCCCCCGGGCAAGACGGCGCAGCAGCACCTCGTCGACCTGACCTGGGAGGGCGCGGCGCGCCGCTATCCCGGCGGCATCCCGGACGGCCTGCGGGCCACCATCGAGAAGGAGCTGCGGCTGATCGAGCAGCTCGGCTACGCGCCCTACTTCCTGACCGTCAACGACATCGTCGCCTATGCGCGCGGCATCGGCATCCTGTGCCAGGGGCGAGGCTCGGCGGCGAACTCCGCGGTCTGCTACTGCCTCGGCGTCACGGCCGTGGACCCCACGGAGATCGACCTGCTGTTCGAGCGCTTCGTCTCGGCGGAGCGACGCGAGCCGCCCGACATCGACGTCGACTTCGAGCACGAGCGGCGCGAGGAGGTGATCCAGTGGATCTACGCGCGCTACGGCCGCGAGCGGGCCGGCCTCGCCGCCACGGTCATCAGCTACCGCGCCCGCAGCGCCATCCGCGACGTCGGCAAGGCGCTCGGCCTCACCGAGGACGTCACCGCCGCGCTCGCCAACACCGTGTGGGGCAGCTGGGGCAAGGGGCTCGACGAGACGCAGGTGCGCCAGGCCGGGCTCGACCCCGGCAACCCGATGATCGGCCGCGCCGTCGACCTCGCCATGCAGGTCATCGGCTTCCCGCGCCACCTGTCGCAGCATGTCGGCGGCTTCGTGCTCACCCGCGGGCGTCTCGACGAGACGGTGCCGATCGGCAACGCGGCGATGCCGGACCGCACCTTCATCGAGTGGGACAAGGACGACATCGACGCGCTGGGCATCATGAAGGTCGACGTGCTGGCGCTGGGCATGCTGACCTGCATCCGCAAGGCGTTCGACCTGCTGCGCGAGCACAGCGTCGCGAACCTCGAACTGGCCACGGTGCCGCGCGAGGATCCAGCGGTCTACGCCATGCTGCAGCGGGCGGACTCGCTGGGCGTCTTCCAGGTCGAGAGCCGCGCGCAGATGAACATGCTGCCGCGCCTGAAGCCGGCCCGCTTCTACGACCTCGTCATCGAGGTCGCCATCGTCCGTCCCGGTCCGATCCAGGGTGACATGGTGCATCCCTATCTGCGGCGCCGTCAGAACAAGGAGACCGTCGTCTTTCCCCGCCCCTCTCCCGAGCACGGGCCGCCGGACGAACTGGAGCGCGTGCTGGGCAAGACGCTCGGCGTGCCGCTGTTCCAGGAGCAGGCGATGCGCATCGCCATCGAGGCGGCGAAGTTCACGCCCGACGAGGCGAACAAGTTGCGCCGCGCCATGGCGACGTTCCGGCGCGTCGGCACCATCCACCTGTTCCAGCAGAAGATGGTGGAGGGCATGGTGAGGCGCGGCTACGATGCGGAATTCGCGGCGCGCTGCTTCCAGCAGATCGAGGGCTTCGGCGAGTACGGCTTCCCGGAGAGCCACGCCGCCTCGTTCGCGCTGCTGGTCTACGCCTCGTCGTGGCTGAAGTGCCACCACCCGGCCGCCTTCGCCGCGGCGCTGCTCAACAGCCAGCCCATGGGCTTCTATGCGCCGGCGCAGATCGTGCGGGACGCGGTGCAGCACGGGGTCGAGGCCCGCCCGCCGGACGTCAACGCCAGCCTCTGGGACAACACGCTGGAGGAGCGCGAGGACGGCACCCTCGCGCTGCGGCTCGGCTTGCGCCAGATCGACGGCTTCCGCGAGGACTGGGCAAGCACCCTCGTCGCCAGGCGGAAGGGCTTCTACGCCACCGTCGAGAGCCTGCAGCGGCGCGGCGGCCTGCCCAAGGCGGCGCTGGTGAAGCTCGCCGAGGCCGACGCCATGCGCTCGATGGGCCTCGACCGGCGCGATGCGGCCTGGGCGGTGCGTCGCCTTCCGGATGCGCTCGCCCTGCCGCTGTTCGAGGCCGCCGGCGCGGTCGAACTGGCCGAGGAGCCGATGGTGACGCTGCCGGCCATGCCGATGCCGGAACACGTGGTGGCCGACTACCAGACCCTTCGCCTGTCGCTGAAGGGACATCCGGTCGGCTTCCTGCGCCCGCTGCTGGCGCGCGAGGGCATCGTCGATTGCACCGCGGTGCAGGCGCAGGGCGACGGCCGCCGCGTCAAGGCCTGCGGCGTGGTGCTGGTGCGCCAGCAGCCGGGCAGCGCCAAGGGCGTCGTGTTCATGACCATCGAGGACGAGACCGGCATCGCCAACTGCGTCGTCTGGCCGACGCTGCGGGAGAAATTCCGCAAGGAGGTGATGGGCTCCCGCCTCATCGAGGTGCAGGGCCGCATCCAGCGCAGCGCAGAAGGCATCGTCCACCTCGTCGCGGAACGCCTCGTCGACCGCACCGCGGACCTGTCCCGCCTCTCGCGCGAGGACATGCCCGTCCCCCTGGCCAACGCCGACGAGGTGCGCCGTCCGATCCCCGAGAACCGGGTCGCAGGCGGGCACGGCCATCGCCACCCGCGAAACGTCCGGGTTCTCCCGAAGTCGCGCGATTTCCATTGAGCGCAGCACCAAGCGGGCATCCCCGACATGCGCCGCACCCGATTGCCCGTTGCGGTTCCCTCCTTTACTCCTGCCGGAAACAAGCGGGAGGCACGGATGGCGGACGTCGACGCCACGGTGGTGGGAGCAGGCGTGATCGGTATCGCGGTGGCGCGGGCGCTCGCGCTCACGGGCCGCTCGGTCGTCGTGCTCGAGGCCGCCGAGGGCATCGGCACGGGCACCTCGTCACGCAACAGCGAAGTCATCCACGCCGGCCTCTACTACCCGGCCGGCAGCCTGAAGGCCCGCCTGTGCGTCGAGGGTCGGCGGCTGCTCTACGCCTACTGCGACTCCCGCGGCGTGCCTTACCGCCGATGCGGCAAGCTGGTGGTCGCGACCGACGATACGGAGCGCGCCGCGATCGAGGGAGTCTGGAAGAAGGGCCTCGCCAACGGCGTCGAGGACCTCGAGATGATCGAAGGCGCCGCCGCACGCGCCATGGAGCCGGCGCTGGCCTGCGTGGCCGCCCTCTGGTCCCCCGTCACCGGCATCCTCGACAGCCACGCCTTCATGCTCGCGATGCAGGGCGACGCGGAGAACGCCGGCGCCGCCTTCGCCTTCCACACGCCCTTCCTGGGCGCCGATGCCACGGGCAACGCCATCGCGGTGGAGACCGGCGGGGCCGAGCCCTGGCGGTTCACGACATCGCTGCTCGTCAACTGCGCCGGCCTCGATGCATCCCGCGTCGCCGGCGCGGTGCATGGCCTCGATCCGGAGAAGGTGCCGCAGACGCGCTACGCCAAGGGCAACTACTTCGTCCTGTCCGGCCGCGCGCCGTTCTCGCGGCTCATCTATCCGGCGCCGCACACGCACGGACTGGGCGTGCACCTGACGATCGACCTCGGCGGCCAGGCGCGCTTCGGTCCGGATGTCGAATGGATCGACGCGCCGCGTTACGACGTCGACGGTGCGCGCGCCGAGGGGTTCTACGCCGAGATCCGGAAGTACTGGCCGGCGCTGCCCGACGGGTCGTTGGCGCCCGGCTATGCCGGCATCCGGCCCAAGATCGCGGGACCGCACGATCCGGCGCCCGACTTCCGCATCGACGGTCCGGCCGACCACGGCGTGCCGGGCCTCGTGAACCTTCTCGGCATCGAGAGCCCCGGCCTCACATCCTCGCTCGCCATCGCCGCCGAGACCATGCGCCGGATCGACGGCGACGTGCCGCGCGACATCGCCGCCTGACAGAGGCGGCTTCGAAAGGACTGCCGTGATGGCCACCCCTCCCCGCCTGTCGGACGCGACGCTCGCCGGACTGCCGGGACAGGTGCGCCGACCCGGCTACGACCGCCGGGCGGTGACGACGGGCATCGTGCATCTCGGCCTCGGCGCCTTCCACCGGGCGCATCAGGCCGCCTACACCGACGCCGCCATCGCGGCGGGCGACGCGCGCTGGGGCATTCTCGGCGCCAGCCTGCGCTCCCCCGACACGCGCGATGCACTCGCACCGCAGGACGGGCTCTACACGCTCGCCGTGCGCTCCGCCGAGGGCGAGGCGCTGCAGGTGATCGGCGCCCTGACCGGGATGCTGGTCGCGCCCGAGGATCCGGCACGGCTGATCGCGGCCATGGCCGACCCCGGCGTTCGGGTCGTCTCGCTCACCGTGACCGAGAAGGGCTATTGCCACGATCCCGCCACCGGGACGCTGAACGAAGACCACCCCGACATTCTTCATGACCTCGCCCATCCCGAAAGGCCGCGATCCGCGCCGGGATACGTCGTCGCGGCGCTGGCGCGACGCCGGGCGGCAGGCATTCCGCCCTTCACGGTGCTGACCTGCGACAATCTCCCCGCGAACGGCCACACCGCCGGGCGAGTCGTGGCCCGTCTGGCGGCGCTCCGCGATCCTGCCCTTGGCCGCTTCGTCGAGCAGGAGGTGGCCTTCCCCTCCACCATGGTCGACCGCATCGTGCCCGCCACCACGGACGAGGACCGCGCCCGCGTCGCATCGGCGCTCGGGCTGGCCGACGCTTGGCCGGTGATGACGGAGCCCTTCACGCAATGGGTGATCGAGGACCGCTTCCCGCAGGGCCGGCCCGACTGGGCGGCGCAGGGCGCGGAACTGGTCGCAGACGTCGCCCCCTTCGAGACGATGAAGCTGCGGCTGCTCAACGGCGCCCATTCCTCCCTCGCCTATCTCGGCTATCTCGCCGGCCGCGAGACGGTGGCGGACGCGATGGCGCTGGCGCCGCTGGCGACCCATGTCCGCAGGCTGATGGACGAGGAAGCGACACCGACGCTGAGCTTGCCCCCGGGCGCCGACGTGGAGGGCTACAAGGACCGCCTCGTCGCGCGGTTCCGCAATCCGGCCTTGCGACACCGGACCTGGCAGATTGCCATGGACGGCTCGCAGAAGCTGCCGCAGCGCCTGCTCGGCACGATCCGCGACCGCCTCGCAGTCGGCGCGCCGATCCCTCGCCTCGCACTCGGCGTCGCGGCGTGGATGCGCTACGTCACCGGCATCGACGAGGCCGGGCGCGCCATCGACGTGCGCGACCCGCTCGCCGTCGAACTCCGCCGCCGCGCCGACGAGGCCGGGCGCGACGCCACACGCCTCGCCCGGGCGCTGATGGGCGTCGAGGCGGTCTTCGGCCCCGATCTCCCCCGCGATCCGCGCTTCTCCGCCCCGGTCACCCGCGCCCTCGAAGCCCTCCTCGCCCACGGCGTCACCCGCACGCTGGAGAACCTCAACGCCGCGTGACCTTCGGCGACTCCCCCACCCAACCCGACGCTTGCCCCGAAAAGTCGGCCCCTCTCCTGTCGTCCCCGGCCGGAGCGGCCAAGCCGCGAAGGGGAAGGGGACCCAGGGGCTACACCCCGAGACGGGGCCAACCGTCGCTATCCGTTGCCCGGATCACCGCGATGGAAACGCCTACTCGACCCTGACCATCACGCTGTCGGTCGCGCCGGTCGCGTCGATGACGGAGACGCGGGCGAAGCCTGCGCCGTCCGGCGTCCAGACGGCCTGCCGGCGCGCGCCGGCGAGCGCATCCTGCGCGGGAAGCGGACGGCCGTTGACCAGCCAGGTGAGCGGCGTCACGCCGCCGAGCGCCTTCATCGCCAGCGGCGCGGCCGCGGCGGGAGCGGCGAGCCCGAGGTCGACGCGGGCCCCGTCGGGCGGGAATGCGATCTTCAGCGCCGGGGCGACGACGCCCGCGGTCTTCGGCATGTCCTTGCGCAACTGCCGCAGCGGCGGCGGCAGGCCGGCCGTCGTCGAGACGAGGGCATCGCGCGGCGCCGGGATGGCCTCCGGTTCGCCGCCCAGCCGGGCGAAGGCGTCGAACAGCAGCGGCGCGGCGACCTGCCGGCCGACGAGGCCGGTCACGGCGGCGCCGTCGGGCCGGCCGACCCAGACGCCCACCGTATGGCGCCGGTCGAAGCCCACGGCCCAGGCGTCGCGATAGCCGTAGGACGTGCCCGTCTTGAAGGCGAGGCGCCCGGCCGGAGCGTTGGCCGGCGGCGGCGCGCCGCGCAGCACGTCGTAGACGTACCATGCGGCAACGGGCTCGGAGATCTTGCTGGACGGAGCGGGCGGTGCCGCGGGATCCCATCGCAACGCCGGCGCGTCGCCGCCCCGGGCGAAGCCGGCATACAGGCGGACGAGGTCGGCCAGCCGGATGCCGACGCCGCCCAGCCCGATGGCGAGTCCCGGCGGCGCCTCGCGCGGCAGCACGAGATCCGCCCCCGCATTGCGCAGCCGCGCCAGGAGCCGCGCCGGCCCGACTTCGGCGAGCAGTTCCACGGCCGGCACGTTGAGCGACAGCTGCAGCGCGCGCCGGGCCGTCACCATGCCCTGGTAGGAGAGGTCGAAATTCTCCGGCGCGTAGAGCCCGAACCGGGACGGGCGGTCGTCCAGCACCGTCTCCGGATGGGCGATCCCGCTCTCGAACGCGAGGGCGTAGATGAAGGGCTTCAGCGCCGAACCGGGCGAGCGCACCGCGTGGATCATGTCCACCGCGCCGGCCCGCTCGCTGGCCAGGTAGTCGAGCCCGCCGACATGGGCGCGAACCTCCCCCGTCGCGTTGTCGACGACGAGCAGGCCGGCCGAGAGGCGCGGTCCCAGCGCCGGAACCCGCTCGCGCAGCAGGCTTTCGAGCGTGGCCTGGAGACGGCCGTCGATGGCGAGCCGGTGGATGCGGCGCTCCGGCGCCGCGCGCACGGCCGCCTCGGCGGCGTGGGCGGCCAGCATGGGCCCCGGCCGGCGGCCGGTCGGCACGGGCTCGGCCTGCGCCGCCGCGACCTCGGCCGATGGCATCAGCCCGCGTCCCGCCGCACGCGCCAGCACCCGCTCCCGCGCCGCGCGCGCCACCTCGGGCCGCCGGTCCGGACGCCGGCTCTCGGGCGATTGCGGCAACGCCACGAGCAGCGCGGCCTCGCCGAGCGACAGCCGCTTCGGTTCCTTGCCGAAATAGGCGATGGACGCCGCGCGCACCCCCTCGAGATTGCCGCCATAGGGCGCGAGGGCGAGGTAGAGGTCGAGGATCTGGTCCTTCGAGAACCGCCGCTCGATCTGCACCGCCCGCACCACCTGCCGCAGCTTGGCCTGCAGCGTGCGATCCTCGCGCGGTTCCAGCAGGCGGGCGACCTGCATCGTCAGCGTGGAGCCGCCCGAGACGACGCGGCCGTTGAGAATCGCCTGGCCCGTCGCGCGCAGGACGGCCAGCGGATCGACGCCGCGATGCGAGCGGAAGCGGGCGTCCTCGTAGGCGACGAGCAGCGACAGGAACCGCGGATCGACGTCCTGTGTCGTCACCGGCAACCGCCAGCGCCCGTCCGGCGTGGTGAAGGCGCGCAGCAGCCGCCCGTCGCGGTCCACCACCACGGTCGAGCCGTCGCCGGCACGCGCCATGTCGAGGGGACCGAGTCCGTCGACGAAGCGCCACAGGGCGATCGCCGCCAGCAGGATGCCGGCGCACGCCGCCACCGCGGTCGCCTTCAGGAGAGTCCGGGCGGCGCCTCCGCGGCGCACCGTCATCGCGTCGGCCTCAGCGCGCCGATGTCACGTCGACCGTACCGTAGCCGGTGCGGCCGAAGCGCTCGGGGCGGTACATGTCCTCCACCACCGCGGGGGGATGAACGTAGCGGCCGGGCGAAACCGCGCGCACCGTGTAGGCGAGCGTGAAGAACGCCGGCTGTCCCTTCTGCCGGTCGATCGCCGCGACGAAGCGGTCGTCCCGGTATTCGGTGGCGACGGGCTCGATATCCTGCTTGAGCCACGACAGGCCGGAGAGGGTGTCGCCCGTGACGAGGCGGGGATTGTCGATCTCGAGGCCCGCCGGCAGCGGGTCGACCAGCAGCAGGCGGGCGAACTTCGCCTCCGGCTCGGTGACCTTCAGCACCACGACGAGCCGGTCGTTCTGGCGCACGCTCGCGGCGTCCACCTTCGTCCCGTCGATCCGGTACAGGCTGCGCTCGACGGCGTAGCCCTGCGAGGCGGCCGGCTCTCGCGCCACGGGCTGGCCCGACAGCGTCAGCACCACCTGCACCGGGGCCTGCCCCGCATTGCCGAGCTGGAGCGTGCGTCCCTCCAGCGTCGGGCCGCGCAGCGTGCGGAAGACCGCGCCCGGCTGGCGCACGCCGTCGAGCGTCACGCCGAGCGAGTCGCCCTCGCGCGACAGGGCGCTCGCCGCCAGCACCATCCAGGCATTCTCCTGCGTGCTGGTGTAGGTGGATGCGCCGCGGGCCTCCTCCACCACCGCGCCGGCGCGCTGGACGAGGTCGCGGCCCTGGTTCGCCTCGGCGACGAGGGCGAGCACGCCGGCGCCGTCGCGCAGGCGGGAGCCGTAGTCGGCGCGGGACACGGGCCCGTCGCGGTAGGCCCGCAGCCGCTCCAGCGCCGAGCCGAAGGCAGCCTGCGCGCGGCCGCGATCGCCGAGCAGCGCGAGGGCCGCGCCGATCTGCGCGCGGGCGAGCGGCGTCTGGAACTGCGCCAGCTTCGTGTCGGAGAGGTAGCGCAGGTCGCCCATCACCGGGCGACCGTTGCGGGCGAGCACGTAGATCGCATAGGCGAGGCCGGGCGCCTCGCCCTCCGCCACGTCGCTGGTGTTGGCGACGGTGTTGCGAAGCCTGTCGAGGGAGATCTCGATGACGCGCTGCGGCACGGCAAAGCTGCGTTCGCGCGCCCGGGTCAGGAAGTCGGTGACGAAGGCGTCGAGCCAGATGTCCTCCGGACCGCCGACCGACCACAGGCCGAACGCGCCGTTGGAATCCTGCCGCGACAGCACCCGGTCGATCGCGTCGCGGATGCGCTGGTCGACGCCGTCGTCGAGCGCCAGCGCCTGCGTCGCGGCGAGCCGGTTCACGTACAGCAGCGGCATGGCACGGCTCACCACCTGCTCGGTGCAGCCGTAGGGATAGCGGTCGAGCGCCTGCAGAAGCGCCGGCACGTCGATGCCGCCATAGGGCGACACGGCGAGGGACACCGCACCGGTGCCCGGAAGGAACTCCGACACGAGGTCGTCGGTGATGGTCAGCCCGCCGCCGGGCGGCAGCGGACGCACGATGCGGCGGTAGATGGTCGAGGAGCCGGGGTTCACCCGAAGACGGAAGTTCTGGGTCGCATCGACGCCCTGCCCCGTGAGCCGGAGGTCGAAGGTGGCGTTGCCGATGCCGGCCGCCGTGACCGGGATGGTCAGCGAGGTCCGCGCGTTGGCCGCCACCTGCACCGTGCTGCGGGTCGCCGAGGCGGGCAGCACCACCGGCCCGGTGACGTCGAGATCCACCGTGTAGGTTCCGGCGGGACCCTCGACATTGTCGATTTCCATGTGGAATCGCGACTGGTCGCCGAGATTCATGAAGCGCGGCAGCGTGCCCGTGACCACGACGGGGTCGCGCACGATGACCTCGGTGCTGGCGCTTCCGGCGCGCCCCTTGGACCACGCGACCGCCATCACCTTCACCGTGCCGTTGAAGGCCGGCAGGTCGAAGGACACGGTCGCGGTGCCGTCGGCGCCCACCTTCACCACGCCCGAGTAGCGCGCCAGCGGCTCCTGCGTGGGCGGGCTGACATCGGCGGAGAGGCCGGCCCCGTCGCCGCCGGAGCGGATCGCGCCGCGCGTGCCCTGCATGCCGTCGATCAGGTATCCGTAGAGGTCGCGGACCTCGAGAGGCAGCTGGCGCTGGCCGAAGAAGTGTCCGGCCGGATCGGGCAGTTCGTAGCCCGTCAGGCTGAGGATGCCGACATCCACCGCGGCGACGGTGACGAAGGCCTCCTCCCCGGGCGAGAGCCCGGCCAGCCGCAGCGGGATGTCGAGCTTGCCGCGGGGGCGGATCTTCTTCTGCGGGTCGAGGGAAACGGCGAGCGAGCGCGCCGCCTTGTCGACAGAGAACCAGGCGACGCCCATGGCACGACCCGGCATGCGCCTTGCCGCCACCTCCAGGGGCCGGTGCGCGAAGGCGAGGACATAGGCGCCCGCGCCCCAGCCGGCGTCGACGGGAATCGCGACGCGGTTCTCCCCGGCCTTGACGGGCAGCGTCCGCACGGTCTGCACCTTGTCGGAGACGATGGCTATCGTGGCCTGCCCGTCGAAGCGGGGAGCCAGGGTGAGCTGGATCGTATCGCCGGCGGCATAGGCGGCCTTGTCCAGCGTGACCTCCAGCAGGTCCGGGGTCTGCGCCGTCGCGTCGCCGCTCCAGCCGACGGTGTAGTCCACGCTCGTCGCGTCCCCGTCGCCGCCGCCGGTCACGTCGAGGCGGTAGCTGCCGGTCTGCGCGGCAACGGCGATGCGCGCCGGCGCCCCCGGCGCCGCATCGATGGTGCCGTCGGAAACCCGGCGGGTGGTGGTGATCGGCTCGAAGGACCAGCGGCCGTCCTGCTGGAACCACTGGTAACGCTTCTCGATCCGGCTCAACGTCCAGCGCAGGCCAGGCCGGGCCAGCCGCGTGCCGTCCGGCGCGACGTAGAGCACGTCGAACTGCGCCTGCGCTCCCTCGGCGATATCGTCGCCGAAGAGCTTCTTCACCGCGGCGACGGCGCCGCGCGGGCGGATCGGCAGCGTCACGCTGCGCATCAGCGCCCGGCCGCCGGGCTCGCCCACGCTGAGCGAGATCCTCGCCTGCACGGGTTGGGCGGCGGACACTTCCGGCAGGTCCATCGTGACGGTCGCGCGTCCGCGCGCGTCGGTCGTGACGGCCTCCTCGAGCGTCCCGGAATTGGCCTCGAACGCCTCGTCGGCGACGCCGACCGCATAGCCTTCGAGGCCGGGGACCGTCGGCCCCGCCGCCTTCTCGATGACGTACTCGCCCGTCACCTCGAGGTTGGCCCCGGGAGCGCCGTAGAGGAAGTTCGCCAAGACGTCGATCTGCGCCGGCTCGCCGGGTCCGAGCGTCTTCTGCTTCGGCGTCAGTTCGACGGCGAGGCGCTCGGGCACGTAATCCTCGACCAGGAAGGTCGTTTCGCCGATGGCGGGTCCCTTGGGGTCGGCATAGGCCAGAACGCGCCACGTGCCGTGCGCCGCGCCGGCGAGCAGCGGCAGCGAGAAGGCGCGACCGCCCTGTCCCTGGTCCTGCACGGAGGCGCGGCGATACTCCACGCCGTCCGGCCGCCGGGCGACCAGCGTCAGCGGCAGGCCCGGCACGGCGAGTCCGGCCGGGTCGCGCAGCAGGGCGGTGACATGGACCGTCTCGCCCGTGCGGTAGACGCCGCGCTCGGCATAGAGGAAGGCGTCGAGCCCCTTCGGCGCGACCCGGCCCTTGACGCCGCGATCGGTGAGGTCGAAGGCGGCCTGCCCGAGGTCGAGGAAACCGTAGTCGCCCGCCACGCTCGCCACGGCGAGGCTCGGCGCCATGCCGGCCGTGCCGCGCGCAAGTCCCGGATCGAAGGCAACGTGGCCGGACGCGTCGGTCTGCTTCGTCGCCAGCACCTCGTTGTTGCGCGCGATGAGGCGGATCTCGACGCCGACCATCGGTTGCGCCGAGGCAAGCGAGCGCACGAACACATGCACCCCGTCGTCGCCGACGAAGGAGGTGAGGCCGAGGTCCGACACGACGAACCACTGCGTGGCCCGGGCGCGCCAGTCGTCGCTGTTGTAATCGGTGTCGTCGGCGGATGTCGTCGCGGCGGGCGCCCTGCCGTCGTTCGGCTTGGCCGTCATCACATAGACGCCCGGTTGCAGCGTGCCGACCGCCTCGAGCACGGGGAACGCCGTCACGACGTCCCGGTTCAGGTCGGAGCGCGTATCCAGCGTGCCGCTCCACACCCGGAAGCCCTTCTCGTTGCCGATTTCGCGGGCGCGGTAGGCCTCGAGCTGGGCGAGGAAGTCCTCGGAGCGGACGGTCGGCAGCAGGTTGCGGTCGCCGATGCGGCTGACCTCGACATCGACGCGCGCGGTGTTGACGGAAACGACCGGAATGCCCTCCTGCCCGATGCGCGGCAGCACGTAGTTGCGGCCGGTGAAGCGAACCTGCGGGGAGCGGTCGCGGACATAGATGTCGTAGTCGGCGTTCTTCAGCAGGTTCTCGCCGACGGCCGAAGGCAGGCCCTGCCGGAGCACGATGGCATAGCGCTCGCCGTGCTTCAGCCCGTCGACGCAGAGCTGCTGCTCTTCCGCCGCGATGGCCGCGTTCGCGGTTCCGGCCACCGCGACATAGGGAGCGAAGTCCACCTTCCCCCGCGCCAGCGGGTCGGAGAACTGGAAGCAGACGCGCGGCGAGGCGCTGTCGCTGTCGACCTTGTAGTCGGTGATGCGGAAGCCGTGCTCCTCGCGCAGCCGCGCATAGGTGTCGCGCACGGCCGCGTTGTCGGCGAGCGCGAGGCTCTGGCGATACGCATCGAGGGCGGGACGCCAGATCGAGCGGGCGGCGAAGGTATCGCCGAGCTGTGCGAGCGCGGCCGCCTCGTCGGGCCGGGTCGTCGCCCGCTGGTAGGCGACATAGGCCGTCACCGTCGCGCGCTGCTGCAGCTGCCAGCGTTCTCCGCCGTTCACGGCGTTGGCGCCGAACGCCGCACGCGAGAAGGCCAGCCAGTTCGCCGGGTCGCGCGGCTCCGCCGTGATGGCCGCTGCGATGAGCGCGAGGCCGCGCCGATACTCGCCGCGCGCCGCGACCGTCGTGCCTTCGGCGCGAAACTGCGCCGCGGTGCGTCCCGCGAGCCCGCTCGCCTCCTTGCGGAGCTGCTCCTCGAGCCGCACGCCCTCGGACGCCAGGTCCTCGCGGACGAATGCCTTCTGTCCCTGCGCCAGCGCCGGCGCCGGGCCGGCTCCCGGCAGGTCGGACAGGGCTCCGGGCAAGGCGAGAGCGGCGGCAAGGGCGAGGGTGGCGGGGAGGGAGCGGATGAACGCGCGCATCGTCGGGATTCCGGCCACGGGAAGCGCAAACCCTAGCACTGCTGCTCAGCGCTGCAATCGACACCCTCGACCACTGTCGGTGCATCTGCCAGATGTGGTATCCGAAGGCTTTGCGGGCGGAAGATCGGGGAGCGTCGCATGAGGACGGTCGCACGAAGGGCTTCGGCGGGATGCGCCGCGCTTCTGCTCGCGGTCCTGGCCCCGGCCGGCTTGGCGCCCGTCTGGGCCCAGCAGCCACCCGCGGCAGGCCAGCCTCCCGTCGATCCCGCCTTCGCCGCCGCGCTGGCGGCCTTCGACCGGCTGCCGGAGGCCGAGCGCAAGGCGATCCAGGAAAACCTGATCTGGACCGGCGACTTCGCGGGTGCCGGCACGGGCGGATTCGGCCCCCTCACCTGGCGCGGCATCCAGGCGTTCCAGAAGCGCGTCGGCGCGAAGCCGGACGGCATTCTGCAGCCGAAGGACAGGACAGCGCTGGACGAAGCGGCCGCCCGGGCGCGCGACGCCGTCCGCTTCGCGCGCCTGCTCGACGCCCGCAGCGGGACCCGCATCGGCGTCCCGCAGAAGCTGCTGGATCGCACGCGCCAGTCGCCGGCCGGCACCGTCTTCGCGTCCGCGGACGGGACGGTGACGCTGGAGATGCTGAGCCCCGCCGCCGAGCTTCAGCCGCTCTACGACCAGATGCGCGCCGACAAGCCGGGCCGGAAGATCACCTACAAGGTGCTCAGGCCGGACTGGTTCGTCGTCGCCGGGGATGGCGAGGGCAAGCGGTTCTATACGCGCATGAACCAGACGCCGTCCGGCCTGCGCGGCTATACGCTGACCTATCCCGTCGCCCGGGCCGCGGAGTTCGACCGCATCGCCATCGCGGTGGCGAACAGCTTCGAGTCGGCTCCCGCCGCCATCGCCGCGCCGGCTCCGGGCCAGCCCCAGCCACAGGGCACGACACCGCTGCGCCCGGCCGACACGCCGAACCTCTATTCCGGCATCGTCGTCGCGCCAGGCTCCGTGATCACCGTCGCCGCCCTGGAAGCGTGCCCGGCCCCCACGGTCGGCCGGCAGCCGGCGAAGATCGTCGCCGTCGACAAGGCCGCCGGGCTGGCCGTCCTCGACGTGCCCGGCCTCGCCGCGCCGCAGGCCGCCCTGCGGTCGGCGACCCCGGCGGATGCCGATCCGCTCATCGTGCTGGAACAGACCCCCTTCGGCCGCGACGTCCAGCTCGCCGTCGTTCCCGCCGAAGCGCGCCTGCCCGAGGGCGGCAAGCCGCGCATCTTCGCGCCGCTGCAGCGCGGCGCCGCGGGCGCCGCGGTGTTCGACAGGACGGGCGCGCTCGTCGGGCTGGTCGCGTCGGTCGCCGTGGAGCCCCGCATCGTGGCCGGCGTGATGCCGCAGGCCAGCTGGCCGCTGGTGCCGGCCGCCGCCGTCTTCGCCGCCGCGAAGCTCTCCCCTGCCCCGGCCGCCGCGCCGGCAGCGCCGCTCACCGCCGGTGCCGTCGCCGCGGCCCAGCGCGGCCGGGTCGTGGCGGTGGACTGCGCGCGATAGACTGACGACTGTCCATCGCGGGCCGGTCTGACTGTCGGGTCTTTGCAGGCATCTTCAACCCGCCTGCAACGACTTCGGCCCTCTTGGGCCTGTCGATTCAGCCCGAGAACACCACCGTGCGATGGCCGTTCAGGATCACCCTGTCGTCCAGGTGGTCGGCCAGGGCCCGCGCCAGAACCCGCCGCTCGATGTCCCGGCCCTTGCGGACAAGGTCCTCCGGCGTGTCCCGGTGGGTGATCCGCTCGACGTCCTGCTCGATGATCGGCCCCTCGTCGAGGTCCGACGTCACGTAGTGCGCCGTCGCCCCGATGAGCTTCACGCCACGAGCATGAGCCTGATGATACGGCTTTGCGCCCTTGAAACCGGGCAGGAACGAGTGGTGGATGTTGATGCACCGCCCTGTCAGCTTGGCGGCGAGCCCGTCCGACAACACCTGCATGTAGCGGGCAAGGACGACGACTTCCGTGCCGGTCGACTTGATCAGTTCCCAGAGCTGCGTCTCCTGCTCCAGCTTGGTCTGCTTGGTCACCGGCAGGTAGTGGAAGGGAGCGTCGTCCAAGTCCGTCGCCCCGTAAGCCTCTCGCGGATGGTTCGAAACCACGGCTGAAACGTCCATCTGCAGTTCGCCAATGCGGCGGCGGTACAGCAGATCGACGAGGCAATGGTCGAATTTCGAGGCCAGCAACATCACCCGGCGCTTCTCGGCCCGGCTGCGCAGCGTCCACTCCATCCCGAAGCGCTCGCCGATGGGAGAGAACCCGCCCCTCAGCGCCTCGGCGTCCGCGGCTCCGGAAACGGGGTTGAACACGACCCGCATGAAGAAGCGGTTGGTTTCGGTGTCGTCGAACTGCTGCGCATCCAGGATGTTGCAGCCCGCCTCGAACAGGAAGGTCGACACGGCCGCAACGATCCCGGGACGGTTCGGGCAGGCCAGCTTGAGGACGAATGCATTCGGCATGGGGAACCTGTCGGCGCGCATGGGCTGTGAAGTGGCAGCGCCCTGACCTAGAGCATAAGGCCGCGCGCGGGAATGCCGGGCGCGGCATCAAGATGTCAGAATGCGAACATCGGCCCGCAGTGACGCGGGCGTGCGTCAGGCCGCGAGGAGCGTGAGTCCGGCAAGCGCCACGCCGCCGCCGGCGAAGCGAACGGCGACCGGTGAAAGCACCGTCCGCCCCAGCGCCGACAACGCCAGTCCAAGGGCATGCAGCAGGGAGGTCGCGGCCACGAAGCCCATGCCATATGCAAGGCCTGCCGCATTTGCAGGCATTTCAGCGCCGTGCGCCAAACCATGGAAGACGGCGAAAGCGGCGCAGGCCGCAGCACCGACCGCGAGCGGTGCCCGCATCGCCACTGCCGCCAGGACCCCGAGCATCACGACCGACAGGGCAATGCCGACCTCGAGGCCACCGGGAGTGACGCCCGCCATGCCGAAGCCGGCGGCAACCGCCATCGCCGTGACAAAGGCCATCGGCCAGGCCCAGGCCGCACGTCCACCCGCCATGCCGGCCCACAGGCCGACGGTTGCCATCGCCAATACATGGTCGATGCCGCCGAGCGGGTGCGAGAAACCCGCGACGAAGCCATGCACATGGGGTCCGAGCCCCGTATGCGCCATGGCCGGCGTGGCGGCCACGACGAGCGCGGTCGCGGCAATGAAACGGACGTTGGACGTCATCGGGCTCCCCTTCGAACTGGTCTGGAGACAATCAAGCAAAGACCGCGCCGCCGGCAAAGTCCGCGGCGGAACCGGATGAGGGCGTTCTAGCCCTTCAACCCGCCGGCTTTCTCGATGAACGCGGCAACCTCGGCCACGCCGTCGCCGGCCCGGACATTGGAGAAGACGAAGGGCTTGTCGCGCCGCATCAACCTGGCATCGCGGTCCATCACGCCGAGGTCCGCTCCGACGAACGGCGCAAGGTCGATCTTGTTGATGACCAGCAGGTCCGACCGGGTAATGCCTGGGCCGCCCTTGCGCGGGATCTTCTCGCCGCCGGCCACGTCGATGACATAGATCGTGAGATCGGCCAGTTCGGGCGAGAACGTTGCGGCCAGATTGTCGCCACCGGACTCGATCAGCACCACGTCGAGCGTCGGAAAACGCTTCACCATGGTGTCGACGGCCGCGAGGTTGATCGAGCAATCCTCGCGGATCGCCGTATGCGGGCAGCCGCCCGTCTCGACGCCCATGATCCGGTCCTCGGGGAGCGCTCCGGCCACCGTGAGGAGGCGGGCGTCCTCCTTCGTGTAGATGTCGTTGGTGATGGCGCAGATGTCGTAGGTGTCGCGGAAGCGCTTGCAAAGCGCCTCCATCAGCGCCGTCTTCCCGGAGCCGACGGGTCCGCCGATGCCGACGCGCAGGGGGCCGTGGGACGAGCGGGTCATGGGAGTTCCTTCATCGGTGGTGGAGCTGGAGGTTCAGGAGCGGAACAAGCGTGTGTACTGCGTCTCGTGCCGGGCCGAGGCGATGTCGGAGCGCCACGCTGCGCCGCCGAGGTCGTCGAGCCCGGCCTGCGCGGCGAAGGCGGCCGCGGCCCGCACGCGCGGCAGGAGCGCCGCCGTGATGCGCTGGCCGTCGGTCTGCCCGATGGGACCCAGCCGCACGGCCGATGACACGAGGTTGGCGACGAAGGCCAGCAGGGCGGACTCGAGCGCGGGAGCGAGCGGCAGTCCGTGGCCGGCCGCGGCCACGCCCAGCGCGACCGGATAGGCGACGTCGCCATCCCACGCCCGCCCGAGCAGGTCGAAGGCGGGCGTCGGCCAGGATGATCGTGCGATGGCAAGAAAGGCATTGCCTTGCGCGGTCGCCTCGAGATGGCGCTCCCGCGTCGGCTGCAGCGCGACGGCGAGTTCGGCCACCTCCCGCAGCGAAGCGGCATCGTCCGCCGTCACCGCCCGCCAGGCTGCCGCCAGCAGGACGGCGTCATTGCGCCCCGAGCCGTGGTCGAGAAGGCCGCCGATCCAGTCCTGCGTGCTGGTCGCATCGTGGACCTGTCCCGTTTCGACCGTCCACTCCAACCCGTGCGAGTAGGCAAAGGCGCCGACGGGAAAAGCCGGCGACAACCAGACCATGAGCGGCAGCAGGGACGGCTCAGCCATGCTTGTGGCCGTGACCGTGCCCATGCTGCGCGTGGTCGTGATCATGGTCGTGGCCGCAACCGCAGCCGGGTCCATGCTCATGGTCGCCGTGAGCATGGGCGTGGGCTGGGGCGTGATCATGGCCATGATGCCCATGGTCGTGCGCGTGGGCATGATCGTGGTGGTCGTGCCCGTGGTCGCCATGGTGGTGTCCGTGGCCGCCCTGGTCGTAGGCCCCCTTCTCCGGCTGGAACGGACGCTCGACGGCCGTCACGCTGCAGCCCTGGCCGCGGACCATCTCTGCAAGGACATGGTCATCCTCGATATAGATCGCGTCCGCCGTGATCTCGGCCGGCGTATGCCGGTTGCCGATGTGCCAGGCGACGCGCAGCAGGCGCAGCGGATTCTCGGCCCGGACTTCCAGCAACCTCTGCGCAGCCGCCTTCACCTGCACGAGGCGCCCGTCCT
This sequence comes from uncultured Alsobacter sp., assembly GCA_964544365.1. GTDB lineage: Bacteria > Pseudomonadota > Alphaproteobacteria > Rhizobiales > Beijerinckiaceae > Alsobacter. The sequence goes on from CAZJCW010000046.1 coordinate 18,484, forward strand.
CGAGCTTCAGCCCGTCGCCGTCGTTGAGGACCGTGGCCTTCTCGAGATCCAGCAGGAAGTCGAGGCCGTTCGTCCCGGTCAGGGCCATGCGGCGACGGTGCCGGCCGTCATGGTCCAGCACCACGGTATCGGCAACGCGCTCGGGCTTGACGGCGGCTTTGCGGACGACGGTGGTGGCGCGGAGCATGGCGTGACCCTTTCCTCGGACTCCCGGGATGAATAGCACGGGCCGTCCGCTCAGACACCCGTCTCCGGCGATGCGGCAGGGGACGGGGCCACGACGATGTGACGCCGCACCACCGAGGCGAGCAGGAGGAGAAGGAGGAACGCCCCGGCCATGCAGGCGGCCAGCAGCCACATGGCGGGCCCGAGGCCGTGCCGTTCGATGACAAAGGCCAGAACCACCGGTGCGATGGCATTGGCGACGTTCTGGCCGAAAGCGATGCGCCCGGCAAAGGTCCCGTAGGCGGCCGATCCGAAGACCCAGAGCGGGAGGGTGGCGCGCGAGACGGCAAACAGGCCGTTCCCGAAGCTGTACAGCGCGATGAAGACGATGGCGGCCGCCGATGAGCCGATGGCGGGGAGCATGACGGCGAACGAGGCGACGACGAGGCCGCAGGCGATCAGCGCCGACGTCATCGGCGAGGCTCTTTGCGCCAGCATGAAGTCGGCGACCCGCGCCACGGTCGAGAGCAGCCCCATGCTGGAGGCCAGCGTCAGCGCAGCCGCTGTTGACAGGCCCGAGAGTTCCAGCATCTCCAGCACATGCAGGGACAGGCCCCAGCCGACGAACCCGGCGAGGGCGAAGCAGGGGGCCATGACCAGGACGGCGAACCTGCGGCCGTCGGAGGTCACCGCCGAAGGCGAAGGCACGGGTGCGTCGCCGCCGCCGGAGGCACTGCGGCGAGGCAGCACGAAGGCGTGCAGCGGGAGGCACAGCAGCACATGCACGCCGGCATAGATGAAGCAGACCCAACGCCAGCCCACGGCGGCGTCGAGGGCTCCCGTGAGCGGCCAGGTGATGCTCGACGCCAGTCCCGTGAAAAGCATCAGGACCGACATCGAACGGCGGGCGGATCGGCCGGCCACCTGCGCGAGCGCCGTGAATCCGGGCAGGGAAAGGCCCAGGCTGCCGCCCACCCCGATCAGGATCCACGCGGCGCAATAGCTTGCAGGGCCACGGGCGAAGCCGAGGGCGACCAGCGCCAGGGCAAAGACGATCGACCCCAGTATCAGCGTGCCTGCCGCGCCGACCCGGTCCATCCGCTTGCCCAGCCACGGCGAAAGGACGGCCATCACCGCCACCATCAGCGTGACGCCGAAGAAGACGAGTTCCGTGCCGAGCCCCAGGTCTCGCGCCATGTCGCGGCCGACGAGGGCAGGCAGGTAGAACGTCGTCCCCCACCCCGTCACCTGCGTGACGGCGAGGACCGCCGTCGCGCGTCCGACCGGACTCATCAGCCTCGCCCGCTTTTCGCAATCCCGGGATACAGGAATACGGCAGGTCACGACGGCGGGCTATGCGCGATGCCTCCGGTCGCGGCACATCCGCCCTGCGCGGGGGGTATGCCACGCACGACGGGCAAGGCTTCCTCGCCGGGCAGGCGTCACGACGGATCAGCGACGGGCGGCGGACCGCGGCACCGCGCCGTGTCCGCTCAGAACAGGAAGTAGCGCTGCGCCATCGGCAGTTCCTTCGCCGGTTCGCAGACGAGCAGTTCACCATCCGCCGTCACGGCGTAGGTCTCGGGATCGACCTGGATGTCCGGCGTGGCGTCGTTGTGGACCATCGACGCCTTGGAGATGCCGCCGCGCACGTTCTCGACGGCGACGAACGTCTTCGACACGCCGATTTTCTCGCGCAACCCCTCGGCGATCGCCACCTGAGAGGTGAACACGACCGACGTCGCCGTCAGCGCCTTGCCGAAGGCGCCGAACATCGGTCGGTAGTGCACCGGTTGCGGCGTCGGGATCGAAGCGTTGGGATCGCCCATCGGCGCGGCGATGATGGTGCCGCCCTTCACGACGAGATCGGGCTTCACGCCGAAGAAGGCCGGCGACCACAGGACGAGGTCGGCGAGCTTGCCCGGTTCCACCGAGCCGATATGCCTCGACACGCCGTGCGCGATGGCGGGGTTGATGGTGTATTTCGCCACGTAGCGCTTGGCGCGGAAGTTGTCGTTGCCGACGCCGTCGCCGGAGAGCGCGCCACGCTGCTTCTTCATCTTGTCCGCCGTCTGCCACGTGCGGGTGATGACCTCGCCGAGACGGCCCATGGCCTGGCTGTCGGACGACATCATCGACAGCGCGCCGATGTCGTGCAGGATGTCCTCCGCCGCGATCGTCTCGCGCCGGATGCGGCTCTCGGCGAAGGCCAGGTCCTCGGGAATCGACCCGTCGAGGTGGTGGCACACCATGAGCATGTCGAGATGCTCGTCGAGCGTGTTCACCGTGAAGGGCCGCGTCGGGTTGGTCGACGACGGCAGCACGTTGGGCAGGCCCGCCACCTTGATGATGTCCGGCGCGTGGCCGCCGCCGGCTCCCTCCGTGTGGAAGGCATGGATGGTGCGCCCCTTGAAGGCCGCAACCGTGTCCTCCACGAAGCCCGACTCGTTCAGCGTGTCGGTATGGATCATGACCTGGATGTCATGGTCGTCGGCCACCGCGAGGCAGTTGTCGATGGCGGCGGGGGTGGTGCCCCAGTCCTCGTGCAGCTTGAGCGCGCAGGCGCCGGCGCGGATCATCTCGACCAGCGGCCCCGGCAGGGCGGCGTTCCCCTTCCCGGAGATGCCGAGGTTCACGGGGAAGGCGTCGAAGCTCTGCAGCATCCGCATCATGTGCCACGGCCCCGGCGTGCAGGTGGTGGCATTCGTGCCCGCCGAGGGACCGGTGCCGCCGCCGAGCATCGACGTGACGCCGGACATCAGCGCGTGCTCGATCTGCTGCGGGCAGATGAAATGGATGTGGCTGTCGAAGCCGCCGGCGGTCAGGATCTTGCCCTCGCCGGCGATCACGTCCGTCCCCGGCCCGATGACGATGGTCACGCCGGGCTGGATGTCCGGGTTGCCCGCCTTGCCGATGGCGGCGATGCGGCCTTCCTTGATCCCGACATCGGCCTTCACGATGCCCCAGTGGTCGAGGATCAAGGCGTTGGTGATCACCGTGTCGACCGCTCCCTCCGCATTGGTGCGCTGGCTCTGGCCCATGCCGTCGCGGATGGTCTTGCCGCCGCCGA
>CAZJCW010000047.1:0-21700 GCA_964544365.1 uncultured Alsobacter sp.
TCAACGGCCCGAAGTATGGCTGCGGCATGGACCAGTGCGGCGCCTGCACCGTGACCGGCGGCGGCTCGGCGGTGCGCTCCTGCGTGACGAAGCTGAGCGAGGTCGGCGACAAGGAGGTCGTGACGGTCGAGGGTCTCGGCACGCTCGACAAGCCGAGCAAGCTGCAGCAGGCCTTCATCGACGAGCAGGCGGCCCAGTGCGGCTACTGCGTCCCCGGCATGATCATGAAGGCCAAGGCGCTCCTCGACTTCGACCCGAAGCCCACCGAGGCCAAGGTCCGCAGCGCCCTCAACGAGAACCTGTGCCGCTGCGGCGCGCACAATCGCATCGTCCGCGCGGTGCTGCGCGCCTCCAGGGAGGCCTGACCGATGAACGCCCCCACCTCTCTCTCGCGCCGCGGCGTCCTCAAGGCCGGCGGCTTCATCGCGCTCGGCTTCAGCCTCGCCGGTCCCGAGGTGTTCGCCCAGGCCGGCAATGCCGCCCTGCTCGGCGACCTGAAGCAGTTCCCGCGCATCTCGTCCTGGCTCCGGATCAATGCCGACCGGTCCGTCACCCTGCTGGTCGGCAAGGTCGAACTCGGCCAGGGCATCCTGACGGCGGTCGTCCAGCTTTGCGCCGACGAGCTCGACGTCGACATCAAGCGCATCTCGGTGCTGTCGGGCGACACCGCCCTCGTGCCGAACGAGGGCACCACGGCCGGGTCCTTCTCGATGCCGAACTGCGGCACCGCCGTCCGCCAGGTGTCCGCCGAGGCACGGGCGCTCCTCGTCGGCCTCGCCGCGCAGAAGCTGGGCGTCGACGCCGGCACGCTCAAGGTCGCCGACGGCGTCGTCACGGCCGCCGACGGTCGCAGCACGAGCTACTGGGACCTCGTCACCGGCAAGGAACTCGAGGTCGAGGCGACCGGAAAGGCCCCGATGAAGGTGGCCGGGGAGCGTCGCTACATCGGCCGCGACGTGCCGCGCCTCGACATCCCCGCCAAGGTCGTCGGCGCGCCGATCTTCGTGCAGGACCACCGTCCCGCGGGGATGGTGCACGGCCGGGTCGTCCGGCCGCCGTCCGCGCGGTCGCGGCTCGTGTCGCTCGATGCCGCCGCGGTCGAGGCCATGCCCGGCGTGATCAAGGTGGTGCGTGACGGCAGCTTCATCGGCGTCGTCGCGAAGCGGGAGGAGCAGGCACTCGCCGCCGCCTCGAGGCTGAGCCAGTTGGCCAAGTGGGAGGCGAAGGGCGGCGGGCCGACCAGCGAGACGATCTACGACTGGCTGCAGAAAACCCCGGCCAAGGACATTCCCATCAAGGACCAGAAGCGCACGGACGGAAAGCCCGTCGCCGCCACGGTCGAGCAGGTCTACCGCCGGCCCTACCAGATGCACGGCAGCATCGGCCCGTCCGCGGCGGTGGCCACCTTCGCCGCCGACGGCGGCGCGGTGACCATCCAGACGCACAGCCAGTCCGTGTTCGAGACGAGCGAGGCGATCCGCAAGATGCTCGGGCTTGCCGAGGGCAAGGTGCGCTGCCAGCACATGCAGGGCTCGGGCTGCTACGGCCACAACGGCGCCGACGACGTCGCCGCCGACGCCGCCCTGCTCGCCCGGGCCGTTCCCGGCACGCCGGTGCGCGTGCAGTGGTCGCGCCGCGACGAGCATCGCTACGAGCCCTACGGCTCGGCCATGGTGATGAAGGCGAAGGCGGATCTCGATGCCGACGGCAACGTGCTCGACTGGACCTTCGACCTCTGGTCGTCCTCGCACGGCGTGCGGCCGAGCGGCAATCCCGGCAACCTGCTGGCGGCGCATTACCTGGAGAAGCCGTTCGCCCAGCCCGTGCCGGTCAACGGCGGCGCGCCGAACTACTCGGCGGACCGCAATGCCATCGCGCTCTACGAGTTCCCCGGCCACAAGGTGACGACGCACTTCGTCGCCGAGATGCCGGTGCGCTCCTCCTCGACCCGCGGGCTCGGCGCCTACGCCAACATCTTCGCCATCGAGAGCTTCATCGACGAACTCGCCGCGAAGGCCAAGGCCGATCCCGTCGAGTACCGCCTGCGCTTCCTCAAGGACCAGCGTGCCCGCGACGTGGTGACGAAGGCGGCCGAGCGGTTCGGCTGGGCGTCCTACCAGAAGAAGGAGGGCCACGGCCGGGGCTTCGCCTTCGCGCGCTACAAGAACCTCGCCGCCTACACGGCCATCGCCATGGAGGTCCGCGTCGACCGCTCCACCGGCGAGATCCGCGTGCTGCGGGCGGTGGCGGCCAACGATTCGGGCGAGATCGTCAGCCCGGACGGCGTCGCCAACCAGATCGAGGGCGGGCTGATCCAGTCGCTGTCCTGGACGCTGAAGGAGGGCGTGCGCTTCGACGCCGAGGGCGCCGTGGCGAGCGGCGACTGGGAAAGCTACCCGATCCTCACCTTCGAGGAGGTGCCGGCGATCGAGGTGGTCCACGTCAACCGCCCGGGCGCGCCTTTCCTCGGCACCGGCGAGGCGTCGCAGGGGCCGGCCGGCGCGGCGCTCGCCAACGCCGTCTTCGACGCCTGCGGCGCGCGCCTGCGCGACCTGCCGTTCACCCCGGCGCGGGTGATGGCCGGCCTGAAGGCCTGAGCGTCACGAAAAAGGCCTGGCGCGCGGTGCCGCGCCAGGCCTTGTCGTCCATCGGTCATCCGTCGGGTGAGCCCGCCGGCGCGTCTCGCGCCGGCAGCTCAGCCAGCCATCGCGGCGGCTTCGCGGGCCCGCTCGGCGCGCTTGCGGTCGTTGGGGTCGAGGTGGACCTTGCGCAGGCGGATCGCCTTCGGCGTCACTTCGACGAGTTCGTCGTCCTGGATGTAGGCCAGCGCCTTCTCCAGCGTCATGCGGATCGGCGGGGTGAGGCGCACGGCCTCGTCCTTGCCGGCGGCGCGCACGTTGGTGAGCTTCTTGCCCTTCAGCAGGTTGACCTCGAGGTCGTTGTCGCGGCTGTGCTCGCCGACGATCATCCCCTGGTAGATCTTCCAGCCCGGCTCGATCATCATCGGCCCGCGGTCTTCCAGGTTCCACATCGCATAGGCGACGGCCTCGCCGATGTCGTTGGAGATCAGCACGCCGTTGCGACGGCCGGCGATGTCGCCCTTCCACGGCGCGTAGGCATGGAACAGCCGGTTCATGATCGCCGTGCCGCGCGTGTCGGTCAGCAGCTCGCCCAGGTAGCCGATCAGCCCGCGGGTCGGCGCGTGGAACACCAGCCGAAGGCGGTTGCCGCCCGACGGCCGCATCTCGATCATCTCCGCCTTGCGCTCGGACATCTTCTGCACGACGACGCCCGAGTGCTCCTCGTCGACGTCGATGGTGACCTCCTCGATCGGCTCGAGCAGGTCGCCCGTCGCCTCGTCGCGCGAGAACACGACCTTCGGGCGCGACACGGCGAGCTCGAAGCCCTCGCGGCGCATCTGCTCGATCAGGATGGCGAGCTGCAGCTCGCCGCGCCCGGCCACTTCCATCGAGTCCTTGTCGGCGGATTCGGTCACGCGCAGCGCGATGTTGCCCTCGGCCTCCTTGAGCAGGCGGTCGCGGATGACGCGGCTCGTCACCTTGTCGCCCTCGGTGCCGGCGAGCGGCGAGTCGTTGACGCGGAACTGCATCGTCACCGTCGGCGGGTCGATCGGATGGGCCGGCAGCGGCGCGTCGATGCTCATGTCGCCGAACGTGTCGGCCACGGTGCCCTTCACCATGCCGGCGATGGCGACGATGTCGCCCGCCTCGGCCTCGTCGACCGGGATGCGCTCGAGCCCGCGGAAGCCGAGCACCTTGGAGATGCGCCCCTGCTCGACGAGGTTGCCCTCGGCGTCGAGCACCTTGAACGCCTGGTTCGGCTTCACGGTGCCGGAGGTGATCCGGCCGGTCACGATGCGCCCCAGATAGGGGTTCGCCTCGAGGATCGTGCCGAGCAGGCGGAACGGTCCCTCTTCCACCGCCGGCGGCGCGACGTGCTTGAGCACGAGGTCGAACAGCGGGGCGAGATTGTCCTTCGGTCCGTCCGGGCTCTCCGCCATCCAGCCCTGCTTGGCCGAGCCGTAGAGGATCGGGAAATCGAGCTGCTCGTCGGTGGCGTCGAGCGCGGCGAAGAGGTCGAACACCTCGTTCACCACCTCGGTGGCGCGCGCCTCCGGCTTGTCGATCTTGTTGATCGCGACGATCGGCTTGAGGCCGAGCTTCAGCGCCTTGCCGACCACGAACTTGGTCTGCGGCATCGGCCCTTCGGCCGCGTCCACCAGCACCACCACGCCGTCGACCATGTTGAGGATGCGCTCCACCTCGCCGCCGAAGTCGGCGTGGCCGGGCGTGTCGACGATGTTGATGCGGCAATCCTTCCACTGCACCGAGGTGCACTTGGCCAGGATCGTGATGCCCCGCTCGCGCTCGAGGTCGTTGGAGTCCATCGCCCGCTCGGCGACGCGCTGGTTTTCGCGGAAGGTGCCGGACTGCGCCAGCAGCTTGTCGACCAGCGTCGTCTTGCCATGGTCGACGTGAGCGATGATCGCGATGTTGCGCAGGTTCATGTGGGGCCGCCAGCTTCGTTCAAACACGGTAAACCCGGCCACTTGTTGAAGCGCCGGGCGGAGGTCGTCTCTGTCTGTTGCGGCGCAATATAGTCATCGCGCGCGTCAGGGCAATGACGCAGTTGCACGAATGATGAAGGCGGTTACCGAAGCGGGTCGAGCGTAATGGCCCACAACGGCGTGTCGGCGACGTCGCGCAGCGTCACCGTCAGCCGGCCGGAGGCGCCCTCGATGGCGCAATGGCCGAAGAACTGCAGTCCCGCCGATGGCGGCAGGTTGAACTGCCCCGGCGGCGGCGCCTTCACGAAGACGGCCTGCGGGCCGAAGGTCGGGTCGAGGGCGTTCGGCCCGAAGGTGCCGGCGTGGATCGGCCCGGAGACGAACTCCCAGAACGGCTCGAACTCCTGGAACGTGGCCCGGCCGGGATCGTACCGGTGCGCGGCCGTGTAGTGGACGTCGGCCGTGAGCCACACCGTGTTGCGCACGCCGGCGTCGCGGATGAAGCGCAGCAGCGCGGCGATCTCCAGTTCGCGCCCCAGCGGCGGCCCGTCTCCCTGGCCCACCGCCTCGCTCCCCGTCCGGGTCATGAAGTCGTCATGGACGATCAGGCCAATCGGCTGGTCCGCGGCGATGAACTTCCACGTCGCGCGCGAGCCGGCCAGCTCCCGCTGCAGCCAGGCGAGCTGCGCCGCCCCCAGCAGCGCAGCATCCGGGCCCATCCCGGCCTGCCGGTTCTCGCCGTTCGGACCCCGGTAGCTGCGCATGTCGAGCAGGAAGACGTCGCAGTGCGGCCCGTAGCTCACCTTCCGGTAGACGCGCCCCGGCTCCTGCGGCGCCTGCCGGGTGGGCATGTACTCGTGGAAGGCACGCGAGGCGCGGGCCGCCAGCGGCGTCATGAACCGTTCGGTATAGCCGCGTCGCCGATGCGTCGGCTGGTCGAGCGGCTGGTCCGGCCACCAGTTGTCCGTGACCTCGTGGTCGTCCCACTGTGCCAGCGTGGGCACGGCGGCGTTGAAGGCGCGCAGGTTCCCGTCGAGGAGATTGTAGCGCCAGTTGCCACGGAACTCGTCCAGCGTCTCGGCCGCCTTCAGCTTCTCGGGCACCAGCAGGTTCTTCCAGACCCCGCCGCCCGGCAGCGCCACCTCGGCCTGCAGCGGGTTGTCGGCGTAGATCGTGTCGCCGCTGTGGATGAAGAAGTCGGGCCGATGGCCGAGCATGGTGGCATAGGTCCGCATGCCGCCCCGGTCCGGATCGAGGCCCCAGCCCTGCCCCACCGTATCGCCGGACCAGACGAACGACACGGAGCGGGCCGGGTCGGACGGCGCCGTGCGGAACCGGCCGACGATGGCGTCGCCGCGCAGCGCCGGCTCCTGAAGGTCGGACAGCACGAAGCGGTAGAAGATGTCCTGCCCCGCCGGCAGCCCGTCGAGCAGGACCTTGCCCGTCAGGTCGGCCTCGGGCAGCAGGTCGACCCGCGAGGTCGAGAGGATCTCGCGAAAGCTCTCGGTGGTGGATACCTCGACGAGCGCCCGCGCCGGCCGGTCGGCGCGCGTCCAGGCGATTCCGGAGTCGGCCGTGACGTCTCCCGACTGCACGCCGAGGGTCGCGCGCGGCCGGTCCGCGGCGCGGCTGATCGCCGGCGCGGCGAGCCAGGCGGCCGCTCCGCCGAGGACGCTGCGGCGCGTCCACGTCACGGCGCGCCCCGCCAGGCGATGTCGCCGGCCCCGGCCTCGCGCGGGCGCAGCATGCGCCGTCGGTCGGCCACCGCATGGCGCACCTGGTCGAGCGCGAAGGACAATGCGGCGAGCCGCGCGGCATCCGGGGGGTCCGCGGCGGCGGTCAGCGTCTCCGCGACGACGGAATCGGCCTCGGATTCCAGCGCGTCGAGCTCCTCGGTGGCGGCCGCCACCCGCGCCCGGCCCACGAGGGACAGCAGGTGCTCGATCCGCTGCGTGTGCCTGTGAACGCGCGAGCGCATCCGCGTCGCGACCGCCGCGATGGCGGACGCCCCGAACCCCAGGAGCATGGCCGCGACGTAGATCCAGTCGCCGTACCGGTCCATGAAGGTTTCTTCCTCGTCCTGGAAGAAATCCGCCGCGCCGGTGTGCACCGGCAGGCGCGCGCCCTTGTCGAGCTCCGGCGTCTCCATGAGTTCGGCGGCGGGCACCGTGCGCGCGAGATCCGTCCGCATCATGAAGAGCCGCCGCGTGAGATCCGCGACGACACCGTTGTCGAGGGTCTGGTGCGCCATCAGCCGCCAGGACAGGCCGAGCGTGGTCAAGGGGTCCGCCGGCTTGGGCGGCGTGCCGCCGAAGGCCCCGCGCACGATCTCGACCGGCTCGAAGGCGGACTGGCGCAGCGCCATCGCCTCCGCCTCGGCAATCGGCACGAAGGCCGGCGCGCCGCCCGCTGCCGCCACCGCCTTCACCGTGTCGGCGACGCGTGGCCCCGTGAGCGGCCCCACCACGAAGACGGCATCGGCGCCGCGCAGGGCGACCTCGTCGGACAGGGCCATGACGTCGACGGTGCGCCACTTCACGCGGTGGCCCGGGATCTCGTAGTGCCGCAGGATCGACTCGAGCAGCGTCGCGTCGGCCTCCGCCCCGCCGACGATGACGACGTCGTGGCCCGCGAGGCTGGAGACGTCCGTCAGCCCGGCATCGCTGCGGGCAACGAAGAGTGCCGCCTCCCGGCGCAGGATCGCCACCGTCTCGCCCGCCGCCGGAACCGCCACGTCGGTGCGTATGACGGCAAGGTCGGCCGAGCGGGCGTCGAGCGCCGCGGCCGCGTCCGCCGGTCCGTTCACGGGAATGAGCTTGATTCGGACGGACGCACGGTCGCGCGAGAGGATCTGCGCCGCCCTTGCGAGCATCTTCACGTCGTCGCCTGTCGACGAGACGGCGATCCGCACGATCGCCGGCCGTGTCACGGCATAGATGCCGAGCGCCATCGCGGCGGCGATTCCCACCGTCACGGCCACTGTCGTCAGCCAGCCCCGCCAGCGCTTCAACGAATTCCGATCCTCCTGCCGGCCTCGTCCGGCCGGCGTCACAAGATTGTCGGTCGCGCATGCACCCGCGGCAACCGCGACGAAGGGTGCGCCACGCAACCGTGAACGACGAGGCCGCGGGACGTGCGGCCGAGCTTGCGCTCCGGCGGCGAACCGCGAGCGCATCGACACCTGACGCTACAGGAACCGGACGGTGTCCGCGCTCGGCGTCCCGACGCCTGTGACGCGCGACGGTGTCGACACCGTGGCAATGACGGGGGTCGTGAAAGGGGAGAAACGGTGAGAGGCCCCCCGCCGTTATCCCCGGCGACCGGCGCAGCCGGTCGGGACAGGGACGCAGGGGCCAACGGAGGACGCTTCGTGCCGGAGATTCCCGGCCGCGCGACGCGGTTTCCGGATCCCCTTACCCCGTTCGGCTGCGCCGCTCCGGCCGGGGATGGCGGCGCAGGCGGCGGAGCTGACCGGGGAGGGAGACCGCAGGCTTCACATGCCGTGCTTGCGCTTCCGGGCCCCGAGGGTGCGCAGGCGCAGGGCATTCAGCCGGATGAAGCCGGCCGCGTCGCGGTGATCGTAGGCGACCGCGCCTTCCTCGAAGGTCACGAGATCCTGGTCGTACAGCGAATAGGGGCTCTCGCGGCCGATCACCCAGGCGGAGCCCTTGTAGAGCTTCAGCGTGACACGGCCGGTCACGGCTTCCTGGGACTTGTCGATCAGCGCCTGCAGCATCTCGCGCTCCGGCGAGAACCAGAAGCCGTTGTAGATGAGCTCCGCGTATTTCGGCATCAGCTCGTCCTTGAGGTGCGCCGCGCCGCGGTCGAGCGTGATGGATTCGATGCCGCGATGGGCCTGCAGCAGGATCGTGCCGCCGGGCGTCTCGTACATGCCGCGGCTCTTCATGCCGACGAAGCGGTTCTCGACGAGGTCGAGGCGGCCGATGCCGTTCGCCCGGCCGAGCGCGTTGAGCTTCGTCAGCAGGGTCGCGGGGGACATCTTCACCCCGTCGATGGCAACCGCGTCGCCTTTCTCGAAGTCGACGGTGATGACCGTGGCCTTGTCCGGCGCGCTCTCCGGGTCGATCGTGCGCGAGTAGACGTAGTCGGGGACCTCGACGGACGGATCCTCGAGCACCTTGCCCTCCGAGGATGCGTGCAGCAGGTTGGCGTCGACCGAGAACGGGGCCTCGCCACGCTTGTCCTTGGCGATCGGGATCTGGTTCTGCTCGGCGAAGGCGATCAGCTGCTCGCGCGAGCGCAGGTCCCATTCGCGCCACGGCGCGATGATGGTGATGTCGGGCTTCAGCGCGTAGTAGCCGAGCTCGAACCGCACCTGGTCGTTGCCCTTGCCGGTCGCGCCGTGCGAAACGGCGTCCGCGCCCACCTTCTCGGCGATCTCGATCTGCTTCTTGGCGATCAGCGGGCGCGCGATGGACGTTCCAAGCAGGTACAACCCCTCGTACTGGGCGTTGGCGCGGAACATCGGGAAGACGTAGTCGCGCACGAATTCCTCGCGCACGTCCTCGATGAAGATGTTCTCGGGCTTGATGCCGAGCAGCAGCGCCTTGTCGCGCGCCGGGCCGAGCTCCTCGCCCTGGCCCAGGTCGGCGGTGAAGGTCACGACCTCGCAGCCATAGGTCGTCTGCAGCCACTTCAGGATGATCGAGGTGTCGAGACCGCCGGAATAGGCGAGCACGACCTTCTTCACGCGCTTGTCGGCCATGGGAATCACTTCATTCGTGTCAGGACCGGCCCTTCGGCCGCGGTGGCGCTACCTATAGGACAGCAAGGCCGCTGTGCAAGCGCGACGCGGGCCTAGCCGCGGCTGCGCGCCAGCAGCGCGGCGTAGACGTCCAGCGTCTCGGTGATCATGTGGTCGAGCGAGAAATGCTGCTCGACATGGGCCCTCGCGCGCCCGGCCAGGGCGTCGCGCGCGCTCGCGCCCATCGCCAGCGCCGCAGCCATGGCGTCGGCCAGCGCCGCGACGTCGCCGGGCGGCACGCGCCAGCCCGTGCGTGCGGAGGCGTGAACCTGCGGCGGCGCGAGCACCGTTTCCGGCACCGCGCCGTGGTCGGTCACGACCACGGGCGCGCCCATCGCCTGCGCCTCGACGGCCGAGCGTCCGAACGCTTCGGGCTCGGTGGAGGGAACCGTGACGAGCGCCGCGGCGAGGAAGGCGGCCGGCATGTCGCTGCAGTGCCCGACCCGCTTGACCACGTCCTGCAGGCCGAGCCGGGCGATCAGCGCGTCGAGATCGCGCACGAAGCCCTCGCGGCCTTGCGGGTCGCCGGCCAGCACCACGGCGATGTCGCCATGCCCCGCGTCGACGAGGCGGCGCGTCGCCTCGACGAGCACCGACTGGCCCTTCCAGCCGGTCAGGCGCGCCGCCAGCAGCACGATCCGCTTGTCCGGGTCGACGCCCCACGCCGTGCGCAGCCTCTCGACGCGCTCCGGCTCCACCGCCCGCGGCGAGAAGGCCCGCAGGTCCGTGCCGCGGTGGATGACGCGGACATGGTCGCGCGCGAAGGGGTGGTTCCGGGCGATGAGGTCCGCCGTGTAGTGGGAATTGGCGATCACCACGTCGCCACGGGCCATCACTGAATTGTACAGCACCTTGGCCGCGGAGCGCCCCGCATAGGCGCCGTGATAGGTCGTCACGAAGGGCAGGCCGAGGCCGCGCGCCGCCGCCAGCGCGCTCCAGGCCGGCGCCCGGGACCGGGCGTGAAGCACCTCGACGCCCTCCTCCCGGCACAACCGCTGCAACCGGCGGACGTTGGCGAGCATCACCAGCGGGTTCTTCGCCGCCGCCGGGAAGGGCACGAAGATCCCGCCCTTCGCCTGCAGCTCGGGCACCAGCCGCCCGCCGGTCGTCGCGACGAGGGCCCGCGCGCCGGCCGCGGCCAGCGCGGCGGCGATGTCGACCGTCGTGCGCTCCACGCCGCCCGCCTCCAGGTCGGGGACGATCTGGAGGATCGTCCGCCCGGCCAGCGGCGAGGCGCCCGGCGAGAAGGGGGAGGACTGCAGCGGTCGCATCAGGCTCCGGGCGGGTGTATCAAGACGGCGAGGCGGCCGTGTCCCTGAATCGGTCCGGCCAACGGTGCAGTCGAGGTTTACGGTGCAAGACGGCGAACTGCAATTTCTCGACGTTGGTCCCGGTGAGCAACGCCGCGCCATCGCCATCCGCCGCCGCGGCGGCTCCGGCCCGACGGTCGTCTGGCTGGGCGGTTTCCGCTCGGACATGGACTCGACGAAGGCGATGGCGCTCGACGCGTGGGGCGAGCGCACGGGGCGGGCCGTTCTGCGGTTCGACTACTCCGGCCACGGCCGGTCGGGCGGCCGTTTCGAGGACGGCACCATCTCGCGCTGGCTGGAGGAGGCGCAGGCCGTGATCGGCGGCTTTGCCGGCGCAAGGCCGATCGTCGTCGGCTCGTCGATGGGCGGCTGGATCGCGCTGCTCGCCGCGCGCGCGGCCATGGCCCGGGGCGAGCCCTTCGGCGGCCTCGTGCTCATCGCCCCCGCCGTCGATTTCACCGAGGCGCTGATGTGGTCGGCTTTGCCCGACGCCGTGCGGAGGCTGGTCATGGAGGAGGGCGTCTGGCACCGCCCCTCGGCCTATGCCGACCAGCCCTACCCGATCACCCGGGGCCTGATCGAGGACGGCCGCCGTCATCTCATGCTGGATGGCCCGCCCATCGTCACCGGATGCCCGGTCCATGTGCTGCAGGGCATGCAGGATCCGGACGTGCCGTGGAAGCACGCCATGGCCGTCGTCGAGCACATGCCCGGCGACGACGTCGTCACCACCCTGATTCGCGACGGCGACCACCGCCTGTCGCGCGCCGAGGACATCGAGCGCCTGATCGCGGCGGTCGAGGGGATCGTCCGTTGAACCCTCGACCGTCCGCCCGTCGCAACCGTCAGTGGACGCTGACGGGCACCAGGTCGTGTTCCCACGCATTCGCGATCGCCGTGTTCCGGTCGTCGGTCACGATGATCGGCGTGCCGTCCGCGCCGAGCAGGGCGAACAGGTCGAGCCCCGGCTGAAGCGTCGGCGCCTGCGGGAACAGCCGGTTGAGCTCGTCGGAGCGGATCGCCCGCACATAGGCGATCTTGCCGCCGCCCATCTGGGCAAGCGCCTGCGGCGTGATCGTCGCGCCGTGGGTCTCGGTCGTCTTGGTCTCTTCGTTCATCGCACCCTCCTTTGAGCGGAGCGGACTGAGGGGGGAAGAAGCAAGACGCGGGCCAGTCACTCCCGCGCCAGGATGTCGATCTTGCGGATGATGCGCTCGGCCTCCGGGCGCACGAGGTCGATGGACAGGAGCCCGTTCGACAGGTCGGCGCCGCGGACCTCGAGCCCGTCCGCAAGCAGGAATGCCCTCTGGAATTGCCGCGCCGCGATGCCGCGATGAAGGAACTCGCGTTCCTTGTCGTCGACCTGGCGACCCCTGATCACGAGCTGGTTTTCCTCCAGCGTGATCTCGAGCTGGTCGCGGGTGAACCCCGCGACGGCCAGCGTGATCCGCAGGGTTTCGGGTTCGTTCCCCGCGCGGGCGACCCGCTCTATGTTGTAGGGCGGATACCCCTCCGATGCCGCCTTCGCGACCCGTGTGAGCGCCCGCTCGACCTCGTCGAAGCCGAGCAGGAAAGGCGAAGACAGCGAAGGCACGCGCGACATGACAAAACCCTGGCGAAGCCCTGTTTCGAGGCACTTCGTGCGGGGCCCGCGATTGCAGCATCCCCGAACCCCTTGCGGGGCCATTTCCTGACGGAAACCACATCCGGAATATGGCCGTGCCTCCGGCACCCTTCAAGGGGGCCCGGCCCGGTCGCCCGGGAGCGGGCCGGGTGACGGCCGCGGGGCCTTGCCGCGGGCCGGCGGCTCGTCCATCGTCGCGCCGCGGCGGATCGTCCGCCCCGGACGTGCGGAACACCATGAAGACGATCGACATCACCGGCCTCGGCGAACCCCTGATGGAGTTCAACCACGTCCAGCGCGGCGGCGAGTGGCTCTACCTGCCGGGCCACGGCGGCGACACCTCGAACGCCACCATCGCCGCGGCCCGACTGGGCGCCCGCACCGCCTATGTCACCGCGGTGGGCGACGATGCCTTCGGTCGCGACTTCCTCGCGCTGTGGGACGCGGAAGGCGTCGACCGCAGCCGGGTGACGAGCCGGGCGGACGCCTCCACCGGCATCTACTTCATCACCCACGGTCCGCAGGGCCACGCCTTCAGCTACTACCGCGCCGGGTCCGCGGCGAGCCGCATGACGCCGGCCGACATCCCGGCCGACCTGATCGCCGCGTCGCGCGTGCTGCACGTTTCCGGGATCAGCCAGGCCATCTCCACCACCGCCTGCGACGCCGTGTTCCATGCCATCGCGCTGGCGCGGGAGGCGGGCACGACCGTCAGCTACGACACCAACCTGCGCCTGCGGCTGTGGCCGCTGGAGCGGGCCCGGGCGGTGATCCACGCCGCCGTGGCGAAAAGCGACATCTGCCTTCCCGGCCTCGACGACGCCCGCCAGCTCACCGGCCTGGAGCGGCCCGAGGACATCTGCGCGTACTATCTCGGCCTCGGCTGCAAGGTCGTCGCCCTGACCCTGGGCAAGGACGGCACCATGGTGGCGACGCCCGAGGCCACCCGCAGGATCGCGGCGCGGGTGGTCGATGCCATCGACGCGACGGGAGCCGGCGATGCCTTCGACGGCGCCTTCCTCGCGGAATGGTTGCGCAACGGCGGCGATGCCTTCGCCGCCGCCGCCTATGCCAACGCCGCCGCGGCCCTGTCGACGCAGGGCTACGGCGCGGTGGCGCCGTTGCCACGGCGGGCGGACGTGCAGGCGTTCATCGCGGGTTGACCGCCGCCACCGCCGCCACCCCCGCCGGCTGCGACCGGCTCGCCAGGGCCCGCCTCACCCAGCGCTGGCCGTTGGCGGTCGCGAGCCGGTAGCCCGCGCCGTCGTCAGCGTCGAGGCAGTCGCTCTGCAGCAGCCGACGCTCCGCCCTCCCGTAGAGCCAGCGGGCGCGGCGCAGCTCCGCCTGTGCCTCGCCGGGATCCATGTCCTCCCAGAACTCGCTCCAGGAGCGGGCGTCCTCGGCCCGTGCGAGCACGCCGGCGAGACTGTCGATGGGGCAGGGCAGGGCGGGCGCGGCGGTCAGGACCAGCAGGGCGAGCGATACGCACGAGACCTCGAGGCAAGTCGTGGTCATGGCATCCTCCGGTGTGAGGCGCTGTCCGGGAAGACTAGCATGCAATCGACGACGCCGCACGGCGCATGCTCCTGCCGGGGCATCACGCGAAAAATTGACTTGCCGCCGTAACACCGCGGGCGCTTCCTTCGACTTGACGACGACGCCCGCTGCCCGATGTCCGGCTGCGAGGCTTTTCGGCTGGAGTGAACGATGCGACATGGACGCCCCGCCCCCATCCGTCCCTCGGAGATCACGCCGAAGGAGGTGTGGCTCGACAGGCGGCGCTTCATCCAGGCGTCCGTCGCTGCCGCCGCTGCGGCCGGTGCGTCCTGGCCGGGCGACGAGGCGCGGGCGCAGCAGCTGATCCAGCCCCTCGCCGCGCCGCGCAACGCCGCGTTCCAGGTCAAGGACGAGCTCACGCCGAAGAAGCTCGTCACCACCTACAACAACTTCTACGAGTTCGGGACCGGGAAGAGCGACCCGGCCGAGAACGCCGGTGCGCTGAAGGTCCGGCCCTGGACCATCGAGATCGCGGGCGCCGTCGAGAAGCCGATGACGATCGGCATCGAGGATCTGCTGAAGCTGCCGCTCGAGGAGCGGGTCTACCGCTTCCGCTGCGTCGAGGCGTGGTCGATGGTCGTGCCGTGGGTGGGCTTCGAGTTCAACAGGCTGGCCGCCATGGTGAACCCGACGAGCCGGGCGAAGTACGTCAAGTTCGTCACCGCCGAGCAGAAGGAGACGATGACCGGGCTGCGGATCCCCTTCATCGACTTCCCCTATGTCGAGGGCCTGCGCATCGACGAGGCGATGCATCCGCTCACGCTGATGACGGTCGGCCTGTACGGCGAGACCCTGCCGAACCAGAACGGCGCTCCCGTGCGGCTCATCGTGCCGTGGAAGTACGGCTTCAAGAGCGGCAAGTCGATCGTGCGCATCGAGTTCGTCGAGGAAGCCCCGAAGACGACCTGGATGCTGGCCGGACCCTCCGAGTACGGCTTCTACTCGAACGTCAATCCCAACGTCGATCATCCGCGCTGGAGCCAGAAGCGCGAGCGCGTTCTGCCGGGCCTCTTCGCCAGCCGGCAGACGGAGATGTTCAACGGCTACGGGGAGCAGGTGGCCTCGCTCTACGCCGGCATGGACCTGAAGTCGAACTTCTGATGTCCACGGCCGGCATCGCCGCCGCCCGCCGCCCGCCCTCCGCGGCGTGGTGGCGCGACCCTGTCCGCGCGGCCAAGCCGGTCGTGTTCGCGGCCGGCTGCGTCCCCCTCGGCCTTCTCGCCTACGCCGTGCTCTTCGATCCGCTGTCGCTCGGCGCCAACCCGGCCGAGCGGATCGTGCACGAGACCGGCGAGTGGTGCCTGCAGTTCCTCCTGATCAGCCTGGCCGTGACGCCGCTGCGCCGGGTCAGCGGCTGGAACTGGCCCATCAAGTACCGTCGCATGCTCGGGCTCTTCGCCTTCGCCTACGGCGTCCTCCACCTGTCCGCATACGTGGCCTTCGACCAGTATTTCGACCTTGCGGGGATCGTGAAGGACATCTGGAAGCGGCCCTTCATCACCGTCGGGTTCGCCGCGCTGCTGCTGATGACGCCGCTCGCCGTCACGTCGACCCGGGGGTGGATCCGCCGGCTCGGCGCCGAGCGCTGGAACCGCCTTCACAAGGTGGTCTACGCCGTCGCGATCCTCGGTGTCGTGCACTACTGGTGGCTCGTGAAGCGGGACATCACATGGCCTGTGATCTACGCGCTGATCCTCGCCGTGCTGCTGGGATACCGCTTGGTCCGTAACCGGCGGGCGCGTCCTGCTCGGGGTCAGGCTTGAGATCACGAGATCTCTTCCGCGCGGCCTTGCAGAGGAACAACCCTGACGTGTGCAAACGCACATCCGCCCCGCCCGCTCCCTGCCATGGTGCTCTCGTCGGACCTCGGATCAACCGGGCCGCGGGAGGCAGTCATGATCGGCAAGACGATGGCAGATGGTCCGCTTCGCTTGCGCTCCGCCGTGGTGGCGGGCGTCATCGCCGGCGGAACCGTGATGGGATGCATGCTGGCCGTGGTGGCCGTGACCGTCGCGCGCTGGGCGTTTGCCGCCCAGCCGCTGGTGACGTCGCTCTGACTTCCCATGCTGCGGGCTCCGGCGGGGGCGGCTCATGAGTCGTCGTCTCGCCGCGGCCCGGGCAGCTTTGGCGGCCCTCCTCTTCCTGGGCGCTGCACCGCCGTCGGTTGCGCAGTCCGCGCCGCGCCCGAAGCCGGCCGGCGCCCTGTCGTCGGCCGCCGCGGCCGACGTCAACCGCCTTCGCTCCGCCGCCGGCCTCGCTCCGGTGGCGGCCGATCCGGCACTCGCCCGGGCCGCCGAGGCTCACGCCCGGGCCATGCGCGACGCCGGCACGATGTCCCATGACGTGGGCGGCAGCTTCTCCTCGCGCCTCGCCGCCGCCGGTATCAGGACCACCCAGGCCGCCGAGAACATCGCCGCCGGCCAGCGGACGCTGGCCGAGGCCATGGCGTCATGGACAGCCTCCTCCGGTCACCGCGCCAACATGCTGACGCGCGGGGTCGCCCGCATCGGCGTGGCCCGCGCCGACGGGCCGGGCGGTCCCTTCTGGGCGATGATCCTTGCCGCCCCCGAGCCGCCGCCGCGGCGCGCGGGCGAGGCGTTTCCTGCCAGCGGCGTGATCTTCTTCGGCCTGCCGATCCCCATCTCGCCGTGACCGCGTCGTGATCCCGCAAGCGGAGGTCGCATGGAAGCGCGGCGTCATCTCGGCGCAGCCGAACTGTCACACTGCGCTTGTGGAGCGTGTTCGGCTGTCACTAAACTGACGGCAAAAGTCGACAAGAGATGGCACGCGCGCAGGACCTGAGCGCCGACGCGTGCGGAACAACCGGTCGGCGCGTGTCGCGCGGGCCCAACGGAGGGATGAGACCATGACCGAATTTTCGACTGTCAGCCGTCGCCGGCTGCTCAAGGCCGGCGCTGCCGCCGGCGCCGTGGCCGTCGCATCGCCGTGGATCATGCGGTCCGCGATGGCGTCGTCCGGCGTCCTGAACTTCATGGGCTGGGCCGGCTACGACGACCTGCCGAAGGTGTTCGCGGCCTTCGAGAAGAAGACCGGCATCAAGGTCAACTTCACGGGCTTCGGCAACCAGGACGAGATGCTCGCCGCGGCCAAGGCCGGCGGCGCGTCCAACGGCACCTTCGACATCGTCGAGCCGACCGCCGACCGCGTGTCGAACTGGGTCGAGAACGACTACCTGCAGCCCTGGGACGACAAGAAGGCCAATCTCGACGGCGTGGAGCCGGCCTTCCTGCAGGGCGGCGCAGCGGCGCAGGCCGTCATCGGCGGCAAGCGCTATGGCCTGACCTCGGTGTGGGGCTCGGAGTCGCTGACCTTCAACACGAAGGAGGCTCCGCTGGCCTATGGCACCGCCAGCCTGATGGACCTCTTCGACGACAAGTACGCCGGCAAGCTGACGCTGCGCGGCCATTCCGGCCTCGTCGCCGCGGGCCGGGCGCTCGAGGCCGCCGGCCGGCTGCCGCACAAGTTCAACGACAGCTTCGTCGACGAGGCGAAGATGACGGCGAACTACGACGAGATCCTGAAGTTCGTCCTCGCCAAGCGCAAGAACGTCGCCCAGTTCTGGTCGAACGAGAACGAGGCGCAGGGTGCGTTCCGCACCAATGGCTGCGTCATCGGCATGTGCTGGGACACCTCGGCCTCCGCCCTGATGAAGGAAGGCTTCCCGATCGGCTACATCGCGCCCAAGGAAGGCACGGTGTGCTGGCTGCAGAACTTCTCGATCTTCAAGGGCGCCAAGAACGTCGACCAGGCCCACGCCTGGGTCTCGTGGATCAACTCCCCCGAGGGCGGCGCGGCCTATGGCAACGCCTTCGGCGCGTTCTCGACCTCCAAGGGCGCCGGCGCCGGCATGGACGCCAACCAGCGCAAGCTGCTCGAGACCGCCTTCCCGGGCGACGCCCTGTCGAAGATCTGGTGGTGGCCGGTGCAGCCGTCCTGGTTCATCACCAAGCGCACCGAGTACGCCAAGCGCTTCATGTCGGCCTGATCGGCCGCCGGGCACTCCATCGACCTTCCCCGCGTCGCGGGGAAGGTCACGTCGCCCGGACGCGAGCCCCTGCTCCCTCTCCCGTGACGCGGGAAAGGGTCGGGTGCGGGATACCGGGAGGACCCGTTCCCTGCGGGGCCGGACCTCCGGTCGCCGCAACGCGCCGCCCACCCCCGAGCCGGATCCCATGACCCAGGACGTCAGATGAGCCAGGACGTCGAACTGGATGGCGTGACGATGCGCTTCGGCGCGGTGACGGCCGTGCGCGACGTCAGCCTCGTGGTCAAGGCCGGCGAGTTCTTCAGCTTCCTGGGGCCCTCCGGCTGCGGCAAGACGACCATCCTGCGCATCCTGTCCGGCTTCACGCAGCCCAGCGAAGGCACGGTCCGGATCGGCGGGCGCGACATGGCGGGCATCGGCCCCAACGGCCGGCCGACCGCGCTCATCTTCCAGAACCTCGCGCTCTTCCCGCTCATGAGCGTCTGGGAAAACATCGCCTTCGGCCTCGAGGTCCGCGGCGTCGGCAAGGCGCAGCGCCGCAAGCGCGCCGAGGAACTGCTCGAGCTCATCGCGCTGCCCGGAGCCGCCGACAAGCGCATCGACGAACTGTCCGGCGGGATGAAGCAGCGCGTCGCCATCGCCCGCGCGCTGGCGGTCGAGCCGCAGGTCATGCTGCTGGACGAGCCTCTCTCCGCACTCGACCTGAAGTTGCGCCAGCACATGCGCGCCGAGTTGCGCGCCATCCAGAAAAAGACCGGCGTCACCTTCATCTACATCACCCATGACCAGGGCGAAGCCTTCACCATGTCGGACCGCGTCGCCGTCATGTCGCGCGGCGTGCTGGAGCAGGTCGGGCCGCCCAAGGCGATCTACGACGAACCCGCCACGCCGTTCGTCGCCACCTTCGTCGGCGAGAACAACGCCTTCGCCGGTCCGGTGGCGAGCCTCGCCGGCGGCCTCGCCGCCGTGGACACGCCCGCCGGGCGCCTGGTCGGCCGGGCTGGCCCCGGTCTCGCCGCGGGTGCCGCCGCCATCCTCTTCGTGCGCCCCGAACGCCTGCGCGAGGCGTCGCCGGGCGACGCCGCCAACCGCCTCGCCGGCCGCGTCACCCACGTCGACTTCGAGGGCAGCTTCGCGAACGTGTTCCTGAGGGGCCCGGCCGGCGGCCCCATCCTCGTGCAGCTTCCCAATGACGGCGCCGGCGCTCCCCCGCAGGAGGGCGCGTCCCTCGACGTCGCCTTCGATCCCGCCAACGCCATCGTCCTGCCGGACGGGCCCCTGGCCCGGAGCTGAGGCCATGGCCGAGATCTTCCGCCGCTACGGCACGCCGCTCGGCCTCCTCATCCTCCTCATGACCGGCGTCTGGGTCGTCGGCATGGTCGTCCTGCCGTATTTCGTGATGGTCGAGTACTCGTTCCATCCGAACCTCCCGACGCCCGAGATCGGCGGGCCGAAGGACATCTACACCCTCGAGAACTACGCCTCGCTGTTCCGCGGGATCGACATTCTGGCTTGGGACTTCCCGGACGACTTCCGCGTCTTCCTGCGGACGATCTGGGGCTCCGCGCTGGTGACGGGCATCTGTCTCGTCGTCTGCTACCCCGTCGCGTTCTACCTCGCCAAGGTCGCGTCCGCCGATCGCGTCGGCTTCCTGCTGCTGCTTCTGGTGGTTCCCTTCTGGATCAACGAGATCCTGCGGACCTTCTCCTGGTACATCGTCCTCGCCTTCAACGGCCCGCTGAACGCGGTCCTGCTGGCGCTGGGCCTCCTCGACAAGCCGGTCCGCTGGCTGTCCGGTTCGGGCGGCGTCCTGATCGGAATGACCTACGCCTTCCTGCTTTTCATGATGTTCCCGCTCTACAACGCCCTGCAGACCCTCGATCGCAACCAGATCGAGGCGGCGCAGGACCTCGGCGCGCCGACCTGGCGGATCCACTGGCGCATCGTGATCCCCCACGCCAAGCCGGGAATCGCCGTGGGCTGCATCATGGTCTTCGTCCTGGCGGCGTCGTCCTATGTCGTGCCGGCCCTGCTGGGCTCGCCCGGCACGCGCTGGTTCACCGAGACGATCTACCAGTGGTTCTTCGAGGGCCAGAACTGGCCCCGCGGCTCCGCCTACGCCTTCGTCCTGCTCGGCCTCTGCGTCGCCTTCATCCTGGCCATGATGCGGATCTTCCGCGTCGGCCTCACCGACATCGCCAGGTGAGGAAACGGCCATGACGGGAATGAAGGCGTCCGAGAGACTGCTTCAGGCCTACATGGTCCTGTTCCTGCTCTACCTGTTCCTGCCGCTCGCGATCATGGTCGCGGCCACCTTCAACACCAGCCGCTTCCCCACCGTGACGCCGTGGCTGGGCACGACGACCCGCTGGTTCGAGGTGCTGTGGAACGACCAGCAGATGTGGCGGGCGCTGTGGAACAGCATCGTCGTGGCGTTCGCCGTCATCCTCGTCTCGGTCCCCATCGGCGTCGCCGCCGCCATGCTCCTGTCGAGCCTGCACCGCAAGGCCCGCACGATCCTCTACGCGGTGATGGTTTCGCCGCTCCTCACCCCCGGCGTCATCATCGGCATCTCGACGCTGGTGTTCTGGGAGCGGCTCGGCGTGAAGGGCGGCCTGCATCTCGCCGTGATCGGCCAGTCCAGCTTCATCGCGGCCTATGTCATGCTGATGGTGCTGGCCCGCCTGCAGCGTTTCGACCCCTCGCTGGAGGAGGCGGCGCTGGATCTGGGCGCCACCCATGCCCAGACATTCCGACGTGTGTTGTTTCCGCATCTGCGTCCGGCAATCGCCTCCGGGGCGGTGCTCGCGTTCTTCCAGTCGTTTGAAAATTACAACACCACGTTGTTTACTCGCGGAACGGACACGACGTTGACGATCTTCATCGCGTCGAAGGTCCGGACGGGTTTGACGCCGGCCGTCAATGCGCTCGGCGTCATCCTGATCTTGGTCACCGTGGCCGGTGCGATCGGCTACGAGATATTGCGGCGGCGGGAGGCCGCGCGCGCCAGGGAGGCCACCCGGCGCGCCCAGGAGAACGCCTTTGGCGATCTCCGTCAGGTCTGAGGAGCGGTGCCGGCACGTCCGGTGCGTTTGCGTGCCTGTGGTTGGTCAGCGTTCCGGCGTCTCGCCTTGAAGTCCAGCCACGCTCTCGATGTGCGTTTGCGCACATCTTCATGACCGGGGTTGTCCCACATTCGGGACAACGAAGACACCGGGCCAGAACCCCGGCCCGCTCGGAGGCGGATCCAGATGAGTGACGAAAAGCGTTTGGCGATCGACACGGTCACGATTGCAGCCCTCATGCACACGGTGCACGCCCTTCACGGGGAACTCCTGCGGTGCCCCGACACCCGCCGTCGCCTTGCGGCGATCGAGGCGGACACCCTCCGGTCGATCAAGCAGATCGACGCGGGCGACTTCGATTACGACGTCCAGGCGGAAGGCATCGGCGAAGCGTTGCGGCTCGTTCGCACCATGTTCCGCTACTCGCACGCCACCGAGCAGCGCGAGAAGCTCGAAGCCCAGGCCCAGGGCGGCCTGGACGGCCACCCAGACTCGGTTGCAGGCGACGAGCTCCTTCAACCCTGAGGCGCGCCATCGGAGCGGTTCCGCCGCCCGGTCTCCGATGGCCCGTCATGATCCGGACTGCGGCACCCGTCGGTGCCGCCCCTCCGGCCGGATCAGGCGACCCTGCGCAGGATCGCCGGGGCGCGAATGACGGAAGCGGCCGCCTCTCGAGCGCCGGAACGCTGGCGCCTCGCATTGGCCGAATGACCTTCGCCGGAGCGCGGCTCGCGCTCCGGGGAACGAGTTCCTTCTCCACCGGTTCCCGATCCGGCACCCATCGCCGGAAAGCACGTGTTGACTTACGCGGGCTTTCTGCGAATTTCCTGCGTTGCCGAAGCAAA